>JAGXAO010000082.1 GCA_018971565.1 Rhodospirillales bacterium
GTGACGCTGCGCCCAGAGGCAATGCGGCGGGCCCTTAGCAATCTGATCGACAATGCCCGCCGCCATGCCAGCCTGATCTGGGTTAGCGCCGCGCGGAATGGTGCCAGCGTGCAAATCCTCATCGACGATAACGGCCCCGGCATACCGGAGCAGAAACGCGAGACGCTGTTGAAGCCTTTCGAGAGCGAGGACCCCGGCGGCACCGGGCTGGGGCTGGCCATCGCGCGGGATATCGTCGTTGCCCATGGCGGGCATATCAACCTGCTGGAGCGCCCGGGCGGGGGGTTGCGGGTGCTGGTGGAATTGCCGGGATAATTCGGGCGGGGGGTGACATGTGCCCGTGATTGGCAGGTACATGGAGCCCCTCCTTTCAACCATCTGGTCCGGCTATCCATTGACCATGTCAAAATGTTAGTATAAATGACTATTTGACCTTGTTTGTTTATGGGAATTGTTCTTTTGAAAAAGACCCTGGCCCGTGTTTTTGGCGTTTTTGTTGTGCTGATTTGCTGCGCGGCCGGGCGGACAGCGCATGCGGAAGATGACTGGGACCGCCCGATTAAGGGCAACCCTGACTTCGCCAATGTTCGTGCCGAACTTCAGGTTCTGGTGAATGTCTTTGCCGGCCAGGAAATCAATCATTTTTGTATCGTGGCGAACCATACCAGACCGATGAGGCGGCGCTGGTGTATTGGCCTGATCAACATCAACTGACGCTGTGGGAGCCCCAACCCAATCTAGGTGCTATTGTCGCGTCGCGTGACCCTCTCGACCTCAAACGTGATGTTGTTGATAATTACGACGAGGTCGGCACCAGCACATATTTGGTGACATGGGGTTGGGTGGATAATGTTGTGGCGGACTGCCATAAATTCGGAAACAGGTATACAATCGTGAAAACCCAGGGGCACTGGATTTCGATTAAAAGCTCGCCCCTCTTCGCGGATATTACAACGCAATTGCAAAAATTAGTTAACGAACAAGCTTCCAGGAAAGTGAACCATTTCTGCGTGATTGGCCAGAATGCCGGAAGTTTTCTTTCTGCTTATGTGTACTGGCCGGAAAAGAACCAGTTGATATTCTGGCTTCCCGCGCCGAACGAACTATCTGTGCTGGAATACCTGGATAATACTTACGCTGTTGATCTTAGGACGGGCCTTATCGACGGTGTTGCACCGTTTGCAGGCCGAATGCAACGATCATACTCTCAAAACATACTCCGTGCTTGCAAAGCTTCAGGACAAGACTTCACCATTACGAAATCAGGCAAATAGGCAGTTCATATGACGGAAAAAATCGATAAAAAGAATACCCTTCCTCCAACTTTCTTGCCCTAGACAATGCAAAACAAAACATTTCACTTTTTGATAATTTTGCTGGTAATAAGTGGATTAGCTTTGCCCGCGAAGGCACGAGATAAAAATACAGTGGTATTACAATGTTCAACCACAAAGATTGTACTGACCTGCACCAAATTTGCTGGAGGTCACTGCATCAACAGCATCTTATACTTCAATACCGCAGCAGGGTCTCACCGCGCTCTGCCAGCTGAGAAAATTCCACAGAATTTTGTTGTTCCGGCGATAGCAGACTATGTTTGGTGTATAGAAAGCAACGGAAAATTTGCAGTAGACGTATACTATTCGCCGGGCTGCCAATATGATGGGTGCATTGCACTGCGTACATACGACTTACAGGGGAAAAATATCCTCGTTCAAAAAACGAGCCGCCTTCAAGACTATTTCGGGGCAAAAGCCCGCGATATTCAGGTTATATCTAAAGTAAGCCTACGTGGCGATGAATGATGCCCCGCGCCGTAAATAAATTATTGGCTTCGCCAGGGTTTGCTTACCTGAATCCTGTTGCATGGTCCCACTATAATGAGCCCATCGTTATTTCCCCGGGAGAAGTGGCAGGCAATTCCAGGATATGGGGTGACGCTTCCACCGCAACACAGACGGCGGCAATTGATGCGATTATTCAAGCAGCAGCCGCGCATAATCTGAACACCAGCGATACGGCTCTGCTGTTATCAATTGTCAAACATGAGTCTGGTTTTAATCCTGATGCTGCCGCTGGAACGACATCCGCGTCTGGCCTGGGGCAATTCACCAATTCAACCGGTGCTGAATACGGGATAACGGCCGCTAACCGGTGGAACGTAACAGCTCAGGCGAAGGCCGCTGTTAGCTATTTTATCGCCAGCAAGAATGCCGCAATAAAAGCGGGTCTGGACTCTGGCCATATATATGCGTTTTGGCATGACGGTATAAATAGTGGGGGAACTGGAGTTGGAGCCCGAATATCCACCGAGGAAGTAATGCCAAATGTGGGTGTATTTCAAACATATCTTAAAAGTAAAGATTTTGGGCTGACCGCCCAGCATAGTACAATCATACAAAGAGCTTCTGACTTGGCGGGTAAATCCCCCGCCGAGCGAGCGCGGCATACTATCTCTCAAGCCCGGGCGGGTGCCGCCAAAAAACCTTTATCCACGCATGCGAGGCTGCATGTCATGCTGATGAAGCTGAGTCCGAAATTGCCGCATATGGCGCCACCCCCTCAAGGGCAGCGCCGGGGCGCGTTGCCGCCGCGCCACAATGCAGGTGGCGTGGCTGGCTTGCCGGGCGCGTGGGCATGGCGTGGGCGGCGGGCGGGGAACGCGAAGCGCGGCGTTTTGGCTCCCGCGCCGCCATCAGGACCGGTGGGCGCCCGGAGGCATTCACGCCCGCGGCGGGCGGTGGCACGCCGCCTGGCCTGCCCAGCACTGGTGGCCATGTTGTCTCCCCAAAGCGAAACGCTATGGCCGGGAGCGCCCCTGGACCCGCGCGGCCAGGCGGCTCGCGAGTGGCGGATGCGATGGCTTTTCAGGCGGTGCTTGAGCAGAAGATGGAAGACTACCTGTTCACACAGTCGCGCCTGGCGCCGAATGGGGGTGCGGCGTTCAACCCGTATCTCTCGCCGCTTTGGGCGGGGCTGAAGCTGCCCGGCTGAAACCCGTGAAGACTCTTGTAGATAAAATTATTTGAACAAGCCGCGCAGCCCGTCCTCCAACGGCACTGGGGTGACGGAAAGCATCTCCCGCATCGGCGTTATGTCGAAGGCTTTGTCTTCCAGCAGGCGGCGGATTTCGCCGCTGCCGATGTTTGGCATGCCCGGCAGCAGGCGCAGCAAGGGTGCTGCCAGCATCAGCAGCGCTGCGGAAACCGGGATGACCGGCGGCATTTTGATCCCCGCCGCGCGCGCCACGGTTGCCGCGAAATCGCGATAGGTCACGGCCTGCGGCCCGGCGATGACAAGCGCGCGCGGCTGTGTCAGCTGCCCGCTCTGTGCCAGGCCAAGTGCCGCCACGAGGCAACGCGTCACATCGTCCTGATGGATCGGCTGCACCAGCGCACGCCCGCCGCCGGGCAGCGGCACCACCGGCAGCCGGCGCAGCAAAGCCGCCAGGCGGCGCACATTATTCTCGCCCTGCGCACCGTAAATCATCGCCGGGTGCAGCAGCATCCCTGCCCGCCCGGATTCCAGCAGCGCTTTTTCCCCCCGCAGCACACCATTGCCGTGCGCATCCGGCCAACGGGTGAATTTACGCGTCGAGCCAAGGCTGATAAGCACTGTTTCCGGCGCCGTGGCGCGAAGCAGGGTGGGAATATGCGAGGCATGGGCGGTGTTGACGACATATTTCGCCCCCGCCAGAGCCGCTTGCAGCTGCGTTTCAACACCGAAAAGATCGGCGATGCGCGGCTGCCGGACCCGGCTGGCGATATCCGCGGGCAGGCGCGCCGCATTCCGCAGCACGGGGACGACAGACACCCCGCGCCCGAGCAGCACCCGGCACAAGGCCGCGCCTGAACGCCCCCCGGCGCCGATGACGAAAACCTCGCTCAACCCCGCCCCTGCGGACGGGAGCCGGATGCACCGTCACCAATCACAACCATTTTTTCGGGCTCCGCATGCGCCTCCACCAGCGCCAGAAGCCCCTGCACAATCTGCGCCGGGCTGGGCGGGCAACCCGCGATCACCAGATCGACGGGCAGGAACGCATCAGCCCCTCCCGCCACGGCGGGAGAGCCCTTGAACACGCCGCCATCCACCGCGCAATCCCCCACCGCCAATACAAAAACCGGGTCTGGCATGGCGGCGCGGGCCTGGGCCACCGCCTCACGCATATTCACCCCGGCAACGCCGGTGATGAGCAGGATATCCGCATGGCGCGGGCTGGGGGTAAAGCTCAACCCATATTGGGTGAGGTCGTAAATCAGGTTCTGGGTGGCGCGCAGTTCCAGCTCGCAGCCATTGCAGCTGCCCGCCCCCACGTGGCGGATGGCGAGTGCGCGGCCCAGCCGCTTCTGCCCCGCCGCTTCCAGCCGGGCGCGCAGGGTTTTCGCCAGCGCCGCATCCGGGGCGATGGGCGGCACGGCGCGGGAAAGCACATGCCGGGCGACGGTTTTCCAGACCATGCGCTTACCTTAAGCGTGTTATGCCGCGCCAGGCAAAAATCCGACGATCCGCTCCGCTTTCTCCACAATCGGCCCGGCGATGCCGGCGGCGCGGCGCGCACCCTCGCGCAGAATCCGGTCCAGCTCCGCCTTGTCCGCCAGATACTCGCGCGTACGGCGGCCAATCGGCTCCACATGCGCTACCAGTGCCTCGGCCAGCGCGGATTTGAACGGCCCAAAGCCGCCACCCGCGAAGCGCGCCAGCAGCGCCTCCTGGCTCTCGCCAGAAACGGCGGCGAAGATGCCGAGCAGGTTACGCGCCTCTGGCCGCTCCGCCAGTGCTGCCAGATTATCCGGCAGCGGCTCCGGGTCGGTCTTTGCCTTGCGGATCTTGGAACTGATCATGTCCGCGTCGTCGGTCATGTTGATGCGGGACTGGTCCGACGGGTCGGATTTGGACATCTTCTTGGTGCCATCCCGCAAAGACATCACCCGCGCGGTTTCCTTCAAAATCACCGGCTCGATGCGCGGGAAGAAACTCACCCCGAAATCATGGTTGAACTTCTCGGCAATGTCGTTCGCCAGCTCGATATGCTGGAGCTGGTCATCCCCCACCGGCACCTTAGTAGCGTGGTAGGCGTGGATGTCGGCGGCCATGAGGTTTGGGTACACGAACAGCCCGGTGGAGACCGCCTCACGGTCTTTCCCTGCTTTGTCCTTGAACTGTGTCATGCGGTTCAACCAGCCCATGCGCGCGACACAGTTGAAAATCCAGCCCAGGCGCGCATGGGCGGAGACGGCGGATTGGTGAAACAGAATGCTGCGCTCAGGTTTTATGCCGCAGGCCAGCAGCAGGGCGGCCATGGTGTAGGTTTGCTCCCGCAGGGCGGCGGGTTCCTGAAACGTGGTGATGGCGTGCAGATCCACCAGGCAATAGATGCATTCATCCTCCCCCTGCTGCAGCTCCACCCAGTTGCGCAGCGCGCCAAGATAATTGCCAAGCGTGGCGATGCCGGTGGGCTGAATGCCTGAGAAGATGCGGGCCATGTTTTGTCTCTCCGTCTCGTGAAGGCGTTACGCCGGTTTGCGCCGCCGCCGCAGCAGGCCCAGAACCTCGCGCGGATTGAACGCGCTGAGCGCCGTGCCCGGCCCGAAATAGAACACAGCCCCCACCAGCACCAGCAGCAGGAATTCAGGGATTGTCGTCACCCCCGGCGGCAGCAGGCGTTCAACACCCCACAAGGCGCACGCCATTATGGCGCCCGAGAGCAAAATGCGCGGAATGCGGCGGCGGCTGAGCGCATCGAACCGGAAATGCCCGCGCCGGGCCAGCAGCGCGAACAGCCAGGCCGCGTTGAACGCCGAGGAGAGCGAGGTGGCCAGCGCCGGGCCCACCGCCTTCAGCGGGTGCATGAACAGCAAATTCAACCCCAGATTCAGCGCCACCGCCGCCACGCCGATCTTCAGCGGCGTCACCGTGTCGCCCCGCGCATAAAAGCCGGGGGTTAAAATTTTGATGAGCGCGAACACCGGCAGCCCGATGGCGAAAGCCGCCAGCGAATGCCCGGCCAGCACGGCGTTATGGGCGGTAAAGGCGCCGCGCACAAAGGCCACGTCCATCACCGCCTTCGCCGCGACAGACAAGCCGACCGCGGCGGGCAAGGTGAGCATCAAAACGGATTCAAAGGCGCGGTTGAGCGCGGTGTTAGCCTCCGCCGCCTCGCCCAGGGCGATATGTTTCGTCACCGCCGGCAGCAGCGCCGTGCCCGCGGCGGTGGCGATAACGCCCAGCGGCAGCTGGTTCACCCTGTCCGCATAATACAAGACCGAGACCGACCCGGCGGGCAGCAGCGTGGCGATGATGATGTCGATAGAGACGTTCAGCTGCGTTACCCCCGCCCCTACCAGGGCGGGGGCCATGCGCTTGAACATCTGGCGTATATGCGGAGAAAATTGCAGCTTCGGCCGGGTGAAGCGCATGCCCGCGCGGCGGATGGCCCACAGCACCAGCGCCAGTTGCGCGATGCCGGAAACCACCACGCCCCAGGAAAGCGCATAGCCAGCATTGTGCATATAAGGCGCCAGCCAGAGCATGGCGGCGATCATGAAGATATTGAACAGCACCGGCGCCGCCGCCGCCGCCGCGAACCGGCTGAGCGCATTCAGCACGCCGGAGAACAAGGCGGTGAGGCAGATGAAGAACAGATAGGGAAACATGATGCGGGACATGCCCACCGCCAGATCGAACCGCCCGCCCTGCCCGCCAAAACCCGGCGCCAGCACATAGAGCAGCCAGGGCATGAAAAGCTCGCCCAGAATCGTAATCCCGCCCAGCCAGAAGGCCATGACCGCCGTTGCCTCCTCAGCGAATTCGGTGGCGGCGCGCATCCCGTCCTTGTGCAAAATGGTGGAGATGGCGGGCACGAAGGCGGCATTGAACGCGCCTTCCCCGAACAGCCGGCGGAACAGATTAGGCAACCGCAGCGCCACGAAGAACGCATCCGCCACCGGCCCGGTGCCGAGCACGGCGGCAATCAGGATATCCCGCGCGAAGCCGAGCACGCGGCTCGCCATCGTCCAGGCTCCAACGGTAAAGGCGCCGCGTATCATGCCGGCGCTCTTACTCAGTTCGGGAGAATGAAGCCATAGGCCGGGTAGCGCGTGATGCCCAGCGCGTGGGCGGGCTCGTACCACACCCGCACCAAGGACCAGTTATTGCCCCGCGAGACATCCACCACCGGCTGGTCATACTCGATACGGTGCGGCAGCCAGTTGGATTGCGTCACCAGCACCTCGCGCGGCGATTCAATCGCCGTTACCACCGCCAGATGGCCGACATCCATCGCCCCATGCGGTTTGAAAACCAGGACCGCACCCGGTACCGGTTGATGCGCGCGCGGATAAATTCCATCCGCCTCACGCCACCACTCATAGGCGTTACCGTCGAGCTGAACACCCGAAACGGCGCGGGCATAAGGCACGCAAGAAAGATGCGTGGCTGTGCCAAAATGCGAGGGGGATTCAAGCCTTGGCCCGCTGGCGCAACCCGCCAGCGCCAGGCCCAAAGCCAAGCCCGGCAGATAGAAAAAACCAAACCGCCCCAGCGCCATTGCCACCCCCATCGCGCCCGCCAATCTGCCGGAAGCAACCGCCGCGCCGCAAGCCCGCTTGACCCCCCGCTTGATCATGGGGGGCGCATTGTCTAGCCTTGGGCGCATGGCCGTACTTTCCATGCATTCGCCGGTCGGCGATTTGACACTGTTCGCCGAGGATGACGCCATTGTGGCGCTGGAGTGGGGGTGGGGCAGTTTGCAAGACCCCTCCGCCTTGCTGCACCAGGCCAAACTGGCGCTGGATGCATATTTCGACGGTGAAGCCCCCCTGCCGGAAGATCTGCCGCTAAACCCGGCGGGCACGCCTTATCGCCAAAAGGTATGGGCGGCGCTGCGCGCCATTCCGCATGGGCAAACCCGCTCTTACGCGGCACTCGCCAGAGAGGCGGGCGGCAGTGCGCGCTCTATAGGCGGGGCCAACGCCGCCAACCCCATTCCCATCCTCATTCCCTGCCACCGCGTGCTCGCAACTTCTGGCCTTGGCGGTTATTCCGGCGGTAATGGGCTGGAGACCAAACGCCTGCTGCTCGCGCTGGAAAGCCGGGCCAAGGCGGCCCAGGCATGAGCAAAGCCATACGCATCCACGCCCATGGCGGGCCAGAGATGCTGAAATGGGAACAGCTTCCCACCCCCCAACCCGGCCCGATGGAAGCGCTGATCCGGCATGAGGCGGTGGGGGTGAACTATATCGACGTCTATTTCCGCACAGGACTGTATAAAACAGCGTTGCCCGCCACGCTGGGCATAGAGGGCGCTGGTGAGGTTCTGGCGGTGGGCGAGAAAGTGACAAATGTCGCCCCCGGAGACCGTGTTGCCTATGCGGGCGGCTCGCTCGGCGCTTACGCGACAGAGCGGGTGATAAACGCCGACAGGCTGGTGAAGCTGCCGGACGGAATTGACTGCAAAACCGGAGCCGCGATGATGCTGCGCGGCCTGACGGCTTATTTTCTTTTGCACCGGACCTTCAAGGTGCAGCCGGGGCAGAAAATTCTGGTACACGCGGCGGCCGGTGGGGTGGGGCTTATTCTGTGCCAATGGGCCAAACATCTCGGGGCCGAGGTGATCGGCGTTGTCTCATCCCCAGCCAAGGCGGAGCTTATCAAGGCCAATGGCGCGGCGCACGCGATTATCGGCCATGCGAACCTGGCCGCGGAGGTAAAGCAGATTACCGGCGGCGCCATGTTGCCGGTGGTGTATGACAGTGTGGGCAAGGACACATTCAACGCCAGCCTGGATTGCCTGGCGCCGCTGGGCCTGATGGTATGTTATGGCAATGCCTCCGGCCCGGTGCCTCCCTTCGAGATTTCGACCCTCGTGACCAAGGGCAGCCTGTTTCTTACCCGGCCAAGCTTTGCCACCTACATGGCGGCTTCGCAGGACCTTGCGACCGGCGCCGCTGCTTTGTTCGGCGCCGTTCTCTCTGGCGCCCTGACCATTAACGTGAACCAGACCTTCCCGCTTGAACAGGCAGCCGCCGCCCATGCCGCGCTGGAAGCCCGGCAGACCACGGGCAGCACCGTGCTGCTGCCTTAACCATGGCCCAACCGCGCGCAAACGGCACGCCGCTGCTGTACGGCGCGGCGGCGGGGGCTTTGGCCGCAGCCTGCGTGCTGTGCATCCTGTTTGTCGACAAACCCGTGGCCGCTTTCTGGCACCAGCATCAAGGGTTGCGCCTGCTGTTCCAGGCCGCTGCTTCACCCTCTTTGCTGGCTCTGCCCGCCGCCGCGCTCATTCTGCTCACGGCCCTCATCCGGCACCTGCGCGGGCAGGCATTGCCAGACCGGCTCTGGCTTACCGTGGCAATGGCCACCCTGGCCGCAACCACCGC
>JAGXAO010000083.1 GCA_018971565.1 Rhodospirillales bacterium
GAAGCGTTACGTACTCAAAATATAGAATTCGAAATCATCCCTGGAGTTACCGCGGCTTGCGCCGCCGCAGCTGGTACAAAAATTTCCCTAACATGTCGAAACATAGCCCGTTCACTCCACATCATCACCGGCCACGGCGCCGATGGCGGTCTGCCCAACCATGATTTCTGCGCTCTTACCAAATCCGGCGGCACGCTCGCCATCTACATGGGAGGCGATACTTTGCCTGGGCTTGCGGCGCATTTCATCGAATCCGGCATGGAACCGTCCATGCCGGCGCTACTCATCGAAAATGCCAGCCTACCTGATGAACGCCATTTGTTCGCCACCATTGCCAGCCTGCCCAGCCTGCATGCTTCACAGCCCGCGCCTGGACCGGTGCTTATACTGGTGGGCGACGCGCTGCGCGGCACAAGGGCTACCGGCACTGCGCACCATCTCGCCAGTTCGGTGGCTTTCTGAAGCCGGACGCATGACGAATAAAACGGTAAAGAGCGTCTGCCCTTACTGCGGGGTCGGTTGCGGCATCGTCATGCAGGTCGCTGGCAACCGCGTCGTCAAGGTTATAGGAGACAAAACCCACCCTGCAAATTTTGGCAGGCTTTGCACGAAGGGGAATACCTGCGGCCAGGTCATCACCGAATCCGGGCGCATGGAAAGCGCCTATGTGCGGAACCGTCAAACGGGAAGCCAGGTACCCGTTGCCATGCATGACGCGATTACCCAAACCGCCGGCCGGCTGCGCCAGATATTAGACACACACGGGCCAGATGCCATCGCGTTTTATGTTTCCGGGCAAATGTCTCTCGAAGCACAATATTTGGCCAACAAATTGGCCAAGGGTTTTATCCGCACGCAGCATATCGAATCCAATTCACGCCTGTGCATGGCCAGTGCCAGCAGTGGCTATAAACTATCCCTCGGCGCTGACGGCCCTCCGGGTTCCTATCAGGATTTTGACAAGGCCGATCTGTTCTTCGTGATCGGTGCCAATATGGCCGATTGCCATCCCATATTGTTTTTGCGGATGATGGATCGCGTCAAGGCGGGCGCAAAACTTATCGTCGTTGACCCGCGCCGCAGCGCCACCGCCGAGAAAGCCGATCTGTTTCTGCAGATCAAACCCGGAACCGACCTGGCCTTACTGAACGGTCTCTTGCACCTGCTGGTAAAGAACGACCAGATCGACCTCACCTTCATCGCAAAGCATACGCAAGGCTGGGACGATATGCCGGCGTTTTTGAATGCATACGCACCGGAGAAAGTTTCCGCGATCACGGGTATTCCGCAGGCGGATATAGAACAGGCGGCACTTTGGATCGGTGAAGCACGGGAGTGGATGAGCTGCTGGACCATGGGGATCAACCAGAGCACGCACGGCACCTGGAACACAAATGCCATTTGCAACCTGCATTTGGCAACCGGCGCAATCTGCCGGCCCGGAAGCGGGCCTTTCTCCCTCACCGGCCAGCCCAACGCCATGGGCGGCCGGGAGGTGGGCTATATGGGCCCCGGCCTGCCGGGGCAGCGTTCCACCACTGCCGATAGCGATCGCGCCTTTGTGGAACAGATGTGGCAATTGGCTCCGGGCACATTGCGCAAAACGGGCGGCGGCGGCACGGTAGCCATGTTCGACGACATGAAAACCGGGAAGATCAAAGCCTGCTGGATCATCTGTACTAATCCGGTAGCCAGCATGGCCAACCGCAGCAATGTCATCGAAGGATTGAAAGCGGCGGAACTGGTCATCGCACAGGACGCGTTTCTGGACACAGAAACAAATATCTACGCTGACGTGCTGCTCCCCGGCGCGCTCTGGGCCGAAGCCGATGGCGTCATGATCAATTCCGAACGCAATCTCACCTTGATGCAGCAGGCCGTATGCCCGCCAGGAGACGCAATGGCCGATTGGGCCATCATCGCGCGCATCGCTTGTGAAATGGGATTTGCCGATGGTTTCAGTTATCAATCTGCTGCCGAAATATTCGATGAAATCCGCGGCGCCTGGAATCCAAAAACGGGCTACGATATACGCGGCGCTTCATATGAACGCCTGCGGCAGGGGCCGATGCAATGGCCGTGTGCGCCAGATCAACCACATGCCCGTAATCCGATCCGCTATCTCAATAACGGTGTGAGTCAGACTCTTAAAACAAAGAAAAATGAAGATTCCCCGGCGATCGTGTTCGCCACCGAGACCGGGAGGGCTGTATTCTTGGCGCGCCCGCATATGCCGCCAGCGGAATTACCGGACTCAGCCTATCCCTTCGTGCTCAATACCGGACGGTTGCAACACCAGTGGCACACACTCACCAAAACCGGCAAAATCACCACCCTCAATAAGCTCAATCCTGGTCCATTCATTGAAATTCATCCTGAAGATGCCAGTATCTTGGGCATCGACAACAAGGACCACGTGCAGTTGCGCTCACGACGGGGGAAGGCGATTCTGCCCGCCAAGATAACGGACCGCGTACGCACCGGCAATTGTTTTTCGCCCTTCCATTGGAATGACGTGTTTGGTGATGACCTCGCGGTCAATGCTCTCACTAACGACGCTGTCGATCCTATTTCGCTACAACCCGAGTTCAAGTTCTGCGCTGTGGCACTGACACGTATTGACCAGCCCGGAGAGACCATACCGGCCACGGTCCTTCCGAAAAACGCCACCGAACACCACGCCGGCAATGATGTGAAGGCCAATGACATGAACAGCATCGATCGTTTCTCCCAAATGCTGGGCCTGGAGGCTGCGGTGGAGCCGGAACTCACTCCGGTCGAGAAACTCTATCTGCAAGGTTTTATTCAGGGTATGAAGCTCGATGCAGGCGAGGGGCTCCTTGCGGTGCCCGCATTGCCGCCGGGTGCGCCAATCGAACCGTCGCGCCGGATCCTGCTGGACGGTATCTTGGCCGGTCTATTCTGCCGCACCGGCGCACATGCCGCCGTTGGGCCAGTCGAACCGCTGCAATCAGCAGCATCCATCGCTATTCTCTGGGCGACCCAGACTGGTAACGCGGAAAACTTTGCCGCCAGATGTGCTGAACGCTTGAAAGCTGAAAACTATGCAGTGACACTCAGCTCGATGAATGCCTTCGGCGTCGACAGACTAAAAAATATTGAGCGCGTATTATTCATCGCAAGCAGTTTTGGCGACGGAGATCCCGCTGAAAGTGGAGATGTGTTCTGGCGCGACCTGCAAACGGACCATGCCCCTCAGCTTGAAGCCATGCAATACGCAGTTCTGGCGTTGGGAGATTCCAATTATAATCAATTCTGCGGTTTCGGCCGCAATCTCGATGCCCGGTTGGAAATGCTCGGCGCCAGGCGCCTGGTGCAACGCGCCGATTGCGAACCGGAGTATGAGGACCTCGCCAATATATGGCTTGAGAATACTGTCAAAGCGTTGGCCGGTGTTTCGGCCTCCGCGGAAGTCCGCGCGCTTGTACCAGCGGGCGGCATTACTGAAAGAAACCCAACAACGGTCACATATAGCCGGCATCAGCCTTTGCGTACGCAATTAAAAATCAATCGCCTGCTTAGCCATGAGGGGTCCTCAAAGGAAACGCGTCAGATTGTTTTCGATATTGCAGGTACGGGGTTGGAATACGAAGCTGGCGATGCGCTCGGCGTCTGGCCAGTCAATTGCCCCGGTCTGGTTGCCGATATTCTCACCGCACTGAAATGGCATGGTGAGCATATCGTCTCCGTGAAGGAAGCCGGGGATATGCCGGTTGCTGAGGCGCTCACCAAGCATTATGAAATTGCCCGCATCACGCCGGGTCTTTTGCAATTCATTGTCGGCCGTACGGGCAGCGATGCGCTTGCTGAACTTTCAAAGCCCGAAAAAAAGGCGGCACTGAAGGATTGGTTATGGGGGCGGCAGATCATCGACCTGCTGACGGCCTTCCCAATCGACGTCCTCCCCGCAGAGCTGCTGCCGGTGTTGAAGCGCCTACAGCCGCGCTTTTATTCTATTGCCTCAAGTCCCAAGGTGCATGCTGAAGAGATTCACCTCACCATCTCCACCGTACGCTACAATTGCGAGGGTGAGCCCCGAAGTGGGGTTTGCTCCACCTTCCTGGCCGACCGTGCCGATGCTGCCGACATAGGAGTTTTTTTGCAAAAAGCATCACATTTCCGCGTACCTCAAAATAAAGCCCTGCCTTTGATCATGGTTGGGCCCGGCACCGGAATCTCGCCGTTCCGTGCCTTCCTGCACGAGCGCAAAGCCACAGGGGCAACAGGTAAGAACTGGCTGTTCTTCGGCGAGCAACGTGCCGCATACGATTTCTATTACCGTGACGAGTTGGAAGCGATGCAGACTGCCGGCATTCTTTCCCGGTTGGATACCGCCTTCTCACGCGACCAGGCTGAAAAAATCTACGTTCAGCATCGGATGATCGAGCAAGGGGCGGAACTTTGGCGGTGGCTTGAGGCAGGGGCGCATTTCTATGTCTGTGGCGACGCCAGCCGCATGGCCAAGGATGTCGACTCCGCCTTGAAGGAAATTATCCAAACACATGGGGGCTTAAGCTCTCAGGCGGCAGATCAATACGTGCAGAAAATGTCAGCGGATAAACGGTACGGCAAAGACGTCTATTAGAATCACGCTGACACCTCATAGCTACACCCTGTCAGCCGCTTTGCTGCCTTGGGTGCATTCATGCCAATATTTGTTTCGACGGCCAGCCCCGGCCCGTAAGGTGGAGATTTGCAAGATTTTACTCCCTGCTAACTACTGCCTCATTTTCTTCTTCATTGTCCGGATGTACGATCCCGTGATTGCACATGAAGATTAAACTATGCAGCTTCTACTGGCCGAGGACGAACAGAAGACGATCGACTACCTCACCAAGGGGTTGCGTGAGGACGGCCATGCCGTGGACGCGGTAGGCAACGGCGCGGACGCCCTGGCCCTGGCCCTGGCTGAGACCTTCGATGCGATCATCCTGGACGTGATGCTGCCCGGGCTGGACGGCTGGGAGGTGCTCAAACGCCTGCGTGCCGCCGGGCGGGCCACGCCGGTGCTGTTCCTCACCGCGCGGGACCATGTGGAGGATAGGGTGCGCGGCCTCGACCTTGGCGCCAATGACTATCTCATCAAACCCTTCGCCTTCGCGGAGCTACTGGCCCGGCTGCGTAATCTGGCACGGTTGCCGAAGGCGGCACCCAGCTCCGGCATGCTGGCCGTGGCTGATCTGGAGATCGACACGCTGCGCCACCGTGTCGCTCGTGCCGGGCAGGTCTTACAACTCACCTCGAAGGAATACGCGCTCTTGCTGTTGCTGGCGCGCAACCAGGGGCGGGTGCTTTCGCGCACCCTCATCGCTGAGGCAATCTGGGGCGTGTTTTACGATCAACAATCCAACGCGGTGGATGCGCTGGTGCGCCGCCTGCGTGCTAAACTGGATGCACCCTTCGCAACCGCTCTGCTGCACACCATCCGCGGCACCGGCTATGTGCTGGATATATGAGGTTTCCCTCCCTCCGCCCGCTTTCCATCAGCGGGCGCCTCGCCTTGCTGTACACGCTGGGGGCGCTGCTGGCGGTGGGGTTGTTCGCGCTGCTGGCCAACTGGAAGCTGGAGGCGAATTTTGCTTCTGCTCACCGAGATTTTCTGCAAGCAAAAGCGGCGGAATTTCAAGACGATCTGAACGAAGGCGGCGGCACACCGAACGTGCTCATCAATGAGATTTTGAAAGAGACCGATGGTGCCCGGCTACGTGCCTATGAGGCCAGGGTGATGGTGGCGGGACAGCAGGCCGGAAAGACACCGGGCATGGACGTGTTGCTGCCCGCCGCCATGTTCCCCGCCGCGCATGGCGCGCAGACTCTAACGCTCCTCCCCTATCAAACCAACAACACGTACTGGCTGCTCACCAGTCTGCCTTTGCAAGGGCCGCAAAACGTAGCTTTGCAAATCGGGCTGGACATCACGCGCGACGAGGCTCTGCTGACCGATTTCCACCGCGCTTTGGCCGTGTTCTTCCTGCTCATGGTGCCGCTTTTGCTGGGGGCCGGCCGGCTGGCTGCCGCACACGCGCTGGCGCCGGTCACGCGCATCGCCAAGGTGGCGCAAAGCATCACCCCCGCGCAACTTTCCCGCCGCATTCCGCAGAACCCGCCATGGCCACGCGAGCTCACCGGGCTGGTGCAGGTGTTCAACCAGATGCTGGACAATCTCGACTCCAGCTTCGAACGCCTCTCCCGTTTCTCGGCGGACATCGCGCATGAATTGCGTACCCCGCTTTCCAATCTTAATGGCAGCCTGGAAGTCTGCCTCACCCGCCCGCGCGGCGAGGCGGAATACCGCGCCGCCATCGCTTCCGCGCTGGAGGATGGCCAGCGCCTCACCGGGCTCATCGAGAATCTGCTGTTTCTGGCGCGGGTTGAAAACCCCAGCCACGCGCTGCGCCATGAACGTTGCGAGGCAAGCGAGATTTGCGCCTGGGTGGCAGCGCAGTACGAGGCTCAGGCCCGGCCCAAGGGTTTGCGTATCCGCATTGAAGGGGCTGCCACGCTTTATGCGGATACGCTGCTCCTCCGCCAGGCGGTGGGCAACGTGCTGGCCAATGCCGTGCGCCACGCGCCGCCGGGCTCGGAGATTGTGCTGGCCATCTCGGGCGGCCCCGCCAGCGGGGTTGAGATCGCCGTTTCCGATCAGGGGCCGGGCATCGCGCCCGAGCATTTGCCACGTCTGTTCGACCGTTTTTATCAGACGGACCCGGCGCGCGGCCACAAGGCGGCACAAGGCTCGGGGTTGGGGCTGTCCATCGTGCGCTCGATCATGGAGTTGCATGGCGGGCGGGCGGCGGTTGAGAGCGCACCGGCGCAGGGCACGCGGGTAACATTGCGGTTTCCGCCCATCGAGGCCTGAAAATGATAAAATTATCATCGAAATAGCGCCGTTTTGCCCGACGGGCGGGCTTATCAAGGCTGGATGACTGAACATTCAAGATACGCGCCGCTCTGGCTCATGCTGGCTGCCCTGGCCGTCTCCGCGCAGGCCCCGGCCGGCTGGGTAACGGTGCGGGCCACGCAACAGGCGTCCATCCTATCCGGTTTTGCATCTGTGCAGCCTGGCACCGCCGTTACCATCACCGCCCTGCAAGCGGGTGTACTCACCAGCCTCTCCGTGGCGCCTGGCGAAGCTGTGAACGCCGGCCAGGCCATAGGCCGTCTTGAAGGCCCGCAGATCGCGGCGGCGCTGGCCGCGGCGGAAGGGGCAAGCAATGCCGCCAACGCTGCACTGGCGGCGGAGCGCGGCAAGTTTGCCGACCATCTCTCAACGAAAGCGGCGGTGGCGCAGGCCGAGGCCAATGCGCAAGCCGCACGGGCTAGCCTTGCGGCGCTGCGCGCGGCCTCCAGCCTGCAAAGTCCGGTAGCCGGGCAGGTGCTGAGCCTTGCCGCCGGGCCGGGCGCAGCCCTGCAGCCTGGCCAGGCCGTGGCTGTGATACGGCCCACTGCCGGAGCCTGGGTAAAGGCCGTGCTCTACGGTCCCCAGGCAGCCACATTTTCCCCTGGCATGGCCGCGCAGTTCATCCCCGCCGATGGCACGCCCGCTTTGCCTCTCACCCTGCGCGGCGTGCTCACCAGCCAGCCCGATGGCGGGGTGATTCTGGCCTTCTCAGGTGCGGGTTTGCCACCGGGCGAGGCCGGCACGCTCAGCCTCGCACTGCCGCCGCGCCAAGTGCTGCTGGTGCCCAGCGAGGCCCTGGTGATGGATGCCGGGCGCTGGTGGGTGATGCTGCATACCGCCAAGGGCGACCACGCCGTGCCGGTGGTGCCGGGCGAGGCCGAGGGCACGCAAACACCCATTCTATCAGGTCTTGACGCCGGGGATCAGGTCATCGTCCAGGATGCAGCGCTGCTCTACCATCACGGTATCGCCTCTCAATATCAGCCGCCGGATTAAGCCATGCCAGATGCATTTCTCCGCCTGCTTGGCCGCCCGGCTTTGTGGCTGATGATCTATGCCGCCTTGCTCGGTTACGGGGTGTTCGCCCTGTTCAACATCCCCGAGGAAGTTCTGCCCGCCTTCAACTATCCCGAGGTAAGCGTGACGGTGCATCTGCCCGGCACCACTGCTACGGATATGGAGGCCATGGTAGCTACCCCAATGGAGGGCGTGCTGCTCGGCCTGCCGGGCGTTTCCAATGTCCGCAGCACCATCAGCGACGGGCTGGTGGAAACCGACATGCGCTTTGCCGCCACCACCAGCGCCCAGGCGGATTTGCAGGCGGTGAATGGCGCCATTGAGCGTGCCCAGACCAGCCTGCCGCCCGGTGCGCAGCCTTTCACGCAGATCATGGGCAATGCCATCAACGAGGTAGCGGATTATGCCGTGCGCTTCGCCCCCGGCACCTCGCAGGCGGCCGTGGCGCGGGCCGTGGCCATGCAATTAGTGCCAGCCCTGCGCGCGGTGCCTGGCGTGCAGCTTGTCACCACCGCCGGGCTGGGGGACGAAGCGCTTTGGGTGCAGCCCAACCTCGCCGCCATGCAACAGGCCGGGGTTTCCGTGCAGGCTTTACAACAGGCGCTGGCCGGAGAGGCGATGCTGGTGCCGGGCGGCTCGCTCAGCCTTGGGCACACGGATTCTCTCATTACCTTCGGCAACGCCCCAAATGCCGCGGCGTTGGCGCAAGTGCCGGTAATGGGGCCGCATGGGCCCATTCCGCTGGGGGCGCTGGCGCGTATCGTGCACGGCACCGAGCCCGTGCATCAGCGCGAATTGCTGGATGGCGAACCCGCCATCGCGCTCGTGGTTTTCAAACAGCAGGGTGCCTCCACCCTGCCTGTCACCCGGGCGCTGGCGGTGGCCATCAAATCCGTGGCGCTGCCGCCAGGCGTTTCCATGGTGCGAATCTACAATCAAGGCCATCTGGTAGCGGCCACGAGCAATGATTTGCGCCGCAACCTGTTCATCGGCGGTGTGCTGGCCATTGCCGGGCTGCTGGCCGTGCTGGGGGCAGGCAGCGGCGCCTGGTTGCTGGCCTTGTCTCTCCCTGCCTCTCTGCTGCTGGGCATCGCCGGGCTGTACGCTACCGGGCAGAGCCTCAACCTGCTCACTTTCGGCGCCATCATCGTGGCTCTGGGGCTGGTGGCGGACGATTCCATCATCGTGCTGGAGAGTATTTTCCACCGCTGGGAGGCGGGCGACGAAACCTGGCCCGGTATCTGGCGGGGCCTGCGGGAGATTATGGCGCCGGATATTATCGGCACGCTCACGACAATTCTGGTTTTCGTGCCGCTGCT
>JAGXAO010000165.1 GCA_018971565.1 Rhodospirillales bacterium
TCCGCGCAGGTGACAGACACCGCCGTGCAGGCCGAATATAATCGCGATTACGCAGGCAAGCCCGGCCCGGAACAGGTGGATGCCCGCCAGATCCTCGTCTCCACCCAGGCGCAGGCGCAGGATATTATCAAGCAGCTCAACAAGGGCGCGGACTTCGCCAAGCTGGCGGAGAAAGACAGCATCGACCCCGGCGCCAAAAATGGCGGCGAGCTTGGCTGGTTCTCCAAAGACGAGATGGTGCCCGCCTTCGCGGACGCCGCCTTTGCGCTGAAGAAAGGTGAATACAGCAAAACCCCGGTTCATACCCAGTTCGGCTGGCACGTGATTCTGAACGAAGGCCACCGCACCGCCCCCACCCCGGCTTTCGCCGATGTGCAAGACCAGATTCGCCAGAAAATGACCGACCAGGCCGTGCAGGACACGCTGAACAATGTCCGCGGCAAGGTGAAAATCGTTGTCTACGGGTCGGATGGCAAGCCAGTGCCGCAAACCGCGGCCGCACCCAGCGGTCAGTAAGCCATATGGCAGGCCAGCTCCCCGTCTCGCCCTTGGCGCTGCCCTTGCCGGAACTGCCGCCCATCGCGGGCGTGCGGCTGGCAACGGCGGCGGCGGGCATCCGCTATAAAGCGCGGACTGACGTGCTGCTGGCCGAATTTGCCGCGGGCACCAGTGTTGCGGGGGTGTTCACCCGCAACCAATGCCCCGGCGCGCCGGTTTCCTGGTGCCGGGAGGTGCTGCCCGGCGGCACCGCCCGCGCTTTGGTGGTAAATGCGGGTAATGCCAACGTGTTCACCGGCGCGGCGGGCGCCCGCGCCGTGGAGGAAACAGCCCGCGCCGCTGCCGCCGCACTCAGCACCCAGCCGGGTGAAGTATTCCTCGCCTCCACCGGCGTCATCGGCGAAAAACTGCCCGTGGAAAAGCTCGTCGCGGCGATGGGTGGGCTGAAGGCGAACCTCGCGGCGGACCGCTTCGCCGAGGCTGCCTCCGCCATCATGACAACAGACACATTCCCCAAGGCCGCCACCCGCACCGCAAGGCTGGGCGGCAAAGAGGTGCGGATCAACGGCATCGCCAAGGGTTCGGGCATGATCGCGCCGGACATGGCGACGATGCTGAGCTTCATCTTCACCGATGCCGCGATTCCGGCCCCCGCCTTGCAGGCGATGCTCTCCAAAAGCGTGGAGAGCACCTTCAACTGCGTCACCATCGACTCAGACACCTCAACCTCAGACACCGTACTGCTCTTCGCCACCGGCCAGGCGGGCAACAAACCCACCGATGACGCCGCCCAGCTGGCGGATTTCCGCCGGGCGCTGCACGAGGTTCTGCACGACCTTGCGATGCTGGTGGTGCGCGACGGCGAGGGTGCCCAGAAACTCGTCACCATCAAGGTGGAGGGTGCCGTCAGCCACGCCTCCGCCAAGCGCATCGGCATGGTCATCGCCAATTCCCCGCTGGTGAAAACCGCCATCGCGGGGGAGGATGCAAACTGGGGCCGCATCGTGATGGCCGTGGGCAAAGCCGGCGAACCGGCGGACCGGGACAAGCTCGGCGTGGCCGTGGGCGGCGTATGGATGGCCCAGGCCGGCGGCGTGGTGCCAGGCTACGACGAAACCCCGGTGGTGGCGCATATGAAAGGCCGCGAGATCGAAATCACCGTCGATATCGGCCTCGGCGACGGCCACGCTACCGTTTGGACCTGCGACCTCACCCACGGCTATATCGACAT
>JAGXAO010000084.1 GCA_018971565.1 Rhodospirillales bacterium
CAGATGGGCGCGGAACCGGCGCTTTTCGAGGCGCTCGGCTTCACCCATTTCCTGCTGCAGCCGATGGACGGCCCCAACCAGGCCGCCAACACGCAAGCGGCGGTGGCTTACTGCATGGCCCATCCGCGCTGGCGGCTCTGCCTGCAGACGCATAAATTCCTGGGAATCCGCTGATGTACGAGCTGAGCAAGCAATTCATCTTCGATGCCGCACATACGCTGGACCGCAAGATCGAAGCTGAATCCAGCCGCCGCATCCATGGCCACACTTATCTGGCGGAGGTGACGATACGAGGCCATGCCGACCCGGCCACCGGCATGGTGATGGATGTGGGGCTGCTGGGGCGGTTGCTCGACTCCACCCGCGACGCGCTGGACCACCGCTTTCTGGACGATGTGCCGGATCTCGGCCCCGCGACCATGGAAAATCTCTGCGCCTGGATCTGGCGGCGCCTCGCCCCCGCCTGCCCGGCCTTGCACCGGGTTAGCATCTCCCGCGCCTCGAACCATGATCGCTGCACCTATTTTGGACCAGAGGCCGCATGACCCTGGACCCGAACGCCGCACTGGTGCTGTTTTCCGGCGGGCAGGATTCCGCCACCTGCCTGGCCTGGGCGCTCTCGCGCTTCAACCGGGTGGAGACGCTGGGCTTCGATTACGGCCAGCGCCACCGGGTGGAGCTGGACGTGCGCGCCCCGCTGCGGGCTGGTCTTGCCGCCGGTTTCCCGGCCTGGGGCGAAAAACTGGGGGAGGATCATGTGATCGACCTCTCCGTGCTCGGCCAGATCAGCGATACGGCGCTCACCCAGGATGCCGAAATCGCCATGCAGGCGAACGGGCTGCCAAACACTTTCGTGCCGGGGCGGAACTTGCTGTTCTTCACCTTCGCCGCCGCCATCGCCTACCGGCGCGGGATCAAGCATATCGTCACCGGCGTGTGCGAGACGGATTACTCCGGCTACCCGGATTGCCGGGACGATACGGTGAAGGCGATGCAGGTGGCGCTGAACCTGGGCATGGAAAGCCGCTTCGCGCTGCACACACCGCTGATGTGGATCGACAAGGCGGCAACCTGGGAGATGGCGCGGGAGCTGGGTGGCGCGGCGCTGGTGGAGCTGATCCGCACAGGCTCACATAGCTGCTATAAAGGCGAGCGTGAAACATTGCATGGCTGGGGCTATGGCTGCGGCGCCTGCCCCGCCTGCACATTAAGGGCGCAGGGGTGGCAGCGTTTCAAAGCAGAAGCGGGTTGAAGCAGCGGGCGAATCACCCCTTGCCCTTTCTGGCCCCTGGGCGTACATAGGCACCAACAAATACCCGCTGTTTCACAGGGTGGCCTTAACGGGCCGCCTTTTTTGTTGGATTTTTGCTTTTGTCTGAAAACCGCCCAACCCATACCGGCCTTGAGGGCCGCATCGCGGACATCATCATGGACCCGCTGGAAGCCCAGGGTTATGAGCTGGTGCGCGTGCAGGTAATGGGCACCGAGACGCCGACCGTGCAGGTAATGGCCGACCGGGCCGATGGCACCTCCTTCACGCTGGAGGATTGCGAAAAAATCTCCCGCCTGCTTTCCGCCGTGCTGGATGTGGAAGACCCGATCAGCAGCGCCTGGCACCTGGAAGTTTCGTCCGCGGGCATTGACCGCCCACTTACCCGGCTTAAGGATTTCAACAATTACGCGGGGTTTGAGGCACGCATCGAGCTGAATTTCCCCGGCCCTGGCGGGCGCAAGCGCTTCACCGGCAAGCTGGCGGGTGCCGACGACCAAACCGCCAGGCTGGAACTGGAAACCGGCGAAACCATTGAACTTCCCCGCGCCGACATCAAAAAGGCCAAGCTCTTGCTGACCGACGCGCTGATTGCCTTCACCACCCAACCCAAAGTGACAAATTAGAGGATCGCATGGACACCTCCGTCAACCGCCCGGAATTGCTGCTTGTCGCAGATGCCGTGGCCCGGGAAAAGCAGATCGAACGCGATGACGTGCTGGAGGCGATGGAGCAGGCCATCCAGAAAGCCGGCCGCGCCAAATATGGGCACGAGAAAGACATCCGCGCCGTTATCGACCGCAAGACCGGGGATGTCCGCCTCTCCCGCTGGACCGAGATCGTCGAGACGGTGGAGAATGAGGAAACCCAGATCCCCGTCAATATCGCCAAGAAATTCGCGCCCGAGAAAGAAGTGGGGGACTTCCTGGTGGACCCGCTGCCGCCGATCGATTTCGGCCGCATCGCCGCGCAGACCGCCAAGCAGGTGATCGTGCAGCGCGTGCGTGAATATGAGCGCTCCAAACAGTTCAACGAGTTCAAGGACCGCGTGGGCGAGGTTATCAACGGTGTGGTCAAACGCACCGAATACGGTAACCTGATGGTCGATCTCGGCCGGGCCGAGGCGCTGTTGCGCCGCGATGAGTGCATCCCGCGCGAGAACCTCAAGAATGGCGACCGCGTGCGCGCGTACATCTACGATGTGCGTGAGGAACCGCGCGGCCCGCAGATTTTCCTCTCGCGTTCCCACCCTGGCTTTTTGGCCAAGCTGTTCGCGCAGGAAGTGCCGGAAATTTACGACGGCATCATCGAGATCAAGGCCGTCTCCCGCGACCCCGGCAGCCGCGCGAAAATGGCAGTCATCTCGCGCGATGCCTCCATCGACCCCGTGGGCGCCTGTGTGGGTATGCGCGGCTCCCGCGTGCAGGCCGTGGTGGCCGAATTGCAGGGCGAAAAGATCGACATCATTCCCTGGTCCCCCAGCATCGCCACTTTTGTGGTGAACGCGCTGGCCCCTGCTGAAGTCTCCAAGGTGGTGATGGATGAGGAGGCCGGGCGGGTTGAGGTTGTGGTGCCGGATAGCCAGCTCTCGCTGGCCATCGGCCGCCGCGGGCAGAATGTGCGTCTCGCCTCGCAGCTTACCCGCTGGGATATCGATATTCTAACGGAAGCCGAGGAATCCGAGCGCCGCCAGGAAGAGTTCCGCCGCAAGACCGGCTTGTTTGTTGAGGCGCTGGACGTGGACGACGTGATCGCGGGCTTGCTGGTGCAGGAAGGCTTCGAGAGCATCGAGGATCTGATCACCACGCCGGAAGACGAAATTGCCACCATCGAAGGCTTCGACGAGAACGTCGCCATCGAGCTCGCTCGCCGTGCCACGACCTTCCTGGAGCGCCAGGCCAGCGAGCAGGAAGAAAAGCGCGTGGCGCTGGGTGTAACCGACGACATCGCCGCCATCGAAATCTTCTCCGCCGCGGACCTGATCGCGCTGGGCGAGAAGGGCGTGAAAACGCTGGACGACCTGGCCGATCTCGCCGGCGACGAACTGGTCGAAATTCTGGGCGCAGAAATCATCAGCGAAGAACAGGCCAATGAGATCATCATGGCCGCCCGTGCCCATTGGTTCGAGGGGGAGGACGGCAACGCAGCCTGAACCCGCAACCATACCGGACGAACCAGAGCACGGCCCGCTTCGGCGCTGCCTCGTCACCAGGGCGCAAGGGCGGCGGGAGGAGATGCTCCGCTTCGTTGCCGCGCCTGACGGGACGCTGGTTTTCGACCCTGGCGCAACCCTGCCAGGACGCGGAATGTGGTTGAGTGCTACCGCCGATGTGATAGAACTGGCGGTTCGGCGCGGGGTGTTTGCGCGCGCTGCCCGGGCACCGCTTAAATTGCCTGAAAGCCTGCATGCCCAGGTGGAAGCCGCGCTGGCGCGGCGGCTGGCTGATCTGCTAGGCTTGGCACGGCGCAGCGGCGCCGCAATCTCCGGCTTTGAAAAAGCCAGGGAATGGCTGCAGGCGGGGCGGGGCGGGCTTATCGTCCAGGCGGCCGATGGCAGCATTGAGGAACGTGCCCGTTTCGCAGGCGGCCGCGCCTTGCCGTGCGTGGCGGTGCTTTCCGCCGCGGCACTGGGCAAGATATTCGGGCGGGAGCATACGGTGCACGTGGTCATTTCGCCCGGGCGGCTGGCGCAGATGATCGAATTAGAGGCGCGGCGCCTGCTGGGTGTTGCGAAGGAAAGCGTAAGCGGGCAGTAAGCCCAGCAAACAAGGCCGGGGTAAAATCCGGCCGCGACGTGAAGATTGGACCGGATTAGGCATGAGTGACGGCAACGACCAGAATGAAACCAAGGGCAGGCTTTCGCTGCGCCCCGTCGCGCGCGGGGAAACCGGGCACACGGTCGATGCCGGGTCTGTGCGGCAGAGCTTCTCGCACGGCCGCTCCAAGGTCGTGCAGGTCGAGGTCCGCAAGAAGCGTGGCACCGCGGCGGCTCCGGCGCCTGGCGCAACTCCCGCCCCGGCCGTGGCATCAAGCGTCCGCCCGCAGCCTGAGCGCCCGGCCACGCCCAGCCCGGCACCTTCCGGCCAGCGCCCACGCCAGGCTGGCGGGGGCGGGGCGCAACGCGCCTTAACCGCCGCCGAGCTTGCCACCCGCCAGCGTGTGCTGGCCGCCGCCGCGAAAGCCGAGGCCGAACGCCGCGAGCAGGAAAAAATTTCCATCCTCTCCGCCGCTGAGGAAGCGCGCCGCAAGGCCGAGGAAGACGCCAGGCGCGAGGTTGAAGAAGCAATCCGCCGTAAGGCTGAGGAGGCGGAAGCCGCTGCCCTGGCTGAGGCTGAGGCCAAACGCGCCGCCAGCCAGCCGGTGCAAGAGGCAGCACCCGCGCCGCAAAGCGCGGCCGCCACGCCGCAGCCCCAAACAACAAGCCTAGCGGCCCCGGCCCGTGCCAGTGCGCCGCAACCCGCGCGCCCCGCCACCACTGCTCCGGCACCCCGCACTACGTTGCAGCTAAAGCCCGGTGGCCGCCCCGCCGGCGAGGATGACGAGGACGCCCCGCGCGGCCCGCGCCGCCCGGCCACCCCGGCGCCACGGCGCGGCATGCCCGCCGCACCCGCCAAAAAAATCGGCGATGGCAACCGCCGCGCCGGCCGGATCGACGTGCAGGCCGCCATCGAGGGCGAGGACGAGAAAACCCGTTCGCTCGCTTCCGTGCGCCGCCAGCGCGAGCGTGAACGCCGCCAGGCCGAGCTGGAACTGCTGCGCTCAGACGGCCTGAAAGTGGTGCGTGAGGTTGTGCTGCCCGAGACCATCACCGTGCAGGAGCTGGCCAACCGTATGGCCGCCCCCGGCCGCGATGTGGTGCGCGCCTTGATGAAGATGGGCGTGATGGCCACCATCACCCAGGCCATTGACGCTGACACGGCGGAGCTGATCGTCACCGAATTCGGCCATAAAGTGCGCCGCGTGTCTGATTCCGACGTGGAGCTTGGCCTGGAAGGCGAGGTCGACACGGATGAAGACCTGCAACCGCGCCCGCCTGTGGTCACCATCATGGGCCATGTCGACCACGGCAAGACCAGCCTGCTGGATGCGCTGCGCCATACAGATGTCGCGGCCGGAGAAGCTGGCGGCATTACCCAGCATATCGGCGCCTATCAGGTAACCCTGCCATCCGGCCAGGCCATCACCTTCCTCGACACGCCGGGCCATGAGGCCTTCACCGCCATGCGCGCGCGCGGGGCCGCCTCCACCGATATCGTGGTGCTGGTTGTCGCGGCGGATGACGGGGTGATGCCCCAGACCATCGAGGCGATTAAGCACGCCAAGGCGGCGGATGCGCCCATCATCGTGGCGATCAACAAGATCGACCGCCCAGGTGCCGATGCCAACCGCGTGCGCCAGGAACTGCTGCAATACGAGATCGTGACCGAGAGCATGGGTGGCGACACCATCGATGTCGAGGTCTCGGCCCTGAAGAAGCTGAACCTGGACAAGCTGGAAGAAGCCATTCTGCTGCAGGCCGAAGTGCTGGAACTGACAGCCAACCCGGACCGTTCCGCTGAAGGTGCCATCATCGAATCCCGGCTGGATAAGGGCCGCGGCCCGGTGGCCACGGTGCTGGTGCAAAAAGGCACCCTGCACCAGGGCGAGATTGTGGTGGCGGGCGCCCAGTGGGGCCGCGTGCGCGCCATGCTGAACGACAAAGGCCAGAACGTGAAAGAGGCTCTGCCCGCTCAGCCCGTGGAAATCCTTGGCCTCTCCGGCGCGCCGACGGCGGGCGAGCCTTTCGTGGTCGTCGAGAACGAGCAGCGCGCCCGTGAAATCACCGAGTATCGCGCGGCCAAGCTGCGCGAACGCCAGGTTGCGGCGCAAACCGCCCTGCGCGGCACGATGGAAGAGATGCTCGCCCGCATTCAGGCTGGCGCGCAGAAAGAAGTCGCCGTCGTCATCAAGGCGGATGTGCAGGGCTCGGCGGAGGCCATCGGCGTGGTCCTGGCCAAGCTCGGCAATGATGAAGTGCGCGTGCGCGTCATCTACTCAGGCGTTGGCCAGATCACCGAGAGCGACGTACAGCTTGCCAAAGCGTCCGATGGCATCATCATCGCCTTCAATGTCCGCGCCAATGTGCAGGCCCGCGAGCTTTCCAACCGCGAAGCGGTGGATATCCGCTACTACTCGATCATCTACGAGGTTGGCGACGATATCGAGAAGCTGGTCAAAGGCAAGCTCGCCCCTGTGCATCGCGAAAAGTTCCTGGGCTACGCGGAAATCCGCCAGGTGTTCAACATCACCAAAACCGGCAAGGTCGCGGGTTGTTATGTTACCGAGGGCGTGGTCAAGCGCGGCTGCGGCGTCCGCCTCCTGCGCGACAACGTGGTCATTCACCAGGGCGAACTCTCGCAACTCAAGCGCTTCAAGGACGATGTGAAGGAAGTAGCCCGCAGCTATGAATGCGGCCTGTCCTTCGCGGGCTTCCAGGATCTGCGCGAGGGCGACATGGTGGAGTGCTATGAAACCGAAATCGTCGCACCTTGATGCTGGGCGTGGCGCTGGCCCCAGCCAGCGTCAGCTCCGGGTCGGCGAGGAGATCAGGCACGTCCTCTCAGATGTGTTACTGCGCACCGAGTTCCACGACCCGGACCTCGCCAGCGCGCACCTCACCATCTCTGAGGTTCGCATGTCGCCGGACCTCAAGCACGCTTTGATATTCGCGAGCGTGCTGGGCCAAAAAGATATCCGCCCGCTGTTGCCAGCCCTCAAGCGTGTCTCGCCTTTTCTGCGTGCGCAAATCGCGCCGCGCCTCGGCCTGCGCGTAACACCGGAGCTGAAATTCACCGCCGATGCGGCGTTGGACGAAGCAACCAAGATCAACAAACTCCTGCACAGCCCGGAAGTGGCGCGGGACCTTGACGGCAAGCAGGGCTGAAGGCCCCGAACCAACCAGGCTGATCACCAACCCGGATGCCGCGGCACAATTGCTGCGTGCCGGGCGGCTGGTGGCTTTTGGTACCGAAACTGTCTACGGCCTGGGGGCGGATGCCACCAACGCAGAGGCCGTGGCGGGCATTTACCAGGCCAAAGGCCGGCCCAGCTTCAACCCCCTCATCTGCCATTTTGCCTCGGCCGAAGCCGCGTTCCAGCATGTGCGGCCAAACTCCATGGCCGAAAAACTCGCAGAACAGTTCTGGCCCGGCCCGCTCACTTTGGTGCTGCCGCGCCGGGCGTCCTCGTTGGTCTCACAACTGGCAGGCGCCGGGCTGCCCACGCTTGCCGTGCGCGTGCCCGCCCACCCCATCGCGCATGAAATGCTGCGTCTGGCGGACCTGCCCATCGCCGCACCTTCGGCCAATCGCTCCGGCCGCATCTCGCCCACCAGTGCTACGCATGTGCTGGCGGAGCTTGGCGGGCGCATCGCCGCTGTTCTGGAATCCGGCTCTTGCGCGGTAGGGCTGGAATCGACCGTGCTGGACCTTTCCGGCCCCACCCCAACCCTGCTCCGCCCCGGCTTCATCACGCATGAAATGCTGGAGGCCAGAATCGGCGCCCTCGGCACAGCCGCACCCGGCAATGCCCTCCTGGCGCCGGGCATGCTCGCCTCGCATTACGCACCAAGCCTGCCAGTGCGGCTAAACGCCACCGCCCCCATGCCGGATGAAGCCTTTCTTGCCTTTGGCCCAGCCCCGGCGGGCGGGCTGATGTTTCAGCTTTCCGAAACGCGAAACCTCACCGAAGCCGCCGCCAATTTGTTCCAGGCGCTGCATTGGCTGGATGAGCATGCCACGCTGCGCGGGTTTACCGCCATCGCTGCGGCACCCATCCCTGGCACGGGCCTCGGCATTGCCATCAACGACCGCCTTTCCCGTGCTGCGGCGCCACGCGGCTAACGCCTCTTGGCAAAATCGTTGCCACGCAATATCGGAAGTGCGGCGAGCCTCTTCCTGGTGATTATGGCAGTTTTGTCACATGCCCCATGGTATGCCGCGTTGGCTTCCTGGCTTATTCACCTGCACGCTTCATCTTGCCGCCCCATGCCGGGCGTGGCACCTAAACACTAAGACTACTGGATAGGAGGAACTCTCTTGGTGAAACCCTTGCGCAAGGCCGTGCTCCCCGTTGCCGGCCTTGGTACGCGCTTTCTGCCCGCCACCAAGGCCATGCCGAAAGAGATGCTCCCCGTCGTCGACAAGCCCTTGATTCAATACGCGATTGACGAAGCCCGCGCCGCTGGTATCGACCAGTTCTGCATGGTCACCGGCCGCGGCAAAACCGCGTTGATCGACCATTTCGACATTGCCTTCGAGCTGGAAGCCACGCTGGCGGAGCGCAACAAGCGCGAGGCGCTGGCCCTGCTGCGTGAAGAAGCAATGCCCCCCGGCGCCATCACCACCGTGCGCCAGCAGGTGCCGCTCGGCCTTGGCCATGCCATCTGGTGCGCCCGTACCTTCATTGGCGACGACCCCTTTGCCATCCTGCTGCCGGATGACCTGGTGTTGAGCCAGACCCCCTGCACCACGCAGCTTGTGAATGTGTATAACGAGACCGGCGGCAATGTCGTCGCCATCTCCGAGGTGCCACGCGAACAAACCAACCGCTACGGCATCCTGAAAACGGGTAAGAC
>JAGXAO010000085.1 GCA_018971565.1 Rhodospirillales bacterium
GGCGTGCCGGTGGATGCCAGCGTCGAGGATATGTGGCGGCGCGTGGCCCGCGCCTTGGCCGAGGTGGAAGCCGAGCCCGCGAAATGGGAAACGCCGTTCTACGAGGCGCTGGAGAATTTCCGCTTTATTCCCGCCGGGCGTATCCTCTCCGGCGCCGGAACCGAGCGGCGGGTGACCTTGTTCAACTGCTTCGTGATGGGCGATATCGAGGACGATCTCGGCCAGATTTTCGCGCATCTGCGCGAAGCCGCACTCACCATGCAGCAGGGCGGCGGGATCGGGTATGATTTTTCATCGCTGCGGCCCAAGGGCGCGCCGGTGCGCGGCGTGGGGGCGGATGCCTCCGGCCCGCTCTCCTTCATGGATGTGTGGGATTCGATGTGCCGCACCATCATGTCCGCCGGGGCCAGGCGGGGTGCGATGATGGCGACGATGCGCTGCGACCACCCGGATATCGAGGAGTTCATTGCCGCCAAAAGAGAGCCGGGGCGGCTGCGGAATTTTAATTTGTCCGTGCTGGTGACAGATGATTTCATGAAGGCGGTGGAGCTGGACACCGCCTGGGAGCTGAAATTCAACGGCCAGGTGTACCGCAGCTTGCGCGCCCGCGAGCTGTGGGACAGAATCACCCGCGCCACCTATGACTATGCCGAGCCGGGGGTGATCTTCATCGATCGGATCAATGCCCGCAATAATCTGTATTATTGCGAGACCATCCACGCCACCAACCCGTGCGGCGAGCAGCCGCTGCCGCCTTACGGGGCGTGCTTGCTGGGCTCGATCAATCTGGCGCGGCTGGTACGCGAGCCATTTACCGATGCGGCGGAAATTGACGAGACGGAACTGGCGGCACTTGTCGCCACTGCGATCCGCATGATGGACAACACCATCGACGCTTCGGGTTTTCCACTGGAGCAGCAACGCAAGGAGGCGGATGCGAAGCGGCGGATCGGCCTCGGCATGACCGGGCTTGCCGATGCGCTGATGATGTGCGGGCTGCGCTATGGTTCGGTTGAGGCGGCGGCGCAGGCCAAGGAGTGGGCGCGGCAGGTGGAACGCGCGGCTTATATGGCTTCCGCGAAACTTGCCGGTGAGAAGAGCGCATTTCCGCTCTTCGACCGCGCGAAATATTTGGCGGGCGAGACGGTGCGCGCGCTGGATGACGATGTGCGCGACGCGATAAGCCAGCACGGCATCCGCAACGCGCTGCTCACCTCCATAGCCCCCACGGGCACCATCTCGCTGGTGGCGGATAATGTTTCCTCCGGCGTGGAGCCGGTGTTCGCCCTGGCCTATACGCGCAAGGTGCTGCAGCGCGACGGCACCCGCCGCGAGGAGGAAGTGACCGATTACGCGCTGCGGCTGTGGCGCGCGAAATTTGGAGAGGACGTGGCGCTGCCTGAGTATTTCGTGACCGCGCAGGATTTGAACCCGGCCGAGCATGTGCGGATGCAGGCCGCCGTGCAACGCCATGTGGACAGTGCGATTTCAAAAACCGTGAATGTGCCAGCGGATATCAGCTTCGGGGCGTTTCAGGAGGTGTATCTCGACGCGTACCGCAGCGGCTGCAAAGGCTGCACCACCTACCGGCCGAATGATGTGACGGGCTCGGTGCTGGAGGTGAAGCCGCCCGCAGGCGAGAAGAAGCCAGCACCCAGGCCGCATGACCGTGAATATGGCCCGGAATTGCTGGTGCGCGCCGACAGGCTGGTGGGTGCCACCTACAAGCTGCGCTGGCCCGACAGCGAACATGCGATGTATGTGACGATTAACGACATCGAGCAGGACGGTGTGCGCCGGCCGTTTGAGATTTTCGTGAATTCCAAGAACCTGGAGCATTACGCCTGGGTTGTGGCGCTCACCCGCATGATCTCGGCGGTGTTTCGCCGCGGCGGCGAGGTGGCGTTTGTGGCCGAGGAGTTGAAGCAGGTGTTCGACCCGCGGGGCGGGCAATGGGCGCAAGGGCGGTATGTACCATCGCTGGTGGCGGCGATCGGCGATCTGATCGAGCAGCACATGATCGAGACCGGATTTTTGGTGATGGATGCCGACCGCCTGCCGGTGCATGACAAAAAAACGCAAGTGGCGGCTTCGCCTTTGGGAAGCCTGTGCCCCAAATGCAGCCAGCCGGGGCTGGTGCGCGAGGCCGGTTGTTTGAGCTGCCTGCATTGCGGCTGGTCGAAATGCGGGTAAGAATTCTACTGCGGCGGCCAGCAAGGTGTGATTTTCGAGCACCGGAGCACAGAAAATCACGCCTTGCTGACATGCCAGAGCGAATTCTCATAAGATTTCTTGTAGGTAATCGTAACCTCACCCTCCAGAACCTCCCCTGGTTCCAGAATCACAAGGCCGTGCCTGTTTGTTTCCGTCATCCGGTTCACCGCGTCGTTTAAGTGCGTTACCGGCTCAAACGCAAAGAAAGGCTTGCCCGGCGGGGTGAACAGCACGCAATGGCCGAAGGCCGGGCTGGCTTTTACGCTTAAAGTATGGCCCTCCTGGGGGAAAGAAAGCAGGGCCTGGCCTTGCCAATTCTCGAAACAATTATCGAAGCTCGTGCTATCCAGCGCACGGCCTTCTGCCAGTGATGCCTGAAATTGCGCGGTGGTGGAGGAAGGCAGGCCGTCCTCTCCATTTTCCCACATCTGGCCGGCCTCGAATTTAACCAAAGTCTTGCCCCGGCGCGGAAAATACAGATGATGCCCGAACCCGGCGGGGAAACGCCGCGTATCGGTGTTGCGGAGGCTCAGGCCAATCCGGAGCGAGGTATCCGTCACCTCGTAACGCTGCTCGGCCTCATAGGCGAAGGGGAAAAACGGCATGTCTTCCCGTTCCGGCGAATAGGCCAGGCGCAGCACGGCGTGGGAGACGTCTGACTCGGCAACATCCCAGGCGGCGTAAAGCGCGTTGCCATGCATTGCGTGGCGCGTTTCCTTCGCGTCGCGCGGCAGGGTGTAGGTCACACCATCAAACGTGAACTGCCCGTGGGCGATGCGGTTTGAAAACGGAATAAGAGGGAAAGACGCGAGTTGCCGGGCGGGAATGCCGCCATCGGTTCCTGAAACATCGGCACGCAGCAGCCCGGTGGCGCCGTGGTGCCAGGCGAATATTGCCCCGCCGGTATCGGGCGCGATCTCAACCCTCATGGGGCCTGAGGACAAGGTAAGCAGTTGCATAATGTCTCTTTCGCCGGCCGGGGCAGGTTGCATCCTCCTGGCCCAGGGTCCATTCTATAAACAAATCGGCCCGCAGCAACAAAGGCGGCTGAGTGTTCGGCGAGACAATGAGGAGACGTGGATGACCCCCTTGCCAAATGAGATGCAGGTTGCCGAGGCGCGCGGGGCTGGCGGGCCGGAGGTTTTGGCCATTGCCCGCCGCCCAACCCCCATTGCGGCGGCGGGCGAAGTGCTGATTGAGGTGGAAGCGGCGGGGGTAAACGGCCCGGACATGATGCAGCGCAAGGGGCTTTATCCGCCGCCTGCCGGGGCCTCTGAGCTGCTGGGGCTTGAGGTGGCTGGCAAAATTGTCGCGGTGGGCGAGGGCGTAAGTGGCTGGCGCGTGGGCGATTATGCCACAGCCCTTACCAATGGCGGCGGCTATGCCGAGTATTGCGCGGTGGATGCAAGGCACTGCCTGCCCATTCCCAAAGGGGTGAGCACGCGCGATGCCGCGGGGCTGCCGGAAACATTTTTTACCGTGTGGAGCAATATATTTATTGGCGCGGGGCTGAAAGCCGGTGAGACGCTGCTGGTGCATGGCGGCGCGGGGGGCATTGGCACCACCGCCATCCAGCTTGGCCATGCTTTTGGCGCGAAGGTGTTCGCGACGGACAACCCCGCCGCACGCTGCGACCTTTGCCGCACGCTGGGGGCTGACCGCGTGATAGATTACGAGGCGGAAGATTTTGTTGAAATTATCCGCAAGGAGGCGGGCGGCGCCGATGTGATTCTGGATATTGTTGGCGGACCCTATATCGAACGAAACATTAAAGCGGCTTCGCCGGGAGGGCGGATTGTACAGATTGCCTTCGCCTTGGGTGCGAAGGTGGAGATTAATCTGATGCCGGTGATGCTCAAGCGCCTGGTTTATACGGGCTCTACTCTGCGCAGCCGCCCGGCGGATTTTAAGGCGAAAGTGGCGCAAGATTTACGCGAGAAAGTGTGGCCACTGCTGGAAGCAGGCAAGGTGAAGCCGGTGACGAACATGGTGCTGCCGCTTTCACAGGCGGCTGAAGCCCATGCCGCCATGGAATGCGCGGGACATACCGGTAAAATTCTGCTGGTGCCGGATAGATTGTTCTGACCGGGCGGACGTAAAAATTGTTTGTCCCCGATATACACCGGCGAGGGGTTGGGACTGATGTTCCAAGCCGGGATGGGGTGGGCTAAGAACCGCGCGCATGGACTCTTTCGATCAACCTGGCTCCGGCCACTCTCAGCGGCTCCCCCCCAGCAACGCCCAGGCCGAGCAGGCGCTGCTGGGCGCGTTGCTGGCCAATAACAAGGCTTATGAGCGCGTCTCGGATTTTCTGACGCATGAGCATTTCGCGGACCCGATTCACGGCCGCATCTTCCAGGCTATCGCCCGGCGCTGTGAGCAGAACCAGGTGGCCGACCCTATCACCCTGCGCGCCGAGCTTGAGCATGCCGGCGTGCTGGAGGAGGTGGGCGGCACGGCGTATCTCGCGCAACTGCTCTCCGCCATGGTCGGAATCATCAATGCGGGTGATTACGGGCGGCTGATTCATGATGCCTGGCTGCGGCGCCAGCTTATTGATATTGGCGAAGTGACGGTGAACGATGCCTACGCCGCCGAGCCGGAGTTGGATGGCGGTGCGCAGATTGAGAAGGCCGAACAGGCGCTGTTCAACCTGGCCACCAAGGGGGGGGCAGAGGGTAAGGGTATTTCCTTCCACGACGCGCTGATCCAGGCCATCGACCTGGCGGAAAAGGCGTTTCGTAACCAGGGCTCGGTTTCCGGGCTGGATACGGGCCTGCGGGATTTGAACAAGCGCACCGGCGGGCTGCATAAGTCAGACCTTATGATTCTGGCCGGGCGGCCAGGCATGGGCAAAACCGCTCTGGCCACCAAAATTGCCTTCGGGGCGGCCAAGGCGATGCTGGCAAACGCCAGAGCAGAAAACCCGAATGCCCTGGCCAAGGAATGCGTGGCGATCTTCTCGCTGGAAATGAGCGCCGACCAGTTGGCCACACGTTTGCTGGCCGAGGAGGCGCGGGTTTCGGGCGACAAAATTCGCCGCGGTGAAATCTCGACCAAGGATTTTGATACTTTCGTGCGCGTCTCCCGCGAGATTGCGGATATTCCGCTGGTGATCGACGATACGCCGGCCATTACGCTCTCGGCCCTGCGCACGCGCTGCCGCCGCTTGCAGCGTACCCAGGGGCTGGGGCTGATCATCGTGGATTATCTCCAGCTCATGCGGCCTTCCCTGGGCACCCGGCCGGAGAGCCGCGTGCTGGAGATCAGCCAGATCACGCAAGGGCTGAAGGCGATCGCGAAAGAGCTGGCGGTGCCGGTGATTGCATTGTCTCAGCTTTCACGCTCGGTCGAATCCCGCGATGACAAGCGCCCGCAGCTATCGGATCTGCGTGAGTCAGGCTCTATCGAGCAGGATGCGGACATGGTGATGTTTGTCTACCGGGACGAGTATTATGTTGCGCAGCGTGAGCCGAAGAGCGCCAGTTTCGAGAACACGGATAAACACCATGCGGCGCATGAGAAGTGGAAGGCTGATATGAACAATGCCTACCAGAAGGCGGAGCTCATCATCGCCAAGCAGCGCCACGGTCCCACCGGCAAGATCGACCTGTTCTTCGAGGGTGAGTTTACACGCTTTGCCGATCTCGACACGTTTCATGAATGATCTGACGTTTTGACCGTGCAGCTTGAGATCGATCTTGGCGCGATCGCCGGTAACTGGCGGTATCTGGCCGGGTTGAACCAGGGCGAGACCGCCGCCGTGGTGAAGGCCGATGCCTATGGGCTGGGGGCGGCACAAGTGGCGCCAGCGTTGGCCCAGGCGGGGTGCAGGACCTTCTTCACCGCGCATCTGGCTGAGGCGGTGGCGTTGCGGCCATTATTGCCGGGGGCGCGGCTTCTGGTGCTGAACGGGCTGGAGCCGCATGCAGCGGCGGATTTCATCGCGCATGACATCATCCCGGTGCTCTGCTCGCTGGAGGAGATTGCGCAATGGCAAGCGGCGGCGGTGCGGCTGGAGCGCAGGCTGACAGCATTTCTGCATGTGGAAACCGGGCTGAACCGCCTGGCCCTGCCAAGGCGGGATTTCGAGGCATTGCGCGACGACCGCGCGCTGCTGGAGGGCGTTGCCGTGGATACGGTGATGACGCATCTGATTGCCGGAGAGGCGCCGGAGGATGAGCGCAACCAGCAGCAACTCCGGGATTTTCTGGCGATGGCGGCGGCGTTTCCGGGGGCGAAGCGCAGCATCGCCAACTCACCGGGGTCTTTCCTTGGGGTGGATTTCCACCTCGACCTTACCCGCCCCGGCGCCGCTTTGTATGGGCTGAACACCAACACGGCGCAGGCGCACCCCATGCTGCCGGTGGTGAGGCTGAGCGCGCCGATTTTGCAGGTGCGCGCGGTGCCTGCCGGGGAGGGGGTGGGTTATGGCGGCACCTGGCGTGCAGCGCGCCCCAGCCGGATTGCGACGATTGGGGTGGGCTATGCGGATGGGTTGCACCGTGCGCTTTCCAGCCGCGCAACGGCCTATTTTGACGATACCCCTGTTCCCCTGGTAGGCCGGGTGTCGATGGATCTTGCGACCTTCGATGTTACCGATGTAGCGGCCAACCCTGGCGATGAGCTGGTGTTGCTCGGGCCCCGCCATGGCGCGGATGAACTGGCGCGGGAAGCGGGCACCATCGGCTATGAAATTCTTACCTCCCTGGGGCGCCGTTATCATCGGCGATATATCAACGCATGAAGGTTCTGGATGCCGTGGCCTGGCTGGGTGCCGCCGTGCTTGGCGCGGTGGAATATGTCGGCGAGCTGGGCATGTTCACCGTCTCCGGTATCTCTCATGTGTTTCGCCCGCCTTATTACCCACGCCAGATTGGCCGGGCCTTTATGGAGATTGGCTATTTCTCTTTGCCGGTGGTGGCGCTCACGGCTTTGTTCACCGGGATGGTGCTGGCCTTACAGTCTTATACCGGCTTTTCCCGCTTTGGGGCGGAGAGCGCCATTGCCTCCGTGGTGGTGCTCTCAGTCACGCGTGAGCTGGGGCCGGTGCTGGCGGGGCTTATGGTCTCTGGCCGCGCCGGTGCCGCCATGGCCGCCGAGCTGGGCACCATGCGCGTGACCGACCAGATTGATGCGCTTTCCACTCTTTCCACCGACCCGATGAAATATCTCGTGGCGCCGCGTTTGCTGGCGGGCATTATCGCCCTGCCGCTTTTGGTGTTGCTGGCGGATATTCTGGGCGTGATGGGTGGTTACCTGGTGGGGGTGTATAAGCTTGGCTTTTCTTCCGGCGGTTACCTGACCAGCACTTTTTCCAATTTGCAGGCGCAGGACGTGATCTCCGGCCTTATCAAGGCGGCGGTGTTTGGTTTTCTCATCGCGCTTATGGGTTGCTTCAACGGCTACCGCTCGCGCGGTGGCGCGCAGGGTGTGGGTTCGGCTACCACCTCGGCGGTGGTGGCGGCCTCTGTTCTCATTCTGGCGCTGGATTATGTACTGACCCAGGTGCTGTTCGCAAAATGAGCGAGATTAAAATTCGCATCCGCGGCTTGAAGAAGTATTTTGGCGCGAAGAAAGTGCTTGACGGTATCGACCTCGATATTGAAACCGGCACCGGCATGGTGGTTATCGGCGGTTCAGGCACAGGCAAATCCGTGCTGCTGAAATCTATTCTCGGGCTGGTAACGCCCGATGCGGGCAGTATTGAGATTGATGGGGTGGATGTGCTGAAGGCGCCACGTGGCCAGGCGCGGGAGCTGCGCCAGCAGATAGGCATGTTGTTCCAGAACGGCGCGCTGTTCGACTCTCTGCCGGTGTGGGAAAATGTTGCGTTTGGGCTGCTGGCTCAGAAAAAAGTGAGCCGGGCCAAAGCGCGGGATGTAGCGGTGGAGATTCTGGCTCAAGTGGGGCTTGGCGTGGACGTGGCGGGGCTTTCGCCCTCCGAACTCTCCGGCGGTATGCAAAAACGCGTTGGCCTGGCCCGCGCCATCGCCGCCCGCCCGGCGATTATGTTTTTCGACGAGCCCACAACCGGGCTGGACCCGATTATGGGTGCGGTAATCGACGAATTGATTGTGGATTGTGTGAAGAAGCTTGGCAGCACCTCCATTGCCATTACGCATGACATGGCCTCTGCCCAACGCATAGGCGACAAAGCGGCGATGCTTTACGAAGGACGCATTAGCTGGAGCGGCCCGGCGGCGGAATTGCTGACCACGCCGGATACCGTAGTGGACCAATTTACCCACGGCCGCGCGCATGGGCCGATTAAAATGGCGCTGCGTAAATAAGCCATTTTTTGCATTGCAGGCTGTGTTGATGGTTATGACAGTGCAAGCATGTTGCTGACATAATTTTCGTAACGCAGGATTTTGCGCTGGCGCTGTGGATTCCCCCAGGTTGTGCGTTCCTGGGCTTGTTTGTAACGCTGCTGGAGCCGGTATTTTAATCTACGTTGCCAGGATATGCGGGTGAGGAAGGGAATAAGCGTTGGATGTTTGCGCGCCGTTTCCAGGTATATTGCATATTCCGCCAATTTCCACGGCATGAACTCTCCGTGCCAGGGCTTAGGGCTGCCCATATAATGAATGATACGCGGCGTAATTTCATGCTCAAGCCCGGCATTGCGGAGAAA
>JAGXAO010000086.1 GCA_018971565.1 Rhodospirillales bacterium
CGGCGGCCGGATGAGTTAGATGCAACGGCCGCGTATCTGCTCGCTTGCGGCGCTCAGCTTCTCAGTGAGACCACCAAGCTTTCTGTTGCCGAGCTAGAGCCAAGCCTACTTTGAAATTCCAAACACCACCACACTCTCCACATTCTCCGAATACGGAAACTGGTCAATCGGCGTTGCCGCCAGCACACTGTACCCCGCATGGCGCAGCATCCCCGCATCATGCGCCAGCGCCTCCGGGTTGCAGCTTATGTAAATAATCCGCCCCACGCCTGCACCCACCAGAAACTTCACCTGCGGGCCAGCGCCTGAAAATGGCGGGTCCAGCACCACGGCATCCGCCCCTTTGAAATCCTGAGTCAGCAGCGGGCGCCTTTGCAAATCCCGCTTTGTCACCGTCACCCGCCCGGCCAGGCCGCTCTCCCGCACGGCTTTGTCCGCCGCGTAAACGGCGGCCTCGTCGCCCTCATAGGCTTCCACCCGCGCCTTCTGCGCCAAGGCAAAGCTCAGCGTGCCGCAGCCTGAATAAAGCTCGATAATCCGGCTTTTGTTCCGCAGTTTCGGCAGCCCGGCAAGCATGGCGGCGGTAATTTCCGCCTCGCCTTCAACGCTCGCCTGAAGAAACCCGCCGGGCGGGGGTGTTACCGCAACACCGGCAAAGTGCAGCACCGGGTTGGCCAGAATAATCACCGGCTCCGGCAGGGCTTTTGACTCCGCCACGGAGACTCTCGGCGCGCCATGCTCACGCGCAAAGGCAATCAGCCGTGTCCTGTCCGGTTGGGTGAGCGGCGCATCGGCGCGGATCCGAATATCCGGCCCGTTATCCAGCCAGTTGATCGCCACAGAGGCTTCGCGCCGGAAGCATTGCAGGCTTCGCAGCAAAACCCGCAAAGGCGGCAGCAGGGGTAAAAATTCAGGGCGCAACAGGGCGCATTCCTGCATATCCGCAACGTCCGAGGACCTTGCGCGGTGCAGGCCCAGCGCAATCTCCGTGCCGTTGCGCGTGGCGGCAAGGTCCACCCGCCGGCGCGTGTGCAGGGGAAGCTGCACCAGCGGTGCCACCGCCACCCCCGCATAGCCCGCGCGGGCCAGGGCGTTTGTTAGCAGCGCATGTTTGTCCGGCTGGCCACGGTCATCGCGCGCACAGCCGCCGCAAACGCCGAAATGGATGCAATGCGACACGGCCCTTAAGCCGCGATGTCGGACCCGTTATCCTCAGGCCCCGGCTCTTCATCCATAATGGCCGGGGCAGCACCGCGGCGGCGGATGAGCATGAAAGCCGGAACATTCGCGCCAAAGCCCTGCACCGCCGGGCCATTATCCCGCTCGCCCCTGTCACGTTCGCCTCTGTCACGCTCCGGCCTGTTCCGCTCGCGCCGCTCCGGTTTACGGTCATGGTCCCGCTCGGGGCGGGGGGTGCGTTCCGGCCGCGCAGGCGCCTCGGCCTTACGCTCCGGCTCCCTCGCGGGCTCACGCTCTTTGCCACGGCCCCGCTCGCGGCTGTCCTTCCTGGGTCCGCGCCCGCGCTTGCGGCCATCCTCGTCAGACCATTCAGCCGGGTCCAGCCCGTCGATTTCGATCCGCTCAATCGCCGTGCCGATCAGCTTTTCAACCGCTTCCACCGCCAACCTGTCGCCAGGGGCGGCCAGGGTAATGGCATTGCCCTCGCGCCCGGCGCGGCCGGTGCGGCCAATGCGGTGCACATAATCCTCGGCATGGTGCGGCACATCGAAATTGAACACATGGCTCAACCCGCCGATATCAATGCCCCGCGCCGCGACATCCGAACAGACCAGAATCTGCAATTCGCCCGCCTTGAATTTCTCCAGCGTGGCAAAGCGCACGCTCTGCGCCAGGTCGCCATGCAGCGCGCCCGCGGCAAAGCCATGCTTGAGCAGGGATTTGAGCAGAATATCCACATCGCGCTTGCGGTTGCAGAACACCAGCGCGTTCAGCCCTTCCTCGGCGCGCAGCAGGCGGCGCAGCGCCTCGCGCTTGTCATGCTCGTTCACCAGCACCAGGCAAGATTTAATGGTGGTGGCCACCGTCGCCGGGCGGGAAACGCTGATCTGCTTCGGGCTGGTGAGGAACGCATCCGCGAGGCGGCGGATTTCCGGCGCCATGGTGGCGGAGAAAAACAATGTCTGCCGGGTTTGCGGCAACATCGAGACGATACGCTCAATATCCGGGATAAAGCCCATATCCAGCATGCGGTCAGCTTCGTCGATCACCAGTACCCGCACATCACGCAGCAGCAGCCCGCCGCGCTCGAACAGGTCGATCAACCGGCCCGGCGTGGCTATCAGCACGTCCACACCCTTGGTCAGCACGGCCTTCTGGTCCGCCATGCTCTCGCCGCCAATCAGCAGCGCGTGGTTCAGCTTCAAATTCTTGCCGTATTGGACGAAATTTTCCGCCACCTGCAGCGCCAGCTCACGCGTCGGCTCCAGAATAAGCGAGCGCGGCATCCGCGCACGGGCGCGGGAGCCTGCGAGAATATCCAGCATCGGCAGCGTAAAGCTGGCGGTTTTGCCGGTGCCGGTTTGCGCCACACCCAGAACATCCTGCCCCATCAGCACCACCGGAATGGCCTGCGCCTGAATGGGTGTGGGCTTTAAATAGCCCTTCTCCGCCAGCGCGCTCAAAATCGGCTCGGAAAGCCCAAGCGCCGCGAAATCCGCAGCTTCCGCTGGGGCAGCCTCCACCTCTGGCGAATGGGCTGGAGTTTCGTTTTGTTCAGCGTGGTTCGGTTCAGACAAAAATTGGATCTCTCGTGGTCGGTGGCGCAGCAGCGCGCCGAGCGCGGATCGCGCCCAGGTCAATGGGCTCCGTATCGGCAATGAGCGCCGCAAAGTCAAGGATCGCACTGGAAAGCCGCCGTCTCGGGCGGGTTCAGCGCATCCAGAATCGGGCAATCGGGCCGGTCATCGCCATGGCAGGTGGCGGCAAGGCGCTTCAACGTGCGGCTCATCGCCTCAAGCGCGGCGGCTTTTTCGTCCAGCTCCTTTACGTGGCGCAGTGCTATCGCCTTCACCTCGGCGGAGCTGCGCGCCTTGTCCCGCCAGAGGGAAAGCAACTGCCGGATATCCTCGAAAGAAAAACCCAAATCCCGCGAGCGGCGGATAAACCCAAGCTCATGCAGCTCCGCCTCACTATAATGGCGGTAGCGGTTTTCCGTGCGCAGCGGCGTTTTAATGAGCTCGATGCTCTCATAATGCCGGATCATCTTGGCCGAGACACCGGTGATGGCTGAAGCCTGCGCGATCGTTACCAGAATCATTGCACCCTCCAATGCCGCAACCGCAACGCATTACCCAGCACGCATAGCGATGACGCCGCCATCGCCCCTCCCGCAATGGCCGGGCTCAACAGCCCAAGTGCTGCCGCCGGTATACCAAAAATATTATAAATCAGCGCCCAGAACAGTCCCTGCTTCAAAATCCGCCAGGTGCGGCGGGCAAGGTCCAAAGCCGCGGGGGCCAGAACCGGGTCCGCTCGCAACAGCGAGATGGGTGCGGCCTCTATGGCCACATCCGCCCCCTGCCCCATCGCCATGCCGGCATCGGCGGCGGCCAGGGCGGCGGCGTCGTTAATGCCATCCCCCAGCATGGCCACGCGCTTGCCCTCCCGCCGCAATGTCTCAATCATTTCACGTTTGTGCTCTGGCGTTGCCTCAGCCACCACGCGGGCAATGCCGAGCCTCTCCGCCAATGCCTGCCCGGCCGCTTGCCTGTCGCCCGTTAACAGCAACGTTTCAATACCCGCCGCGCGGAGGCGCTGCACGGCCTGCATCGCACTGGGGCGAATGGTATCAGTAAACCCAAAGGCACCCAAAACCTTACCATCGGCTTTCGCCAGATAGGACCAGGTTTTTTCATCATCGGGCACCGGCGCGCCTGGCACCAGCCGGGAAGAGCCGAGCAGATAGCTCACGCCCTCCACATCGCCCTGCACGCCCTTGCCTGGAAGATTTCTGAAATTCCGGGCGGGATTCACGCCATCCCGCCGCAGCGGCACCGCAAGCGGATGCGTATCCTGCGCCGCCAAAGCCGCGGCAAGGTGGCGCAGGCCTTCTTCACTCATCCCATCCATCGCCCGCACCTCAACCAGTTGCGGCTGGCCGGTGGTCAGCGTGCCGGTCTTATCAAAGGCCAGAATATCCACCTTCGCCGCCGCCTCCAGCGCGTCCGCATCGCGGAACAATATGCCCGCTTTCGCCGCCGCGCCCGTGCCAGCCATGATCGCCGCGGGAGTCGCCAGCCCCAGCGCGCAGGGGCAGGCAATCACCAGCACCGAAACCGCGTAGATCAACGCATGGGCGAAACTTGCCCCATGCAGCAGCCACGCCAAGAAGGTAATGGCGGCAATGCCCAGCACCACCGGCACAAACCAGGCGGAGACCCTGTCCGCCAGCCGTTGCACGCGCGGCTTGGCCGATTGCGCCTGGTCGATCAGCCGCGCCATCCGGTCCAGAAAACTCTCTCCGGGGGCGGCGGTCACGCACAAACGCAACACACCGTCGAGGTTCAACGTGCCCGCCAGCAGCTTTGCCCCAGGCCCGCGCGGCTGCGGCAGCGCCTCACCCGTCACCGGGCTTTCATCCACGCTGCTTTCCCCCTCCAGCACCGCGCCATCCACCGGCACGCGCTCCCCGGGGCGGATGAGAATTTCATCGCCCACTTGCAGCCCCGCCACCGGCACATCGCCACCCGCGGCCAGATGCGCTTGCTCCGGCCGCAGCTTCTGCAAGCCGGAGATGGATTTCGCAGCCTCCCGCTTGGCCCGGCCTTCCAGATATTTACCAAGCCGCACCAGCGCTATAACCGCCACCGCACTTTCGAAATAAAGCGGCCCTCCGGCAAAAAAATCCCAAAGCGAGAGGCCATAAGCCGCACTGGTGCCAAGCGCCACCAGCAGATCCATATTGCCCGAGCCTGCCTTGGCGGCGAGAAACCCTGCCCGGTAAAAACGCGCCCCCAGCCAGAACTGCACCAGCGTGGCGCAAAAAAGCTGCAACCAGCCGGGCATTGGCACCGCCATGTCCAGCACCACCGGCATGGCCAGCACAAATGCCGCCAGCAACTCCGCTGCCTCGCGTTTGGCATGGTCCGGGCGCGGCGCTTCGGCGGGGCTGGCGGTATAGCCAGCCTTCGCCACCGCCTCCCGTAGGCTGGAAACCTGCACGGCGCCATCTGCCACAACATGCGCGCGCTCCGTGGCAAGATTAACGGATACCTCCCGCACCCCCGGCACACGCTTCAGCACTTTCTCAACCCGCGCCACGCAGCTGGCACAGGTCATGCCGCCAATCGCCAGTTCGGTATCCTTTAGGGAGGTAACTGCCTTGTCCATGCACGGGTATATGGGTCTCCCATCATGGGAAGGTCAAGGACTTGACGTTACCATTATGGGAACCCTTATATCGGGTGATCATTATGAAGGACCAGGCTTATGAATTTTACCGTACCGGATATGGATTGCGGGGGTTGTATCCGCTCGATCACCGAGGCGATCCACAAAGTCGATCCCGCCGCGAAGGTGGAAGCCGATTTAACCACCAAACTGGTAAGCGTGGGCGGCGCGGCCGAAGCGGCTGTTTACGCAAGCGCCATTGAAGGCGCCGGGTTCGACGTTGAGGAGGCCAGTTGAAGGGCTTTCATTCCTCGATTTGATAGCCCAGCCGCTCGATCACCGGGCGCAGCACCTCCACCACCGGGGCGAGATGTTTCAGATAAGACCGATAGCGATAGCGCGAGCGGTCATACAGCTTCTCTGTCACCTGCGCGTAAGATGCCGTGCGCGCATAGCGCGTATTCTCCTCGAAAGAGAGGCAGCATGGGTCAAATTCCACCCCGATGAAATCAAGAAGTTTACGAAGCTCCGCTTCCTGGTTCGTCACCATCTCCTCATACCGCAGGGGCAGATAGCGCAGATTTAAAGTCCGCTTGTAATGTTCAACGAGATCCGCGACGAGATTATAATGCTGCGCGATGCTCTCCAGCTGTGCCGCGCAAAAATAACCATGGGTTAGATGGTTTGAATAAACCGAAAGCACCACATCCAGCGGGTGGCGCAGCACATGAATAACCGGCGATTGTGGAAACAACAGTGAGATGAGACCAAGATGCATCTCGTTCAGCGGCATCTTATCCGTGAAAAACCCTGCGCCAGCCTTAAACAACCCTGCCTTGCGCGCGCGGTTGAGGTAGTAATCGCGTAGTTCGTCCAACCCGTCGCGCTGGTCGCCCATCCATAATTCCGCCAACGCTTCCGGGTAGGCCAGTGGGCTGGCCAGCAAGCGCGGCATAATCTGCGTGATATCGTTGATGAAGGGCAGCTCATCGCCCGCCGCGATGTTCCGATGCACGGTAAGCATTTGTTCAACCAGCGTGGTGCCGGAACGCGGAAAGCCCAAGATGAACAGCGGCTGCGGCCATTCAGCGCGCGGTGTGGCAACAGGCAGCGTTGCCAAACGGCGTTGCGTGAAAAACCCTTGCAAGCGCACGGCCATATCCACGGCGGTTTCGGCCATATAGGCGCGGCCACCCATCTCCAGCGCCATCTTCTTGCCTTGGTCGAAACAAAGGAAGGCTTCGTCGTAGCGGCCCATCTGGTCGAGCAACCGGCCCTTTTCAGAAAGCTCAGAAGGGCCAAGCTGCCGCCCTGCCTCCACCGGCTGATCCAGTATGGCCAGCGCCTCCTCGTTATGCTTCATGCGCGAGAGCACGGTGGCACGGGTAAGCTGCATGGAAGGATTGCCCGGAAGCAGCAGCTCCGCCTCATCCAGCAGCTCCAATGCGCGGCCGAATTTGCGGTCCGCCTCCTCCATCTTCGCATAACCCAGAATGGTCTGCGCCACGCCCGGTTTCAGCGCCATGGATTGTTGATAAAGCGCGCGAGACTCCTCGATCCGCCCTTGGGTTTTCAAATTCCACGCCAGATTGGCAAGGGTGATAGGCTCCTTGCCTTCAGCCAGTTCCAGCACCCGGCGGTAATGGTACTCGCCCACTTGCGGGCGGTTGGCCTCAGTCAGCACCAGTCCCATCAGATTATGCGCCTGGGCGTTTTGCGGCGCGATGCGGATGGCATTGCGCGCGTGAATTTCCGCCTCGGCCAACGCGCCATTGGCAAGCAGCAGCAATGTCAGTTCATTTGTGGCTATGAAGTTATTGGGGTTCAGCGTCACCGCACGGCGGATCAGCGCCTCGGCCGCCGCAAAGCGGTTCTGCTGGCGGCAAAGCCGGTGAAGCAGCAGCAACGCTTCTTCATCCCCCGGCGCCAATTCCAGCACCTGGTGCGCGGCCGCCTCGGCCCCGGCCATATCCCCAGCATTGAACGCGGCCTGTGCCTGGCCCAGCAATGGTGCCAACAGGCCCGTCGCTTCACGGGGAGAGAGTGTGGAAAAATCGAGCGCGCAACAGCGGGCGCGCCGCAGGCCGGAGCCACAGGCGCAAAGAGAAAGATCAGCCATGTTCAGACTGTAACGAGGCCAGGCCGGGCAGGCTAGCCAACTTCCGCGCTGCCTCCCACCGCCACGCGCCGCGGCATCAGCACGGGCCCAACCTGTGCCAGCACCAACGCCGCGAACAGCAACATGCAGCCCAGCCAGCCGGTATGGCTCATACGTTCATGCAGAATAATGGCGGCGAACAAAGCCGCAAATAATGATTCCGCCATCAGGATCACCGCCGTATCTGTGGCTCCGGTGTGGCGTTGGCAGATGGCTTGCAGCAAAAAGCCCAGCCCGCCGGAAATGATGCCGCCATAAAGCAGCTGCGGCATACAGCTTGCCACCGTGTGCCAATGCGGTAATGCGCCGCCCACGCCAGAGCCCAGCACCACGCAGGCCAGGGATTGCCCAAGGGCGGCCGCCACCGGCCGGCCCGTGCCCAGCACCACGCGCTGCATCAACAATATCTGCACGGCGAAGCCAAATGCTGAGATGATAACCAGCACATCCCCACGTGAGAGCGAATTAAACCCGCCACCCAAAAGCCATGTTCCAGCCAGGGCCAGTAATGCCGCCAGCCACACCAGGGGGTGGGGTGCCCGGCGAAGAAAAATCACCTCCAGCACCGGCACAAAAATCACATAAAGCCCGGTCAGAAACCCGGCATGGGTCACGCTCGTCAGCTCCAGCGCCCATTGCTGCAACAAGCTGGACACAGCAAACACCAGCCCCAGCGGCACAATGCCCCCCAGCCCGGCCAGAAACGCCCCAGCCCGCCGCGCCTCAGCCACGCCCAGGGGCAGCACCACCATAAAAGCCAGCAGGAAGCGTAAGCCCGTATACCAGCCCGCACTTAAATAAGCAGCACTCTGCGCCTGCGCAACAAACGCTCCACCCCAAAGGGCAGCAGCCAGAAGAAGGAGGGAGTTGGCGGTAAGGCGGGACATGAAACCCTGCCTCTCACATGAAAGGCAGGGTCTTTCAAGATTTAAGCCGATTAATGTACCTCTTCCGGCGCCTTTTCGTCGTCGCCATCGCCTTCGGCTTCCGGCTTGGGCAAGGCCAGGGCTGGCGCTTCGGAGATGTCGAAAGCCAGCTTGCCGTCCTTCACGCTCACCTTCACAGCGCCACCCTTCACCAG
>JAGXAO010000001.1 GCA_018971565.1 Rhodospirillales bacterium
CTAAGGCGCCAAAATTTTTTCCTTAAACATACACCATTCCGCCCCGGCACAGCGCCAGCATTCGGGCTTACGCGCCTTGCACACATAACGCCCGTGCAGAATCAGCCATAAATGCGCCGGCTTCAGCATTTCCTTTGGAATCCGCTTTATCAACGCATCCTCCACCGCGCGTGGCGTGGCGCCTGGGGCAATGCCGGTGCGGTTGCCGAGGCGGAAAATATGCGTGTCCACCGCCATCGTCGGCATCCCAAAAATTTCATTCAACACCACATTCGCGGTCTTGCGCCCCACGCCTGGCAGCGCCTCCAGCGCCTCACGCTCGCCCGGCACTTCGCCGCCATGCCGCTCCAGTAACATCGCCGCCAGTGCGGCCACATTCTTCGCCTTGGCCTGCCATAGCCCGATGGATTTAATCCTCTCTCCAATCCCCGCCACACCCAGCGCCACCATCCCCGCCGCATCCGGCGCCGCGGCAAATAATCCGGGTGTCGCCTTGTTCACCCCCACATCCGTGGCCTGGGCCGAAAGCACCACCGCCACCAGAAGTTGAAACGGCGTGCCGTAATCCAGCTCCGTGCGCGGGTCATCATTGCCGTTGGCAATAGCGGTGAGAAACGCGGGCACGTCCGCCCGCCGCATCGGTTTCGCGGGCACCTCCTCTTCTGTCTTGCCGCTCATCCGGTGCCTAACAATAAGTCCAGTACAGCCCTATGGCCTGTAGCCATCTCGCTACTCTCCCGCTTTCGGCAACCTGATAACGAAGCGCGCGCCAATTACCTGCCCTGCCTCATCCCGGCGGTTTTCGGCCGCAATCCGGCCCTTATGCGCTTCCACAATCTGCCGCGAGATGGAAAGCCCAAGCCCGGAATGACTGCCGAACTGCTCATTCTGCGGCCGCTCGGAATAAAAACGGTCAAAAATGGAATCGAGCTTGCCATCCGGAATACCTGGCCCCTCATCCTCCACCGCCAATTCAATCATCCCGCCCGTCTCCCGCCCGCGCAGGAAGATTTTCGCATTCTCTGGGCTGAACGAAACGGCATTGCCGATCAAATTCCGCAGCACCTGCACAAGCCTCGCTTCCGAGCCGCGCACCAGCAGCCCGGTCGCCTGCGCATCCAGCTCCATGAACGGGCTGCCCTCCTTGCGGGTGGCGTCATGAATTTCCGCCAGCGTCGCCAGCATACGGGCCATGTCCACAATCTCGTAGCGGCTGCGGGAAAGCTCTGAATCCAGCCGCGAACTGTCCGATATATCGGTAATCAGCCGGTCCAGCCGCCCCACATCCTGCGTCACAATCGCGAGCAGGCGGGATGCCCTGGCCGGGTCTTCCACTCGCGTCAGCGTCTCCACGGCGGAACGAATGGAGGAAAGCGGATTTTTGATCTCATGCGCCACATCGGCGGCAAATTTTTCAATCGCATCCATCCGCGACCAGAGGGCCTGAGACGTGCCCTCCAGCGTGCGGGCCAATGTGCCAATTTCGTCATTGCGCGTGGTAATGGGCTTGGGCAGGGTCTGCGCCCCGGCCCGGCCTTCACGCATCCTCTCCGCCGCCGCCGCCAGCCTTGAAAGCGGGCGGGCAATGGTGCGGGAAAGGTAGAAGGAGACAATCACGGTTAGCGCCAGCGCCAGGGCAAACAGGATCAGGATGGAAATCCGTACCGCCAGCACTGCCGCATCCACCTCCGAGGCTTCGCGCGTCAGCAGCACCGTGCCCACGGTCTGCTGCCCATGCTCAATCGGCTCCGCCACGGTAATCAGCAACACGCCCTGCTGGTCGCGCCGCACGAAAGGCGGCGCCTCCTGCGTTGATGTGTCGGCGCCTGTTCCGGTCATTTGCAGCACCGTGCGCGCATCCGGCTGCCAACCCAGCGTATTTGGCTGCTGCCCCGCGCCGGAGCCCACCTCCCCGGTTTCATCTTCGCTTCCGGTCACAGAGCCGGAAAGATGATCATAGATAAAACTGATAACGCGAGAGAACAGCCCGCGCGGCGGCGGTGCCGCCAGCGGCTCAGTCACAATTGCCCCCCCGGCACCCGGATGCACGCGGGAATTGGCGACGAGCTCGCCATCCGGCCCGTAAATCAGTGCCTGGGCGTTGGGCGTTGGCTCGGTGAGCGAATAGAGCAGCGGCTGCGCCAGGTCCGGGTTTAGCGTCTGCTGGCCGTTATTGTTCTGCACCGCCGTCTCGGCGATGGCTCCGGCATAAATCCGCGCCTGCTCACGCAGGGCTGAAACCTCGGCGGTCAGCAATCCTTGCTGGTATTGGTCCAGATAGAGCAATGCCGCGAAGATCAACGCCAGCGGCAGCAAATTCACGAGTAAAATGTCGCGCAGCAGGCGCGACATGCGGGATTTTTGGGGCAGTTTACGCGTCCTTGTAGCGGTAGCCAATGCCGTAAAGCGTTTCAATCTGGTCAAACTCGCCGTCAACATTGCGGAATTTCTTGCGCAGCCGCTTCACGTGGCTGTCGATTGTGCGGTCGTCCACATACACGTTTTCGCCGTAAGCAGCGTCAATCAGCTGGTCGCGGGATTTCACCATGCCCGGCCGCTGCGCTAGTGCCTTCACCAGCAGAAACTCCGTCACTGTAAGCTGAATATCCTTGGCCCGCCAAAGGCATTGGTGCTTGGTCTCGTCCAGCGTCAAATCGCCCCGGGTCAGCACGGCCGCGGGTGCGGCGCCGCTCGCCTCCGCGCGGGTAGACTCGTTGCGCCGCAGTAAGGCGCGGATGCGCTCCAGCAGCAGGCGCTGGCTGAATGGCTTGGTGATGTAGTCATCCGCCCCCAGCCGCAGCCCCATCAACTCGTCCAGCTCGTCATCCTTCGAGGTCAAAAAAATCACCGGCATGGCAGAGCGCGCGCGCAGCTTCTGCAACAGCTCCATTCCATCCATGCGCGGCATCTTAATATCCAGCACCGCCAGGTCCACCGGCTTGGCCAGAAGCGCCTGCAAGGCGGATTCACCATCCGTATAGGTACGCACGACAAACCCCTCCGCCTCCAGCGTCATCTGCACGGAGGTCAGAATATTGCGGTCATCATCGACCAGAGCGATCGTTTGTTTCATGTTTCAGACCCATCATTAACGGTTACGGCCGTTCCGCCGCTTTCTAAACCCCAAGGGAGTGACCGGATTATGGCAGCAAATCAAGTGCGGCGCTCGCGGGCACGGCTTGCGGTTGAAGCCAAGGCGCGCCCCGCCTATGAAAGAAGCCATATGCGAAGGTTTTCCTGAAGGAACCCACCCATGGCTGAAAACGCAGCGCCCCATGATTCCAGACCTTTGAGGAGCACCGGGGTGCGCACCGCCGCCGCCCTGCATGCCAACCTCACAGCACCTGGCCTTATCGCGCATTCTTTGCGCAAAGGCGAAGGCCGCCTTGCGGCGGATGGCGCGCTCATCGTCCGCACCGGCGTGCACACCGGGCGCTCCGTGGCGGATAAATTCGTGGCCGATGAGCCCGAAACCACCGGCGATATCTGGTGGGGCAAAATCAACCAGAAATTGCCGCGCGACAAATTCACCACGCTGAAAATCCGCATCCAGGCTTACCTGCAAGGGCAAGAGCTGTTCACGCAAGATTTGTACGCAGGGGCAGACCCCGCCCACCGCATCCGCGTGCGGCTTGTCACCACCGGCGCCTGGCACGCGCTGTTCGCCCGCAACATGTTCATCCGCCCGGCGCAGAGCGAGCTGGCCGGGTTCGAGCCGGATTATATCATCCTCCACGCCCCGAATTTCGAGGCAGACCCGGAGATAGACGGTGTACGCTCCACCACCGCCATCGCCCTCTCCTTCGCAGAGAAGCTCATTCTCATCGCCGGTACCGAATATGCGGGCGAGATCAAGAAATCCATCTTCACGGTCATGAACTGGCTGCTGCCAGCCCAGGGCGTGCTGCCCATGCACTGCTCGGCCAATATCGGCGCGCGGGAGGATAGCGCGCTGTTCTTTGGCCTCTCCGGCACTGGCAAAACCACCCTGTCCTCAGACCCCGCCCGCCGCCTCATCGGCGATGACGAGCATGGCTGGGCGCCGGATGGCGTGTTCAATTTCGAGGGCGGCTGCTACGCGAAAGTCATCGACCTCAGCCAGCAGAACGAGCCGGAAATCTGGGCCGCCTCCCACCGCTTCGGCACCGTGCTGGAAAATGTGGTGGCCGACCCGCGCGGCAATCTGGACCTGACGGATAAAACCTTCACCGAGAACACCCGCTCCTGCTATCCGGTCGAGTTCATCCCCAATGTCGAACTTTCCGGGCGCGGCGGCATCCCTAAAAACGTCGTCATGCTCACGGCGGATGCCTTCGGCGTGCTGCCTCCCATCTCCCGCCTCAGCCCGGCGCAGGCGATGTATCATTTCCTCTCCGGCTACACCGCGCGCGTCGCGGGCACGGAAAAAGGCATGGGCAGCGAGCCGCAGGCCACCTTCTCCACCTGTTTCGGCGCGCCCTTCCTGCCCCGCCATCCGCAGGTCTATGGCAAGCTGCTGCAAAGCCTCATCAACCAGCACGGTGCAAATTGCTGGCTGGTGAACACGGGATGGACCGGCGGTGCCTACGGCGTGGGTAAGCGCATGTCCATCAAACACACCCGCGCCTTGCTGAACGCGGCACTAAGTGACGAGCTGGACAGCGCCGAATACCGCACCGACCCCTTCTTCGGCCTCGCCATCCTCACCCACGTGAACGGCGTGCCGGACGAAGTGCTGGACCCCCGCCAAGCCTGGCCCGACAAATCCGCCTACGACCAAGCCGCCACCGCCCTGGTAAAACGCTTCGCCGAAAATTTCGAAACCTTCGCCGAACATGTCGACGAAGACGTGAAAGCCGCGGCAATCAAAAGCGCCGCGTAATTTTATCTAACCGCAACAACCAGGCCAAGGCACCTACCTGGCCTGAATGAACCTAACTTTGGCGCCGCATGAATTCTGCGAAGAGCGGAACTGTAAATGCAAGATAGCCGTGATCCGTGCTGTAGATCATCCCTTTCGAAATAATATTGGCCCGCGTTGGCCCAAGCGATGATTGAGAACGCCCCAGTGCCTTAGCAATATCAGCCATGGCATAAGGCCCGTCACCAAGCTCCGCCATGGTTTTCACGAACTGGGTTTCTACCTTGGTCAGCCGATCGATACGAACCCTGAAGAACCCCTCATCAAGTGACGCCAATGTCTCGGCGTAAGACCGGCTCACATCATCCAGGGTGATTTCTTGTCCCTCGGCGTTGTTCCAGGAAATCGAAGCCCATTCTTGAAGAAAGAATGGATAGCCTTTCGTCCGATCAACAATGCAGGCAAGCGCTTCCGGCGAAATTAAAGCCTGCTCGTCTATGATCGGCTTTTTGACGGCTTGGGCCGCGGATGCCGAATCGAGGGGGCCCACGCCTGGGTAAAGAAAAAGTCTTTCAGCGTAAGATTTTGCTTCGCCCGCAAGCCGGGCAACTTGTGGAAGCCCCGCACCAACAAGAAGGATCGGCAGGTTTTTTTGAGACATTTCGTGAATAGCGACAATCAATGCGGACAGGTCCGTCTCTGAAAGATACTGCACTTCATCCACCAAAAGTATCCAACCCTTGCCTGAGGCTTCCGCGGCTTGACCAATGGCCTCGAAAAGATCGGGTAGATCGTGCTGAATATCCCCGCTATCAGCGAATCCCGGCTCCGCTTCGACACCAACTTCGATACCCGCGATCTCGATCTTGAAGATTGATGCGAACCCCCGCAGGCCATTCAGCCCCCGCGTGGCAATTTGCCGTGCCGCCTCCACAGTGGAGAGGGAGCGCATGACCTTTCGCATCTCAGGATAAAGAAGGCGGGCCAGACTCTCCTTTTCTGGAGCTTCAACCTTGGAGACCAGAAGCCCCTCTTTTTGCGCGATCTTTCCAATTTCATTGAGCAGCACTGTTTTGCCAGTGCCTCTCAATCCAAGAAGAATCATCGACCGCGCATTCCGCCCCAGGATCGCACGGCCACAAGCAATTTTTGCCTCTTTAAGGATCATATCACGCCCCGCCAGTTCCGGCGGCCGGCTTCCCGCACCTGGCGCAAAAGGGTTACGATACGGATCCATGTAGCGTCCTCAACAACCAAATTCTAGTAATATATATCAAACTATATTTAATTTACCTATATTTTGCTAGATTTTATTAGAAGATAATGTGACTGGATTCACTCATCCCCCTCCGCGCCCCAATCAAAAACTCCACATTCCCCTCCGGCCCCTTAATCGGGCTCGGCGTCACCCCCAGCACCTCCCATCCCGGCAGCGTTGCAAACCAGCCCTCAATCCGCGCGCAAACCTCGTCATGCACCGCCGCATCGCGCACCACGCCGCCCTTGCCCACCTGCTCTGGCCCGGCCTCGAATTGCGGTTTAATCAGCGCCACCGCGAACGCCCCTTTCGCGCATAAAGCCAACCCGGCGGGCAGCACCGTTTGCAGCCCGATAAAGCTTGCATCGCACACCAGCGCCCCAACCGGCTCCGCAACAATCTCCGCCGTCAAATGCCGCGCATTGGTCTTCTCCAGCACCACGACGCGCTCATCAGACCGCAGCTTCCACGCCAGCTGCCCATGCCCCACATCCACGGCGTAAACTTTTTCTGCCCCCGCATGCAGCAGCACATCGGTAAACCCGCCGGTGGAAGCCCCCACATCCAGGCAAACCAGCCCCGCCGGGTTCAGCCCAAAATGCGCCAGCCCATGCGCCAGCTTCACCCCGCCGCGCGAAACCCAAGGATGCTCCTGCCCCTTCAGCACAAGCTGCGCGTCCTCCGGCAGTGTATCCCCTGCCTTGGCCACGCGCTTCGTGCCCACATAAACCAGCCCGGCCATAATCAGCGCCTGCGCCTTCGCCCGGCTTTCCACCAGCCCGCGCTCCACCAGCATCACATCCACACGCTGCTTAGGCATTACTTCGCATCCCCCGGCATCGCTTTGAACCGGTAGGGGCTCGCACTCGTCAAATCCGGGCTCAGCGCCAGCCGGTGCGCGATAGGCGGAAACGCGCGGGAGCGGCAATCCTGCCGCTCGCATAACCGGCAGGAAAGCCCAATTCCCACCGCCGCCGCGGCCAAATCCAGCCCATCCCCATAAACCACTTCCCGCGCATGGGAGATATCGCACCCCATGGCCACAACCCGCACCGGCGGCGGCTCCCCCCAGCGCGCCGGGCGGCCGGTAATAGTGCGGGCAAAACACAGAAAAGTTTCCGTGGCCGAAAGCTGCGCCACCTGCACTTTAATCGCCCCGGGCGCCGCAAAAGCCGAATGCGCCACCCAGCGCGGGCAGGTGCCGCCATAACGCATGAACGGAAATCCCGCGGCCGAAAACCGCTTGCTCACATTCCCCGCCGGGTCCACCCGCAGGAAGAAAAACGGCACACCCCGCGCCCCCGCCCGCTGCATCGAGGATAACCGGTGGCACGCCTGCTCATAGGAAACGCCAAACCGCGCCGCCAGCGCCTCCACGTCATATCGCAACTCGCGCGCGGCACTCAGCATCGCCTCATAGGGCATCATCAACGCCCCGGCGATGTAGTTAAGCAGCCCAATCCGCAACAGCTCTGCGGCATCCTTCGTCGTCGGCTCGGCACGCTTCACAATCGCCTCCACCGGGGCGCGCGCCTCCAGCAATGCAAGCTGAAACGCCATCTGAAACCCCCGGCTCTCACGTGGCAAATCTTCAGAAAGCGTCAGCATCCGGCTCGCCGCGTCAAAAATCCGCAAGGCACCCGGCAAGGGCTGCACACTCACCACCAACCCATGGCTGCGCCGCAACCGCTCCGCCAGCGCGTGGGTGGAACCAACCGCCGCCACATCCAGCACCTTGCCTATCGCCTCGGCCGCCTCCTCCAATGCCGGGAAATGATTCTCATGCGCATGAAAAAAATCCCGCACCTCTTCAGTTGGCAGCAAAATTTTGCGGCCGGAGGGTAAAGTAATTCCGCCACCCTCCTCCCTTGCCCCCGCCAGAGCCCTGTGCAGCGCCAGCACCGCCCGCGCCGCGTTGGGCGCCGCCGCCAGCGCCTGCAATTCCGCCTCCGGCACCGGCTCCACGGCCAATTGCGGGTCTGTGAACACCTCTCGCAGCGCCACCTCTAACTCCCGCTCCTGTGTGCCAGACAAAGCCGCGAGGTCCACCTTCAATATATCCGTCAGCTTGAACAACAGCGACGCCGTGACATTGCGCTGATCATGCTCCACGAGATTTAAATAAGATGTTGAAATACCTAATTTTTGAGCAAAACCCTGCTGTGTGAAGCCTTGCTCCATTCGCAACCGCCTGATGGTCTTGCCAATCATGATTTTTGACATGTTTTACAAATTGCAAAAATTTACAGTAAAGTCACGCACTTGTTTCAGCGTTTCCACTAAATTCTTCGTGGTGTTTGCAGCGCAATGTAAATAACTTCACTCTTAACTTCACCGCGCGGCAATTTTCCACCCTTCCCCCCAAGCCGCGTTGGTGAAGGCCCATTTGCATTAAGGAGCCTCCCCATGCGCGCCCAAACAACCCCAAGCGTCTCTCCTGGCGGCAATGCTGTGGCGGCGGTGCTTGGCACCAGCTCTCTTCAAAGCCATCCCGCTCAGCCCCGCCGCACGGAGCCCTCCAATGATCGTGATGATTTTAATCGTTATGATGACGGCCTGGTCCACGGCCATTTCTGGGCCATGTCCTCAACCGTCCGCTAAAACATAAAAATTGCGCCAGGTTTAGGGAGGCGTCGCAAGCCCCGGGCCAATGGCCTGGGGCTTTTTCGTGCGCCTGCGCAGCCAGCGTTGCAACGGCTGGTCAATAAGCAACGCCGCACCGGTGCAGAGCACATAAACCAGCCCAATTCCTGCACCCAGCCCCGCATATTGCCCAGCCAGGCCAAAATGCAGCCGGCCATGAAACCAGGTCAGCAGCAGTCCCACAAACACCATGTGCAATATGTAAAGCGGGTAAGAAATCTGCCCCATCAATACCGCCAGCCGCCCCGTGCGCAGCGCCCCGCCCCGCTCCAAATTCGCCAGCGCCAGAATCACGCTGCCATACCCCGCCGCAATCACTGGCTCCCACGGGCCCTTCACATAATCATAGCCCCCGTGAAGCAGCGGCATGCAAGCGGCAACCCAAACCAGCCCAAAGCCAAGCAGCGCCCAGGCTGCACGGCGGCCCAGCGGGTAGCGGAGATAAAGCCAGCCACAGAGCAACCCGCCAAAAAACAAAATCTCCTCGCCTGAAAAAAACCGCGCCCCGTCAGGGAAGATCAAGTGCTTCACCGCATGCGGCAGGCCGGGGTCCAGTGGCTTTCGCAGAAAATCAGGCCGGCATATCCAGAATACCACCACCATCCACGCCGCCAGAATTGGCTTGCCCACGCGCGGCAGCAGGCACAGCCCGAACATGAGGTAGAACGCGATTTCATACCGCAAAGACCACGCCGGCCCCACCCATTCGTTAAAATTGCCGGGCAGTAGCGTTACCAGCTGCACCCAGGTGAATGGCCTGGCCAACGGGTAGTAGTAATAAACCAGCATCCCCAGCGCCAGCCAGTACATCGGGTAAATGCGGCAGGCCCGCCGCCACCAAAACCGCAGGCTGGCACCCGGCTTGCCGAAATCTTCACGGTGGGCCACCAGCATCACAAAACCGCTGAGCACGAAGAAATACTGCACGGCGATGGGTGCTGGCGGCAGCCAGCCGCCAAACAGCAGCTTCCGGGGGTCAGCCGCAAAGCGCTGCATCAACCACGGCACATGCGTGAACACCACCACACTGGCGGCGATAAATCGGCCAATCTCAAGTGTTCCAAGCTTGTGGCTGTCCGGTTTTGTCACGCCAGCCTGCCGATGGCATAGCAAGCCCCGCTTGGCAAATCGCCCGCTTGGGTGTGAAATTCCATTATGTCCGCGCGGCCATTCGCCCTCACACCAGACCTGCTGCTCCGCGCCTACCGGCTGGGGCTGTTCCCCATGGCGGAGTCCCGGGAAAGCCGCTCCTTGCATTGGCTGGACCCGGACGCCCGGGGCGTGCTGCCCCTGCATGGTTTTCATATCCCCCGCAGCCTGATGAAAACATTGCACGGCACGCGCTTTACCGTCACCGCGGACGAAGACTTCCCCGCCACCATCGCCGCCTGCGCCGCCGCGCGGAGCAACCGGCCAGAAACCTGGATCAACCACGAGATCGAAACCCTGTTCGTTGACCTTTATAACCTTGGCTTCGCCCATAGCGTGGAAACATGGGAGAACGGTGCGCTCGTCGGCGGGCTCTACGGCGTGGCCCTGGGCGGGGCGTTCTTCGGGGAGAGCATGTTCTCCACGGTAGCAGACGCTTCAAAAATAGCCTTGGCCCACCTGGTCGCCCGGCTGCGCCTCGGCGGCTACACCCTGCTGGATACGCAATTCATCACCAGCCACCTCGCCCGCTTCGGCGCGGTGGAGGTTCCGCGTGGCACCTACCACACCATGCTGGCCGAAGCGGTGGAGGTTCAGGCGCGGTTTCCCCTCTGCCCCGATCCTGCCGCATTACTGCGCGAGTTTGAGGCCATGCGAAAAGAGGTTCCATGAAGCATTTAGCCCTCGCCGCCCTGGCGGCCCTCACGCCAGCACTGGCAAAAGCCGCGCCCAGCTTCCTGCCCACGCGGGATGTAACGGTAAACTACACCCTCTCCTCACCCGCCCAAGCGGCTGGGGCCTATCAGCTTAGCTACAACGCCGCCCAGCAGCTCGCGCGGGTCGATGGCCCAAACGGCTATTACATCCTCGCCAACCTGCCCGCCGCCCAGGCGCAGATCGTGCTGCCAGCCCTGCACGCCATCGTCCAGGCACCAGATTTTTCAGCCCTCACGGCGGAAATCTACCAGGCTGACAACGCTAAATTCACCCCCATTGGCACCGGCCAATATGCCGGGCTTGAATGCCGGAAATATCTGGTGACAGACCAGCACGGCACCGCCCATGCCTGCATCACGCCGGATGGCGTGGTGCTGCATTTCACCGGCCAGAACGCCCAGGGCGGCACGGATGTTACAGCCACCTCCGTTACCTTCGCGCCGCAAGCGCCAGGGCTGTTCGCCGCTCCGCCGGGCTACGCCCCGCTCAACCTGCCTCCAGGAGCGTTACAAGCACTGCTGCAACCGCAGGGGTAACACACCCCGCCCCGGCCGCCCATGCGCGGCCGAGTGGGCCCCGCGGCGGGAGGCGCCCCGAACCCGGCGCAATGAATCCAAGCCTCAGGCTTCTATGCCGCGGGGTACAGCCAGGCCAGCACGGGGCATCAGCAGCTTTAGCAGCGGCCCGGCCATAAGCGTGGTGGCAACCGCCATAATCACCAGCATCGTGAATATTTTCTGCGGGATGAACCCGGTTTCCAGGCCGATATTCAGAACAATCAGCTCCATCAACCCGCGCGCGTTCATCAACGCGCCCAGAATGCCCGCCGCGGCACCGCCATAACCAGCGGAGCGTGCCGCGAGGAAGACAGGAACGATTTTTCCCAGGGTTGCGGTGATGGTGAATATGGCCAGCCAGCTCCAGTCCGTTGTGCCGGCCAGGCCCAGCAAATTTGTGCGCAGGCCGGTGAAGGTGAAGAAAACCGGCAGAAAAAACACCAGCACGAAGGAACCGACCTGCTTGCGCCAGGCTTCCACGAAAGCACGGTCGTGATGCACCAGCAGCCCTCCGGCAAACCCGCCGAAAATCGTGAAGATGCCGAGCTTGAACGTGCACATGCCAAGCACGAACACCGCGATGAGCAGAACCGCCATTAATGTCGGCGGCAGCTCGCCATCCCGCACCGGAAAGGCTTCCAGCAGCAGCCGCGCCGCCGGGCGCAGCACAAACAGGCAGAGTAGAACAAAGCCCAGCAGCCCGGCCAATTGCAGCGCCATGGCTGCGGGCGTGAATGTAGCCGTGGCAACGGCCGAGACAGAAGCGAGCAGAATCCAGCCCGCAATATCGTTAATGGCGGCGGCAGAGATGGCGAGCACGCCCAGCTCTTCCCTGGTCATGCCGAATTCAGCCAGAATGCGCCCCAGCACCGGCACCGCCGTGATGGCCAGCGCCACACCGCAGAACAGCGCATAAACCGCAACAGGAATGTGGGCCGCGAAATGCGGCGCGGAAAGATGCCCAAGCCCAATGCCAAGGCCAAACGGCGCCGCCACGGAAGCAGCGGCGATGGGCAGCAGGGCGCGCCGGGCCCGGGCCTCCCGCAACTGCCCGAATTCGAAATTCATGCCGATCTGGAACATCAGCAGCACAAGCCCGATCTGCGACAGGATGACGATGGCCGGCGCGGGCTGGGTGCCGAACACCGAAGCAGAAAGGCCCGGGAAGAAATGCCCGAACAGGGAAGGCCCGAGCAGCAGCCCGGCCACGGTTTCGCCGATAACCCCAGGCTGGCCGAACCGCCGGAACACCAGGTTCATGATCCTGGCCGCGCCGATCATGACAACAAGTTGGATGAGGATGGAAAAAAGCAGGTCTTCAGCGCGACCGGTGGAGGTGACCATGGCGGTATTGCTTCGCGGCTCCATTATGTGGCGGCGCAGGCCAGAGCCGGAAGAATTCCAGAAAGAATTCAAGGCACGCGCAAACGCGACTCAAGCTTTAGTCAGCCGGGCCGGGAGCGGCAATACGCTTGTTAAAACTAGTGAGGCAGCTTGTGCCGTGCGTTAAGGTCGTGCTGGTCTCGCAGGTAACAAACCGCGACGCCAACCAGCCCCAGCAGAACAGGCACGGCCAGCATTTCTGCCCAAATCACCACAGCGTTCATCTTATCCTCGCTTTCTCGATTATTCCAAGGCGAGAGTTCAACCGGCTTTTCGTAAGCCGTTGCGGGGACGATAGCAGAACGCCGATACAATTTCCAGAAAATATGGCCGGGCCCGGACCTATGGCGTTTGCGGAACCGAGCTCACACCACACAGGAACACGCTGATCGCATTGCGTATATGAATTTGCCGCGCTTCGCCGCTCGGCCATCTGAAATCGTTGAAGGAATTCATCACCAGCGCGCCGAAGACCATATCGGCCAGCATCCGGGCAAGGCTGAAGGCATCCCCCACCAGCCGCAGCCGGCCCAGCGCTGCTTGCCGCGTCATCCAGCAGGCCAGTGGTGTCAGGGGGTGGTTTGTCTCAGATTCCGTGATGAACTGATGCAATTCCGGGTGGTTCGGGCATTCGCTCAGCCGCAGCCGGGCAAGGTCCAGCCGGTCCCGGTCTTCATCGTCGCTAATATCGATGCGGAAAATCCGTTCCAGGGCCTGTTGCAAAGGCAGCTCCTCTGGCACCGGAAACTCCAGCCATTGCGGCCGCGCGGCTTCCACCACCGCGGCGAACAAGGCGGGTTTACTGGGAAACAGCCGGTAGAGAGTCTGCTTGGAAATTTTGCACGCCGCGGCGATATCCTCGGTTTTGGTCGCGCCATAACCCCTTTGCACGAACAACCGGCGTGACTGCGCGAGAATTGTATGCCGCTGGGTATCGTCGCACAGGCCTTTTGGCCTGCCCCGGCCCTTGCAGTAGTCGTCAGGCGTTCCCATTATACCTGTTCCGTTAGCACCGCATAGCAGCGGCCCGCAACCGTTCACGGCTTGACAGCCGCTCGCCCCCTTAATATCAGTACCAGTAAGTACCGTAAATGCTTCCAGCGGTAATGCCGCGCCCGGTTCGTATACATCAATCATTTTTAACTCGCCCGTGAGGTTTTAATGCCCGCCAATCTCCGTCACCCTGCGCGCAGGAATGCGCTGGCGGCCGCTTGCCTTGCCGGAACCGCTCTGCTCGCCGGGTGTGAAAAAAAACAGGCGCCACCGCCGCCGCCGCCCCAGGTGGGTGTTATCACCATCCATGCGCAGCCTGTGCTGCGGACTACCGACCTTCCCGGTCGCACCTCCTCCGTTGGCACGGCTGATATTCGCCCACAGGTGAGCGGCGTAATTTTGAAGCGGCTGTTTGTTGAAGGCGGCGATGTGACCGCGGGCCAGCAACTCTATCAGATCGACCCCGCGCCATACCAAGCCGCTTACGACAGCGCCGTGGCCACGTTGATGCGCGACAAAGCGCAGCTCGCGACCGACCAGGCCCAGGCCAACCGTTACCGGCCCCTGGCCGCTGCCCAGGCCGTAAGCGCGCAGGATTACGAGAACGCCCTGGCCACCGTACAAGAGGATGAGGCCAATGTTGCCGCCGCCAAGGCCGGCATCGAAAGCGCGCAGATCAACCTGCAATACACCAAGATGTATTCGCCAATTTCGGGCACCATCGGCGCTTCGTCGGTCACGCCGGGCGCGCTGGTCACGGCGGACCAGACCACAGCCCTCGCCACCGTTACCCAGCTCGACCCGATTTATGTAGACCTCAACGAATCCTCCACCACCTGGCTGCGCCTGAAACAGGAAGCCGATGCCGGGCAGCTTGAAACCACCGCCGATGGCTCGGCTAAAGTAACGCTCACACTGGAAGACGGCAGCACCTACAGCCTGCCGGGCAAGCTGCAATTTGCTGAGGTGAATGTGGACCAGAGCACCGGCACGGTGCTGGTGCGGGCGTTGTTTCCCAACCCGCAACACCTGCTGCTGCCAGGCATGTATGTGCACGCCGAGCTGGAAGAGGGCGTGAACAAAAACGGCATCCTGGTGCCGCAGCAGGCGGTTTCCCATAACACCCACGGCGATGCCACGGTGCTGATGCTGAACAGCAAGAATGTTGTTTCGGAAAAAATCATTCAGGTTGACGGCAATGTCGGCAATGACTGGGTGGTGACAAGCGGCCTGCAACCGGGTGACCGCATTATCGTTGACGGGTTGCAGAACGCAACCGACGGCGCAACCGTCTCGCCGGTCGATGAAACCACGAAATTCGCATCCAATTCCGCGTCCTGAATGAAGGGCTGAAATTCCGCCATGTCACGTTTTTTTATCGACCGGCCGATCTTCGCCTGGGTGCTGGCTCTGGTTGTCATGCTCGCCGGCGCCATCGAGATCCTTCAGCTCCCGATCGCTCAGTACCCCTCCATCGCCCCGCCCGCGGTAAATATCAGCGCAACCTATGCGGGCGCTTCGGCGCAGACCGTCGCTGATACGGTGGTCCGCCCCATTCTGCAACAAATGTCTGGCCTGGATGGGCTGGAATATATCGATTCAACAACCGAATCCAACGGCTCGGCGACAATCACCCTCACCTTCAAGCAGGGAACCGACCCGAACATCGCCCAGGTGCAGGTGCAGAATAAATTGCAGCTCGCGGAAGCAAATTTGCCAACCGAGGTTACCCAGGCCGGGATCAACGTGAAGAAGGCCGAGAAGAACTTCATGCTGTTCTTCGCGCTGGTTTCCACCAATGGCAGCATGACGCGCTTTGATATCGCCGATTATATCGCCTCGAATCTTGAAGACCCGATCACCCGCGTCCCAGGCGTGGGCGACTATCAGCTGTTCGGCTCGGAATATGCGATGCGCATCTGGTTGAACCCGGATGAGCTTTACAAATATGGCCTTACGGTGCCGGATGTTGTCTCCGCGCTCAAAGCGCAGAACGTGCAGGTGCCCTCCGGCGAGCTGGGCGGGTTGCCGGCCGTGAAAGGCCAGCGCCTGGATGCAATCATTAACGGGCCGAGCGAGTTCACCGACCCCAGCCAGTTCGAGAATATCCTGCTCAAAGTGCTGCCGAGCGGCGCGCAAGTGCGGCTGAAAGATGTGGCGCAGGTTATCCTCGGGCCGCAAAGCTACTCGGTCAACAGCCTGTTTAACGGTATGCCCGCGAGCGCCATGGGCCTGAAGCTGACACCGGGCGCAAACCAGCTGGATACCGAAAAAGCCGTGAAGGCAGAGCTGAAAAAGCTGACCCAGCACCTGCCATCCGGGCTCAAGCTCGTATACCCGTACGATACCGCTCCCTACATCGTGCTCTCGCTGCGCGAGGTGGTGCAGACCCTGCTGGAAGCCATTGTGCTGGTGTTCCTGGTCATGCTGCTGTTCCTGCAGAACATCCGCGCCACGCTGGTGCCCACCATCGCCGTGCCCATCGTGCTGCTCGGCACATTCGGCGTGCTCGCCGCACTTGGCTACAGCATCAACACGCTCACCATGCTGGCCATGGTGCTGGCGGTGGGCCTGCTGGTGGACGATGCGATCGTCGTGGTCGAAAACGTCGACCGGCTGATGCATGAGCGCGGGCTCCGGCCCAAGGAAGCCGCGCGGCAATCCATGGATGAAATTTCCGGCGCGCTGGTGGGCATTGCCCTTGTGCTGGCGGCGGTGTTTTTGCCAATGGCGTTTTTCAGCGGCTCCACCGGCGTTATCTACCGGCAGTTCTCCGTCACCATCGTTTCGGCCATGGTGCTCTCCATCCTCACGGCGTTAATCTTCACGCCCTCGCTCTGCGGTTCGTTATTGCACCCGCCCAAGGAAGGTGCGGGCACCCGTGGCTTCACCGGCTGGTTCAACCGTGGCTTCAACCGCTCCCGCGCGGGTTACCTCGGCGGCGTGCGCAGGCTCACGCGGCGCAACCGCCTTACCATGGTTGGTTTTGTCTGTATCACCATTCTTACGGTGTTTCTGTTCACACGCCTGCCCACAGGCTTCCTGCCAAATGAGGATCAGGGCCTGCTGGTTGGGCAGATCAGCTTGCCCAACGGTTCCACCGCCGAGCAGACGGAGGCGCTGAACGCCAAGGTGCGCAACTATATCTTCAAAACCGAGAGCAATAACGTAAAATCGATATACACGGCCTCTGGCTTCAGCTTTGCCGGCAATGCGCAGAACCAGGGGTTTCTGGTGATGCTGATGAAGCCCTGGGCGGACCGCACAGCGGCCTCGCAGAATGTTGCCGCCATCGCCCAGCGCGTGATGGGGCATTTCATGGGCAACCGCAGCGGTCAGGTGTTTATTGTGCAGCCACCGCCAGTGCTGGAGCTTGGCAACGCCACTGGGTTTGACCTGGAGCTGATGAATTCCGGCAGTGTCAGTAATCAGACGTTCAGCGCCGCGCGCGCCAAATTTCTCCAGCTCGCCTCTAAGAGCAAACTGCTGGCCGCGGTGCGCCCCAACGGGTTGAGCGATGCGCCGCAATATGTTCTGGATGTCGACCGGGAAAAAGCCTCCGCGCTGGGCCTTTCAATGGCCGACATCAACACCACAATCCAGGGCGCGTTCGCATCCGAATTCGTGGATCAGTTTATCCGCAACGGGCGCGTGAAGGATGTGTATGTCCAGGGCCAGGCAAACGCCCGCATGCAGCCGGACGATTTGGATAAATGGTATGTCCGCAACAGCACTGGCGGCATGGTGCCTTTCAGCGCCTTCATAACCGGCCATTGGACAACCGGCCCCCAATCAGTCGAGATTTACAACGGCAATGAGGCCTATGAGATTCAGGGCCAGCCAGCACCCGGCGTGAGCAGTGGTGCGGCGATGCAGGAGGTTGAAAAAATCGCCGGGCAGATGCCGCAAGGCGTGACCATGAGCTGGACCGGGCTTTCTTACGAGCAGGTGGCCGCCGGGTCGCAGACCACGGCTCTCTATGCCATCTCCGTCGTGTTTATTCTGCTTTGCCTGGCAGCACTTTATGAAAGCTGGTCCATTCCTGCGGCGGTTATGCTGGTGGTGCCGCTGGGTATTATCGGCGCGGTGCTCGCCAATTTGCTCCGCGGCATTGCCAACGACGTGTATTTCCAGATCGGCCTGCTGACGACGATGGGCCTCGCGGTGAAAAACGCCATCTTGATCGTCGAATTCGCCCGGAATTTCTATGAACAAGGCGAGAGCCTGACAGAGGCGGCGCTTCACGCGGCGCAGGAACGCTTACGGCCGATTTTGATGACCTCCATCGCCTTCATCTTCGGCACCTTCCCGCTCGCTATTGCCAGCGGTGCCGGGGCTGGTGCGCGCACAGCCATCGGCACCGCCGTGGTGGGTGGCATGGTCACCGCCACCATCCTCGCCATTTTCTTCGTGCCCGTGTTCTTCGTAACAGTACTTGGTTTTATGAAGGTTAAACGTAAATCAGAGCGCGCGGCGGCAGAAGCTGCCGCATCGCAGGGGGGCGCCAACCATGCGTAATGTAAAAGCCTCCGCTCTGCTGCTTGGGTTGCTCTCAGGGTGCAGCTTCATTCCGGCCTATCATCGCCCGGCGCTGCCGGTAACGGCGCAATACCCCTATGCGGCCGGTGGCTCCACCGCAGCCGCGGCGGACACAGGCTGGCGGGATTTTTTCAAAGATCCGGCACTTCAGGGCCTCATCGCCCTCGGCATCGCTGATAACCGCAACCTGCGCATTTCGGTGTTGAACGTACAGGAGGCCCAGGCGCAATACCGGGTGGACCGCGCCAGTCTGTTTCCCACTATCGACGGCAACGGCGAGGCGATCGCACAGCACACCTCAGGCGGTCTTTCCACGTCGGGCGCAGGCATGACCACGCACGAATACAGCCTGGGTGCGCAAACCGTTTCGTGGGAGCTTGATCTTTTCGGCAAAATCCGCTCGCAGGCGGAAACCGCGCAGCAGACTTATCTCAGCGATGCGGATACGATGCTAAGCGCCAGAATCTCGCTGGTGGCACAAATTGCCGCTGAATATTACACTTGGCTGGCAGATCGTGAATCGCTGAAAATCGCGCAGGACACCGCAGTGGCGGACCAGCACTCCCTGCAACTCACGCAGCTTGAGGCCAGCAACGGTACCACAACGGCGCTGGCCGTGGCGCAGGCGCAAACCACTTACGACACCGCGATGGCCGATGTTGCGCAGTTCCAACGCCAGACCGCGCAGGACATGGACGAGCTGGTTCTGCTGGCCGGTGCGCCCCTGCCGGTGGCGCTGGTGCAGAAGATGGATGCGACAAGCCAGCTTTCCAACGAACCGCCCTTGCCGCAGGTGCCGGCCGGGCTGCCGTCGGATTTGCTCACCCGCAGGCCGGATATCCGCGCCGCCGAGCACCAATTGCTGGCCGCCAACGCCAATATCGGCGCGGCCAGGGCGGCGTTCTTTCCATCCATCTCGCTCACAGCCAATGGCGGTGTGGCCAGCAACAGCCTCAGCAGCCTGTTCAGCGGGGGCACAACCGCCTGGCTGTTCCAGCCGCAAATCACCCTTCCCATCTTCAGCGGTGGCGCCAACCTCGCCAACCTGGACCTCGCGAAGTTAGAAAAACAGGCGCAAATCGCCAATTATGAAGGCACCATCCAGTCCGCCTTCCATGATGTGTCTGACGCGCTGGTGGCGCGGCAGACCTATGTGGACCAGGTGCAGGCCGAGCAGAACCTGGTGGCGGCGGATACGCGCTACTACACATTGGCGCAGATGCGCTTTACCGCCGGGGTGGATAATTACCTGAACGTCTTGCTGGCCCAAGATTCGTTGCTCGGCGCCCGGCTTAATCTGGTTAGCCTGCAACTGGCGCAACAACAGAACGAGATTACGCTGTACAAGGCGCTGGGTGGCGGCTGGCAGGCTAACGGCACCTCTACCCCGCAAGGCTGAGCCGCCCTATAGCTGGGCGGAATGAACGAGCCCCATTTCCGCGCCCCGAGCCTTGAACTGCGCGGGCTGACATTGCGTTATGAAGGACAGCCCTTGTTTGAAGAGCTGGACCTTACCGTACAGGCGGGGCGCTTCACCGCATTGCTGGGTGCCAGCGGGGTGGGCAAAACCAGCCTGCTGCGCATTGCCGCCGGGCTGGCCGTGCCGGATGCCGGAACCGTGCAAGCCGGCGATGGCCAGAAGCTGGCCGGGCGCGTGGCCTGGATGGGCCAGCAGGATCTGCTCTACCCCTGGGCCCGCGCGCTGGAGAACGTGACCATCGGCAGCAGGCTGCGCGGCGAACGGGCGGACAAACCCCGCGCCCTTTCATTGCTTGAGGCGGTGGGGCTTGCCGGGCGGGAACGCGCCTTACCAAAAGAGCTTTCCGGCGGAATGCGCCAGCGCGTGGCCCTGGCCCGCACCCTCTATGAAAACCGTCCCATCGTGTTGATGGATGAACCCTTCTCGGCGCTGGACGCCATTACCCGCGCCGCGATGCAGGAGCTGGCGGCCAGATTACTGGCCGGGCGCACCTGCCTGCTCATCACCCACGACCCGCTGGAAGCCTGCCGCCTTAGCCATAGCCTGTACGTTATGGCCGGCCGCCCGGCGCGGCTGGGGCCAGAAATTGCGGTGCCGGGCACCCCCCCGCGCGCCCTGGATGACGAGGCCCTGCTGCACAAGCAAGGCGAATTGCTGCGCGCCTTGCTGGAAGCGAGTGCGGCATGAAAACCATCCTCCGCCCAATGGTCACACTGCTCGGCCTGCTGGCCCTCTGGTGGGCGGTGGCGTGCTTTGCCGGCATTCCGGCGTTTCTGCTGCCCGGCCCCGGCGCCGTGGCGCAGGTGCTGGTGGCGCAGCGCGGCTTTCTGCTCCAGAACCTGCTGGTTACACTGGTGGAGATTGTGCTGGGGCTGGGGCTGGGCACCTTGTTCGGCGCGCTGCTGGCGCTGGCCATGGTGTTCTCCCGCGGGCTGCAACGCTGGCTGCTGCCGCTGCTGCTGTTAAGCCAGGCCGTGCCTGTATTCGCCCTGGCGCCGCTTTTGGTGCTGTGGCTGGGGTTCGGCCTGGCCTCGAAAGTGCTGATGGCGGTGCTGGTGATTTTCTTTCCCGTCACCGCCGCGTTTTACGACGGGCTGCGCCGTACCGAGCCGGGCTGGCTGGACCTCGCCCGCACCATGGGCGCCTCCAATTTTTCCATACTGGTGCATGTGCGGCTGATGGCCGCCCTGCCCGCCTTTGGCGCGGGCCTGCGCATTGCCGCGGCGGTGGCGCCCATCGGCGCCATTTTGGGGGAATGGGCCGGGGCATCCGAAGGGCTTGGCTATGTGATGCTGAATGCCAATGCGCGGATGCAAACAGATTTGATGTTCGCCGCCTTGGTGCTGCTGGCGGGCATGACCGTCCTGCTCTGGGTGGCGGTGGATTTACTGTTGAAACACGCGCTCCATTGGGCGCCTGAGGGCTGAAGCGGCGCGTTTGATACGCAAAAGCCACCCCGCCCTGGGCGCGGCTTTTGTTTTGGCCCCGCCCAGAGCAACCCCGCCCACCGAAAAGGAGGGGTGGACAGCCCCACCCAAACGCCATCCAATCAAGGCATATTTAAAAACAGGGGGGCCTATGGCCGAGCAGGATCAGAAACCCAAAACCCTTGGGCTTAATGTGCTGGTGGTGTGCGGCAAGCTGCAGGAGCCCACCGCCATTGGCCGCGCCGCCCGCGCCTTGCTGGCGGATCTGCAAACCCATAACATCCACGCCGCCCTTTCGCTCACCGCCGCCGATGCTGGCCATGAAATCGAGGCTGACCCGCATTTGCAGGCCATCATCCTGGATTGGGATCTGCACCAGGACCCCAGCCATACCGCCGCAAAGGCGCTGCTGAAAACCATCCGCGCCCGCAACGCGAAACTGCCGGTATTCCTGCTGGCTGAACGGAACGACGCGGCGCACGTGCCCGCCGAAGTGATGGGCGAGGCGGATGGCTTCATCTGGCTGCTGGAGGATTCCATGGAGTTCATCTCCGGCCGCATCCTCGCCGCCATCCGCCGCTACCACGCGCAATTGCTGCCGCCCATGTTCGGCGCGCTCACCAAATTCGCCAACGAGGCGGAATATTCCTGGCACACGCCCGGCCACACCGGTGGCTCTGCCTTTCTGCGCTCCCCCGCCGGGCGTATGTTCTACGATTATTTCGGCGAAAAACTGCTCCGGGCAGATCTTTCCATCTCAGTGGCGGGGCTTGGCTCGCTGCTGGACCATACCGGCCCTATCGGCGCCGCGGAGCGTTACGCCGCGCATGTCTTCGGGTCCGACCGTTCTTATTTCGTCACCAACGGCACCTCCACCGCCAACCGCGTGGTGATGACCGCCTCCGTCGCACGCGGCGAGATTGTGCTGGCGGACCGCAACGCGCATAAATCCATCGAGCATGGGCTGGCCCTCACCGGTGCCAAGCCCGCCTATCTGCTGCCCTACCGCAACCATCTGGGCATCATCGGCCCCATCCCGCCCGCCGCCCTCACACCGGAAGCAATCGCCCACAACCTCGCCACCTCGCGCCTCACCGCGGGTTGCACTGCAAAGCCGGTGCTCGCCATCGTCACCAATTCCACCTACGATGGGCTTTGCTACAACGCCGCCAGGGTGGAGGAACTGCTCGGCCCCAGCGTGGACCGCATCTTGTTTGATGAAGCCTGGTTCGGCCATGCCCGCTTCAACACGCTTTACCAAAACCATTACGCCATGCGCGGCGAACCAGCGGAAACCAACCGCGCAGGGCCCACCATCTTCGCCACCCAATCCACGCATAAGCTGCTGGCGGCACTCTCCCAGGCTTCCATGCTGCATCTGCGCGAGGGCCGTGCCAAGGTCGCACCCGTGCGCTTCAATGAATCGCTGATGATGCACGCATCCACCTCGCCGAATTACGCCATCCTCGCCTCAACCGATATCAGCTCGGCAATGATGGACGGCGCTGGCGGCCAGCTCCTCACCTCGGAAGCCATCGCGGAGGCCATCTCCTTCCGGCAAACCATGGCGCGGCTGCAAGCCGAGTTCGCCTCGCGGCAAGATTGGTTCTTCGGCGTCTGGCAGCCGGATACCCTCTCTGACGGCCTGGCTTTCGCGGCCGCCCCCATGGATATGCTGGCCAGCGAACAAGCCTGCTGGGCGTTGGAACCTGAAGCCCCCTGGCACGGCTTTACGGGGCTGGAGCCCGGCTATTGCATGCTGGACCCTATAAAAGTCACCCTCACGACCCCTGGCATGGCGCGTTCGGGCAAGCTGGAGCAAACCGGCATCCCCGCCCCCTTGCTGGCCCATTACCTCGCAGAACACGGCATCACCCCGGAAAAAACCGCCAACTTCTCCATCCTGTTTCTGTTTTCCATTGGTGTTACCAAGGGAAAATGGGGGTCTCTGGTAAACGCGCTGCTGGACTTCAAACGCGATTATGACGCCAACACCCCGCTCGCCCGCGCCCTGCCGCAGCTCGCCGCCCTCCACCCCGCCGCTTATGGGGCAATGGGCCTGCGGGACCTCGGCCACGCCATGTTCTCCGGCTTGCGGGCCACCGGCTATCCGGAACGGTTGCAGGAGGCTTATAATTTCCTGCCCCAGCCAGAGATGATCCCCGCCGAAGCGCATGACCGGCTGATCCGTGGCGAGGGCGGCATGGCGAATTTAAGCGCACTGGCGGGCGGTGTGGCCGCCACCGCCATTGTGCCCTACCCGCCCGGAATCCCGCTGCTCATGCCGGGGGAAAATTTCGGCACCATCGACGGCCCGGTGCTGCGCTATCTCGCGGCGTTGGAGGATTTCGACAAGCGCTTCCCCGGCTTCGCGCACGACACCCACGGGGTAGAGCCGGGCGAGAACGGGTATCAGGCGTTGCGATATTGAGGGCGGAGCTGGGTCCACCCCCTACCGCCCCTTCGCGTCCACCCTGTCCGTCACCGCCAGCAACAGCGAGAGCACGCCAAACCCCAGCACAATGGCAAGCTGCCACAGCAAATCCCTGTCCGTCTCGTTGCCAATGTCCAGAAAGCTGCGCAGCAGCTGTACCGCCGCAATCACAGTTATGGATGAGAGCAGTTTCAGCTTCAGCCCGGCGAAATCGATATGCGACATCCATTCCGGGCGCGGATCGCTTTTGTTAAACTCCACCTTGCGGACAAAATTCTCATAGCCTGAGATGATCACCAGCACGACCAGGTTGGCGGTGAGCGAAAGATCGATGAGCGACAGCGCGAACAACAGCAGGGCGGTTTCACTCATCGCCCCGATCATCGGAATAATATGGACAATCTCGCCCACGAAATACGCCACCAGCACCGCCAGCAGCAACAACAGGCAGAGATAGATCGGCACAATCAGCCACCGCCCGCCGAAGATGATCGCTTCGAGAATGCGGATGGCCGGGTTCATGCTCTCATCCTCTAAACATTGAAGCGGAATAGCAGAACGTCACCATCCTTCACCACATATTCCTTGCCCTCAACCCGCAGCTTGCCCGCATCCCGCGCGCCCGCCTCGCCTTTTCCGGCCACGTAATCGTCATAGCCGATCGTCTCCGCGGCAATAAACCCGCGCTCGAAATCGCCATGGATCACGCCCGCCGCCCCCGGCGCCTTGGTGCCTTTCACAATCATCCAGGCCCGCGTCTCCTTCGGCCCCACGGTAAAGTAGGTAATCAGCCCCAGCAGCGCGTAACCGGCGCGGATAATCCTATCCAGCCCGGAATCCTCCAGCCCCAAATCCGCCAGAAACCCGGCACGGTCCTCTTCCGGCAACTGGCTCACCTCGGCCTCAATCGCCGCTGAAATCACCACATGCCCCGCCCCCTCAGCCGCCGCCATCTCCGCCACGCGGGCAGACTGCGCATTGCCGGTGGCGGCACAGGCCTCCTCCACATTGCACACATACAGCACGGGCTTGGAGGTCAGCAGGTTCAACCGCCGCACCGCCTCTTCCTCACCTTTGGGAATCGCCGCCCGCGCTGGCCTGCCCGCTTCAAGTGCCGCAATCAGCGGCTCCACCAGCTCCAGCTCGGCGGCGGCCAGCTTATCGTTGCTCTTGGCTTTTTTCTGCAACAGCGGCACGCGCTTGGTCAGGCTTTCCAAATCCGCCAGCATCAGCTCGGTTTCCACCGTCTCGGCGTCCCGCACCGGGTCAATCGAGCCTTCCACATGCGTGATGTCATCATCCTCGAAGCAGCGCAGCACATGCACAATCGCATCCACCTCGCGGATATTCGCCAGAAACTGGTTGCCCAGCCCTTCGCCCTTCGATGCCCCGCGCACCAGCCCGGCAATATCCACAAATTCCAGGCTGGTGGGCACAATCTTCTGGCTCTTGCCAATTTCGGCCAGCACGGCCAGCCGCCTGTCCGGCACCGCCACGCGCCCCACGTTCGGCTCTATGGTGCAGAACGGGTAATTCGCCGCCTGGGCAGCCACCGTGGCGGTGAGCGCGTTGAACAGCGTGGATTTACCGACATTCGGCAGGCCCACAATCCCGCAATTAAAACCCATTATGTCTGCTCCCCGCTCACCCGCGCGATGCGGGTCATGAAATCTTCTGGTTTTTGCTCCGCCAGCAGGCCCGCCTCATCCGCCACCGCATCCAGCAGCGTTCGCAGCCAGCCCTGGTCCGCCTTGGCAAAATCCCCCAGCACATGCCCCGTCACCAGCGCCTTGTCGCCCGGGTGGCCAATGCCCAGCCGCACCCGCCAGTAATCCGGCGTGGCAAGCTGCCTGTCCGTGCTGCGCAGGCCATTATGCCCGGCATTGCCGCCACCCTTCTTCACCCGCAGTTTTCCGGGCGCCAGGTCCAGCTCGTCATGGAATAACGTGATCTGCTCCGGGGCGATCTTGTAAAATGCCGCGGCGGCCTGCACCGCCTCACCGGATAAATTCATATAAGTCATCGGCTTCAACAGCAGAATTTTTTGCGCGCCGATGCGCCCTTCGGCGCTCAACCCCTTAAAGCGGGGTTTCCAGGGGGAAAATCCATGCCGGGCGGCAATCGCCTCCACGGCCATAAAGCCTATATTGTGGCGCTGCCGCGCCATGCCCGGTTCCGGGTTTCCAAGGCCAACCCATAACAGCATGGCGCAGCAGCTTTACATATTACTTCTTCGCGGGCGCCTTCTTGCCACCCTTCGCGGCAGCGGCGGCCGCAGCGGCAGCAGCCTCGGCGGCCAGCTGCTCGGCGGAAACCAGCGGCGGCGCGATGGTGGCAATCACAAAGTCGCGGCCCGTAATCACCGGCTTGCAGTGCTCAGCGCCCTGCAAATCGTGCCAGCGCACGTTGTCGTTAATGTCCAGCTTGGCCAGGTCGATCTCGAAACGCTCGGGGATATGGTCGGCATCCACAACCACATCCACCTTGTGGCGCACCACGTTCAGCACGCCGCCGCGTTTCAGTCCGGGGCTGGTGCCCTCGTTCAGGAAGTGAACGGCCACGGAAACCTTCACCGGCTCACCGGCCACAAGGCGCTGGAAGTCCACATGTTCGGGCTGGTCTGTCACCGGGTGGAACGACACATCGCGCATCAGCGCGCGGGTCTTATCGCCCGCCACGTCAATCTCATAAAGGCGCGAGCGCCAGCCGCCGCGCTTCAGCTCCTTCATCACAATGCGCGGGTCGAGCGCAATCAGCGCCGGCTCCTGCTTCGCACCATAAATCACGGCGGGCACTTTGCCCTCACGCCTCGTCGCTCGCGCCACCCCCTTGCCGGCACGCGAACGCGCAGAGGCCTCAATCACATCAAAATTGGCCATTTTACGCTCCATATAAACAACAAAAGCCGGCCTCCAGGGGTGCCGGCGGGCAGGGTTTATCCGGTTTTCAACACCATTTCAACACGCCCCGGCAGGTGCTAAGCTGCCCGGCATGAAGCTGGCACTTTATCAGGGTCCTGGCGTGTTCAACAATCCGCAAGGGGCGTTCACCCATTTGCGTGAACAAGCCGCCAAGGCCAAGGCACAGGGGGCGGATGTCCTGCTGCTGCCGGAAATGTATCTCTCGGGCTATAATCTTTCCCCGCAGGATGCCCACCGCCACGCCATTACGTTGGATGGCCTGGCCCCCGCGCAGGATATTGCCCGGTCCCTCAACCTCGCCCTCGTCTTCGGTTACCCGGAGAAACGGGGCGCTCGCATCGCCAATTCCGCGGTGCTCATCGGGCCAGACGGCAGCATTCTGCTGAATTACCGCAAAGCCCACCTCTTCGGCCCCATGGAACGCGAGATTTTCAAGGAAACCGGCGCCGAATTCCCGGTGGTGGAGCTGAACGGCGCCAAGATCGGCCTGCTCATCTGCTACGATATTGAATTCCCCGAAGCGGCCCGGCGCCTCGCCTTGGCGGGCGCGGATATCATCCTCATTCCCACCGCCCTGGCTGAGCCCTATGAGGGCGTGCCCACCCACATCATCCCCGCCCGGGCTTACGAAAACCAGGTCTATATCGCTTATGCCAATCATTCCGGCGAGGAAAACGGGCTGAGCTATATCGGGCTTTCCAACATATGCGGGCCCAATGGCGCGCGGCTGGCCATGGCGGGTACGGGCGAGGAAATGCTGTTCGCGGATACCGACCCCGCCCACCACGAAGCCGTGCGCCAGGCCGATAAATTTATGCAAGACCGCAGGGCGGATATTTACGGCCAGCTCAGGGGCTGATGGCCAGCTTCATCCTGGTGCCCGGCGCCTGGCACGGCGCCTGGTGCTGGTCGCTTCTGGCGCCTCTGCTGGAAAAAGCTGGCCACCGCGTGTTCACGCCGGAGCTGTCTCAAACGCCCCCCGGCGCCAACCCGCTGCCTCTCTGGGCCAGGCAAATCGCCGCCCTTGCCGCCACAGCGCCTGAACCCGCCATTCTGGTTGGCCACAGCCGGGGCGGCCTCGTCATTTCAGAAGCCGCTGGCCTGGCCCCGCATTCCATAGCCCGCCTTGTCTATCTCTCCGGCTTTCTCCTCACCGCCGGGCAGACGATGCAAAGCACCATGGCCCAGCCCGAGGCAGGCGCTGAGCCGGATTATCTGCGTCCCGCACGCGGGCGGTGCCTCACGGTGGCGGCCGAGGCCATCATCCCGCGTTTCTATCACCTCACCAACCCTGAAACGGCACGGAGCGCCGCCGCGCGGCAGCATCCGGAGCCGCTGGGCACATTCTCCGCCGCCGCCACTCTACCGCCACCACACATCCCGCGCGCCTATATAGAATGCACGGAAGACCGTGTATTGCCGCTGGCGCTTCAGCGCGCCATGCATGCCGCCCTGCCCTGCGCGCAAATCTTCACCCTGCCCGCGGACCATTCGCCCTTCTTCTCGGTGCCAGCGCAACTTGCCACCACCCTGCTGGCCACCGTCTGAATTTTCTTGAGCTCTTCAGATAACAATTGAACCACCCTGCGGCATTGCCCATACTGAAGAAAACGGAGGAAAAAATGCTTATAAACACGATCCTGAAAAACAAGCCGCCGGGCTTCATTTCAGTTACGTCTGCAACGCTGGTCAGCGGCGTTATCGACATTCTGGCAAAAAAAGCCATCGGCGCCGTGCTGGTTGTTGAAGATGGCGAGCTTGTCGGCATCCTCAGCGAGCGTGATATCGTGCGCAGCCTCTCCCGCTGTGCCGCGCAAACGCTGGAGCTTACCGCGGCCGATCTGATGACACGCTCGCCCATCACCGCCACGCCGGAAACCACCACCGAACAAGCGATGGAGATAATGACCGAACGGCATTTCCGCCATCTGCCAATCGTCGAGAACGGCCGGCTGACCGGGCTGGTGAGCATCGGAGACGTGGTAAAAGCCCGCATCGACCAAAGCCAGCACGAGGTGGACACACTTCGTGTTTATGTCGCCGGCAACGTATAGCTCCGCGCACAATTCTGCTCTTTGATTCGCATCATTGACTCTGGCGGCCATCGGGCGTTTCCCTGGGCGGAATTTTGCCATCATCAGGTTTAAATGCATCAGTTTCTAACGAAATGCGACGAGGCGCTGGCTGAAATTTCGGCCCAGGGGCGCTATCGCCGTTTTGTGGCGCTGGAGAAGCTGGCGGACCGCTTCCCCTATTATTCCGTCACCATGGAAGGCAAAACGCGGGATATTCTGGTCTGGTCCACCAACGACTATCTCGCCATGGGCACAGACCCGCGTGTTATTGAAGCCTCCATCGAAGCCGCGCGGCGCTACGGCGCTGGCGCGGGCGGCACCCGCAACATCGCGGGCTCCTCGCCCCTGCATGTGGCGCTGGAGGAAGAACTGGCGGACCTGCACGGCAAGGATGCCGCCTTGCTGTTCACCTCCGGCTATGTCTCCAACCAGGCCAGCCTCACCGCCATCCTGAACTCCCTGCCGAACTGGCATGTGTTCTCGGACGCGCAAAACCATAATTCCATGATCGTCGGCATCAAAAGCGCCCGTAACGCCACGGTGCATGTATTCCGCCATAACGACATGGACGATCTTGAGCGCCTGCTCTGCGAAGCGCCGAAAGAGGCCCCCAAGCTCATCGCGTTCGAAAGCGTCTATTCCATGGATGGGGACATCGCCCCCATGGCGGAAATCTGCGACCTGGCGGACCACTACAACGCCCTCACCTATCTCGATGAAGTCCACGCCGTGGGCATGTATGGCGCCCATGGCGGCGGCGTTTCAGAGCGTGACGGCGTGGCCAACCGCATCACCATCATCGAGGGCACGCTGGCCAAGGGTTTCGGCTGCCATGGCGGTTACATAACCGGGGACTTCAAGGTGCTGGATTATATCCGCTCCGTCGCCGCCGGGTTCATCTTCACCACCGCCCTGCCCCCGCCCACCGTGGCCGCGGCCCTCACTGCCATCCGCATACTGAAGCAGGACCACAGCTTGCGCGCGCTCCTGTTCAACCGCGCGGAAACACTCAAAGCCAAATTCCTCGCCGCCGGGCTGCCGGTGATGGAAAGCAGCAGCCACATCGTGCCACTGATGATCGGCAACGCCGCGAAAGCCACGGAGGTCTCCATGCGCCTCATCCGGGAATTCGGCATGTATGCCACCCCCATCAACTACCCCACCGTCCCGCAGGGTACCGAGCGCCTGCGCTTCACCCCCGGGCCGAAACACACGGATGAAATGATGGACAACCTCGTCTCCTCCCTGCAGCATATCCTGTTGCCCGCCCGTTACGCTGCGGGGTAATCCGCTGAAATTGAAAGTTGTTTCAGCCCGCTAATTTCATCAAGGCGGAATTTCATGGTTTTCACCACCTCCTCAACCCCCCAGGCGCCCAGCACAATATGCCGTGGCGCGCCGGGTTTTTGCGTCAGCTCAATCATCACATCGCTGGCCCGCACCGGGTCGCCCGCCTGGCTGCCGCTACGCTCCCTCGTTCCCGCCAGTCTCGCGCCGGCTGTCTCGGCATAATCCGCAATGCGGCTCGGCGTCTGCTTCAGGGAGCGCCCGGCCCAATCCGTACGGAAAGGCCCCGGCTCAACACATGTAACCTGAATACCCAACGGCCCCGCCTCCGCCCTCAACGCGTCGGACCATCCCTCCACCGCATGCTTAGACGCCGCATAATAGCCAGAACCCGGAAAACCGATCAGCCCCGCCACGGAGGTGATGTTCAAAATATGCCCGCTTTTCTGCGCGCGCATCACCGGCAGCACCGCGCGGGTCAGTGCAAACAGCCCAAACACATTGGTGTCGAACTGCGCGCGGATCTCCGCCTCCTCGCCTTCCTCCACCGAGCTCTGGTAGCCATAGCCGGCATTATTCACCAGCACATCAATCCGCCCGAATTTTGTCTGGGCCGCCTTCACTGCCGCCTCAATCTGCGTCTGGTCGGTCACATCCAGCGCCACGGCCAGCACATTTTCCTTATCCAGCGCGGCAATATCATTAATCTGCGCAAGGTCGCGCGCCGTTGCCACCAGCTTCCAGCCGCGTCCGGCAATCCGCAGCGCCAGCTCCCTGCCAAAACCCGTCGAACATCCGGTAATCAGCCAAACAGGTTGATTTGTCTCACTCATCGAAAAACTCCGGGAATAGATATCCACCAGGCCAGAACAGGCCAGGGTGAGCGCTATTTAGGTCGGCAATCCGCCCTTATCAGGGGGCCACTTCATTTTTATTCAAAATCCCGGAGAGCGGCTGAAATAAATCAGGGCTTTACCACCACGGCAATGACGATAATGATAAACAGAATTGTCGGCACTTCATTGGCCACGCGGTAGAATTTTTCGCTTCTACGGTTGGCGTCGTTCAAAAAATCCCGCCGCCAGCGCGAGCACGCGCCATGAAACCCAAACATCAGCACCAGGGCGATAATCTTCATCCACCACCAGGCGGCGGACCAATCCACCGCCCCCGGCGTCAACACCAGCAGCACACCAAAAACAAACGTGCCAATCATCGCGGGGTTGATGATCTGTTTCAGCAAACGCCGTTCCATTACCTTGAACCGTTCGGATTCAACCGACCCGGCCGCCGTCTGGCAATGATACACATAGAGGCGCGGCAGATAGAACATCCCCGCCATCCATGCAGTGAAACAAATAATATGCAGCGCCAGAAACCATTTGAAAAACGGCAACAGGCCAGGAAAAATCATGCCAGCACTCCAAAAATTTCATCCAGCCGGGTAAACACTGCCGCCGCACCCTCCGCCAGCAAGGCTTCGCCATCGCCATGCGGGGCAAAACCATAACAGGTCATACCCGCCGCCACCGCGCCGCGCGTGCCAAGCCTGCTATCCTCCAGAACAATGCAGCGTTCCGGCGGGGTTTTCGCATCCGCCGCCGCGGCCAGAAACACATCCGGCGCAGGTTTTGCCTTGCCGCCTTTCGCAATCACGCTGGCGGCGGAAACACAACGCCCCTTGGTTAAATCCGTCAGCCCGCAACGGGAGAATTTCACCGCCATCTCCTCGTCGGAAGAGTTCGAGGCCACGCGCCAATCAAATCCCATCGCGCTCACGCATTTCAGCATTTCCTCAGCGCCGGGAATCAATTTTGCTTCCGCCGCCAATGCTTCAATCAATTTGTCCGCCATGCCGCGCCGCCAGCCATCCGGCAGCAACCTTCCAAGCCTGGCCTCTATCATTGGCTGCATATCGGAAATATTCATGCCCAGAAAATGCCGCATCGCATCGCGTGCATCCATCTGCCAGCCCAACGCCGTCATGTCCTGCGCCACCACGCGGGAGGCCACAATTTCGCTGTCGATCAGCACGCCATCGCAATCGAAAATAATCAGCTCAGGCGGCACTCAGCCCCTCCCATCCCAGGGGCAATTCTTATGCTTGCCGCAAGCGCTGCCGCCACGGCACAGCCCAGCCTCTGGCGCCCTGCGCACAATATCCGCCACCGCGCGAATAAAATCCGGGTCGTCATTGGCCGCCCTGGCGCGCACATAAACCGGCACCCCGGCTGCCGCCGCCACATGCCGGTTCTCAATATCCAGCTCCACCAGCGTCTCAATATGGTCGGAAACAAAGGCAATAGGCACCACCACCAGCCCGGCCTTATCCGCGCCAGCTTTCTCAATCGCCTGTATGGTGCTGGGTTCCAGCCATTTCTGTGGTGTGGCGCGGGATTGGTAGCAAACCTGCCACTCCACCTTGGTGTCAGCCAGAAGCTTCATCACCGCCGCACTCGTCGCTTCAATCTGCGCCTGGTAGGGGTCGCCCGCCTTCACAATGCTCTCCGGCAGCCCATGCGCTGAAAACAGCACCCGTAGCCGCAGGCCCGGCTTCTGCGCCATGGCATCCTCAATCGCTTCCCGCACCATGGCGGCTGTGGCCGCCACATAGGCCGCGTCATCATGCCAGCAGCAAATCGTCGTCACTTTCACCACCAGCCCGGCCTCGGCGGCGGCTTCGCGCCAATCGCTGAGTGATGACCCGGTGGTGGTGGTGGAAAATTGCGGGTAAAGCGGCAGCAGTATAACCCTGTCCGGCGCCCAGGCCTTCACCTCGCGCATCGTCTCCCGCGCAAAGGGGTGCCAGTAACGCATGGCGATAAAACAGCGATATTCCGGTCCCAGAACCCCTTCCAGCGCCTTGGCCTGGCCTTGCGTCAATTCCAGCAGCGGAGATTTGCCGCCCATCAACTGATAATTCGAATAGGCCGCCTTGGCGGAAGAAGCCGCAATCAACCGCGACAACCACAATCTGATGAACCAAGGCGCGCGGATAATCGCCTTATCGGAAAATAAATTCACCCTGAATGGCTTAATCGCCGCCGCGCTATCCGGCCCGCCAAGGTTAAACAGAACAACCGCCGTTCTCATCCTTGCCTCACCAGTTCAACCAACCGCTTTACATGTGCCTCCGGCACATCTGGGGTAATCCCATGGCCAAGATTAAGAATATGCGGATACCCCCGCACCTCCTCCATCAAGCCCTTCACAGCCTCCTCCAGCGCCTGCCCCCCTAGCTTCAGCAGCAACGGGTCCAGATTACCCTGCAACGCCATTCCTGGCGGGCATACAGCCCGTGCAGAGGCAATTTCCGTCACACTGTCCAACCCCACCGCATCCACGCCTGAACCCCGCGCATATTCGCCCAGCATCAACCCTGCCAGGCGCGGAAACCCGATGATCTTCACACCCGGATGGCGCTTTTTCAGCTCATCGCAGATTATCCGGGTGGGTTTAATCACAAACTCCCTGAACTGGTCAGGGGGAAATATCCCGGCCCAGCTCTCAAACAGCATCACGCAATCCGCCCCCGCGCTAACCTGGGCGGAAAGATATTCAACACTCGCCCCGGTCAGCAGCTCCAGCACCTCCCGCACGAAACCCGGCCGCTCATAGGCCAGCCGCTTGGTCCGGCAGAATGCGCCGCCCTGGCCATCCAGCATGTAGCACGCCACCGTGGCCGGGCCGCCAGCAAAGCCGATCAACGCCGTCTCCTTCGGCAAAGACTGCCTTACCCGGCCCACCGTCTCAATCACCGGCGCATAAATCCCCGCCGCGCGGTCTGGCTTCAACAGGCCCACATCCTCAAGCGGCGGCAGCCTTGGTCCTTCTCCCTCGGCAAAGCGTAATCCCTGCCCCAAAGCCATCGGCAAAATCAGAATATCAGAGAACAAAATCGCCGCGTCGAACCCAAATTTCCGGATCGGCTGCAGCGTCACTTCCTCGGCCAGTTCCGGGTTCAGGCAAAGCGAGACAAAATCCCCCGCCTTTTCCCGCACGGCACGATATTCCGGCAAATAACGCCCCGCCTGGCGCATCAACCACAGCGGCGGCGGCCAAGCCGCGCCGCCGGCCAGAACGTCCAGGAATTTCATGCCCACCGCCTAAACCTAATCATTACTTTTTAAAAGGTTAGAGTGATTGAGATGGTACCCTGTGGATAACGGGGGTTAAGCCTCTCCAGCTTTAAATCCACAAGGTTATCCACAATAAGAAACCAGCGGTAAAGTGCTGATTTTTACATATCCACCCGAGTTATCCACAAATTGCACAGCATGGTTCGCGGTTTCATCCACCGTACCGGAAGTTTCACACTTATCCCCGTCATCACAAAATTCCGCTGCGCATTCCATAGTTATCCACGCTATGAACCTAATCATGGATCCTCATAAGCTGAATATACATCTGATATCCGACGCCACGGGGGATACTTTAACCGCCCTCGCCCGCGCCGCGGTGGCGCAGTTTGATGAAGCGCAGGTTTCCTACCACCGCTGGTCCCTTATCCGCTCACGGCTTCAGCTTCATCGCGTGCTGGAAGGTATCCAGGCAGAGCCCGGCCCGGTGCTCTGCTCATTGGTGGACGATGCCCTCCGGCACGAGCTGGACGATGCCTGCGCCCGCATGGGCGTGCCGCTTCAGCATGTGCTGGACCCACTGCTGGAAATGCTCCAGGCCCAGTTCGGTTCCCCGGTAAAACATAAGCCCGGCCGCCAATATGTGCTGGATGCCGATTATTTCCGCCGGATAGATGCCATGCATTTCGTCATCTCCCATGATGACGGCCAGGCCAATCGCGGCATCTCGGAGGCCGATGTGGTGCTGGTCGGCGTCTCCCGCTCCTCCAAAACCCCTACCTGCTTTTATCTCGCCAATCGCGGCATCAAGGCGCTTAACGTGCCCCTGGTGCCAAACACGCCCGTGCCGCAGGAGCTGGAACATGTTTCCTGTCCCATTATCGGCCTTACCATCGACCCTAAATCCCTCATCGATATCCGCCGCCACCGGCTCAAGCTCATCGGCACCAACGAGATCTTCGGCCGGGCGGATAGCTCGGATTATGTCGATTATGAAGCGGTGGAGAAAGAATTGCTCTGGGCCCGGCGGCTCTGCAACGAACGAGGGTGGCCAGCCATAGATGTCACCCGCCGGTCCATCGAGGAAACCGCCGCCACGGTGCTGAAGCTGATGGATAATTGGCACAACAAGCGGGCCTCGGCGGCGCAAACACCCGTTTAGGCAGGGTTTTCCGCAGGCCAAGGCGGCTTATATAAGCTGTCCATCCTCGGAGTACGATCAATGGATCTCGGTATCAAATCCCGCACCGCTCTTGTCTGCGCGGCCAGCGCCGGGCTTGGCCGCGCCTGCGCCCTCGCCCTGGCGAGGGAAGGTGTGAGTGTAACCATCACCGGCCGTAACCGAGAGGCATTGGAAGAAACAGCCGAAGAGCTGCGTAAGCTCACAGACGTGCGGATCAGCATTGCCGTGGGCGACATCACCACCGATGAAGGCCGCGCCGCCGCCCTGCTGGCCTGCCCCAACCCCGATATTCTCATCACCAATGCTGGCGGCCCGCCCCCTGGAGATTTCCGGGATTTCTCGGAAGAAGACTGGCGGGCGGCGCTGAACGCCAATCTCCTCACCCCCATCGCCCTCATCCGCGCCACGGTGGATTGCATGGTCACCCGTAAATTTGGGCGCATCGTGAACATCACCTCCAGCGCGGTGAAATCCCCGATTCCCAGTCTTGCCCTTTCCAACACTGCCCGCACGGGGCTTACCGGTTTTGTCGCCGGGCTCTCCCGCCAGGTGGCCCGGCATAACGTCACCATCAACAACCTGCTCCCCGGCCCCTTCAACACAGCCCGGCTGCAAAAACTCGCCGAAGGCACGGCCAGCGCCACTGGCCGTGAAATGGAGGAGATCATCGCTACCCGCGCCGCCGCAAACCCGGCCGGGCGGGTGGGCCAGCCGGAGGAGTTCGGCGCCATGTGCGCGTTTCTCTGCTCGGCCCAGGCGGGTTATATCGTCGGGCAGAATATTCTGCTTGATGGCGGGGCATTCAATTCCACCATGTAAGGCTCCCACCCTTGGCGGCGCCTAACCCCAAGGATAAACAGGCGCCACCATGTCAGATACCGAACCCGCGCGTTACGATTTTGCCCTTTCCGAGCCGCATTGGCAGGCCGAGTGGAACAACCAGGCCTGTTTCAAGGCCGAGGATATACCCGCCCCCGGCCAGCCCAAATATTATGTGCTGGAGATGTTTCCCTACCCGTCGGGGAAAATCCATATGGGCCACGTGCGCAATTACACGCTGGGCGATGTGGTGGCGCGCTATAAGCGGGCGCAGGGTTTCTCGGTTCTGCACCCCATGGGGTGGGATGCGTTCGGCCTTCCGGCCGAGAACGCCGCCCGGGAAAACAAGGCCAACCCGGCGGATTGGACCTACAAAAACATCGCCAATATGCGCGCCGAATTACAGCGTATGGGCTTCTCGCTGGACTGGTCCCGCGAATTCGCCACCTGTGACCCTGAATATTACGGCCAGCAGCAGAAACTGTTCCTGGATTTCTGGAAAGCCGGGCTGGTGGAACGCCGCGATGCCTCGGTGAACTGGGACCCGGTGGACATGACCGTGCTCGCCAACGAGCAGGTGATCGACGGGCGGGGCTGGCGCTCCGGCGCGCTGGTGGAGAAGAAGAAACTCTCCCAATGGTTCCTGAAAATCACTGATTTCGCTCAGGAATTGCTGGACGGGCTGAACAGCCTGGACCGCTGGCCCGAGCGTGTGAAGCTGATGCAGGAAAACTGGATCGGCCATTCCCAGGGCGCTGAAGTGAGCTTCAAGCTGGCGAACAGCGAAGAGCATGTCACGGTTTACACAACCCGCCCGGACACGCTGTTCGGCATGTCCTTCCTCGCCATCGCGGCGGAGCACCCTCTGGCGAAGCAGGTGGCGCAAACCAATCAGGGCGCCGCTGCCTTCATCGCGGAATGCGCCAGCCAGGGCACGTCCGAGGCTGCCATCGAAGCCGCCGAGAAGCGCGGGTTCGATACCGGGCTACAGGTTATCAACCCCTTCACCGGGAAGAGCCATCCTGTCTGGATCGCCAATTTCGTGCTGATGGAATACGGCACCGGCGCCATCTTCGGCTGCCCCTGCGGCGACCAGCGCGATCTGGATTTCGCCCGGAAATATGGCCTGCCGGTCCCGGTGGTGGTTTCACCGGGGGCGGACACCACGCCCGAAATTGGCAACAAAGCGCTGGATGGTGAAGGGTTTATCGTCAATTCTGGCTTTCTGAACGGCTTGCCCACCAAGGACGCCAAACCCCGCGCCATTGAGGAGCTGGAAAGGTTGGGCGTTGGCAAGGCGGTGCAGAACTGGCGCCTGCGCGATTGGGGTATTTCGCGTCAGCGTTATTGGGGCTGCCCCATCCCCGTCATTCATTGCGAGGCTTGCGGCCCGCAACCCGTGCCGGCGGCGCAGCTTCCTCTGGAATTGCCGAAGGATGTGAGTTTCGAGAAACCCGGCAACCCGCTGGACCATCACCCCACCTGGCGGCATGTAAGCTGCCCCAAATGCGGCAAGGCGGCGACGCGCGAGACCGACACGTTCGATACATTTATCGACTCTTCCTGGTATTTCGCCCGCTTCACCGCGCCTCAGGCGCAAACGCCCACCAACCCGGCGGCAGTGAATTCCTGGCTGCCGGTGGACCAATATGTGGGTGGTATCGAACACGCGATTTTACATCTGCTCTATGCCCGCTTCTTCACCCGCGCCATGCACAAGACCGGCCATGTGAGCCTGGACGAACCCTTCGCCGGGCTGTTTACCCAGGGCATGGTCACGCATGAATCCTATAAGGATGAAGCGGGCAACTGGCTCTACCCGGAGGAAATTACCCGCACCGCCGATGGTGCAGTGCTGAAAGCCACCGGCGCGCCGGTTACGGTGGGCCGGGTGGAGAAAATGTCCAAATCCAAGCGCAACACGGTGGACCCGGGCGCCATCGTCGAGCGCTTCGGCGCGGACACGGCGCGCTGGTTCGTGCTGTCGGACAATCCGCCCGAGCGCGATGTGGAATGGACCGAAAATGGCGTGCAGGGCAGCTACCGCTTCCTGCAACGCCTCGCCCGTGTGGGCGAGGAGATCGCCAAATCCGGCCCGGCGAGCGTAGAGGCTTACGGCCCGGAGGCGAAAAAGCTCCGCCAGCTCGCCCACCGCTCTATCGAGGCGGTGACAAACGCGCTGGAAAGCTTCGCCTTCAACCTCGCCGTGGCGCGGCTTTATGAATTGCTGAACGCCCTGGCTGCCCCGGCCGAAACGGCGGATATGCAGGCCGCCCGGTTTGAGGCCATGGAAATATTGGTGCGCCTCGCCGGGCCGCTGGTGCCGCATCTGTCCGAGCATCTATTCGCCAAGCTGCGCCCCGGTGCTGGCCTTGCCGCCCAGCAAGCCTGGCCGAAAGCCGACCCGGCTTTGCTGGTGGTGGATGAACTCACCGTGGCCGTCCAGGTAAACGGCAAGCTGCGCGGCACCATCCTGGTTCCGGCGGGCGCGGGGGAGGATATCGCGATCCCGCTTGCCAAGGATGCCGTGGCGGGCACAATAGGGGCGCAGACCATTGTGAAGCAGATCTATGTACCTGGCAGGATCGTGAATTTTGTTGTCAAATAAACCCTTCGCCGCCCTTTTCCTGCTGGCGCTCTCGGCTTGCGGCTTTTCGCCGCTTTACGGGGGCGCGCAAGGGCAAGCCGCCAGTGCCGGGCTGGAAACGGTGCAGGTGCAGAATATCCCGGACCGCACCGGGCAAGTTCTGCGCCAGACGCTGGAGCAGCAGCTCTACACCAACGGCCAGCCGGTGCGGGAGCTTTACACGCTTTCGGTGAACTACAGGGTTATTCAAACCGGGGAAGGTATTCAGGCGGATAGCTCCACCACCCGCAACCGCTTCAACGCCATTGCGGCCTGGAAGCTGGCGCCGATCGGCAATCCGGATGCCGCCCTGATCTCTGGCACCGCCACGGCGATGGACGCGCTGAACATCATCGACCAGCAATATTTCGCCTCCAACCTGGAGACAGATACGGTGAACCAGCAATTGGCCAATGAAATCGCCGGGCAGATAACCGCCCAGCTTGCCGCCTGGTTCCGCACCCATCCGGCATCATGAAGCTGGAGGCAGGCCGGGTTGAGGCGTTTTTAAAAGCGCCATCCGCCAATCTGGTTTTGCTGCATGGGCCTGATGCCGGGCTGGTGGCCGAACGCGGGCTGGCTTTGGCGCGCGCGGTGCCGGGCGCGCTGAATGACCCGTTCCGTTTCGCCGAACTTTCCAACCCCACACCGGATGCATTGCTGGCGGAAGCCTCGGCGGCCTCTCTCACCGGCGGCAAGCGTGTCATTAGGGTGCGGGGTGTGAACGAGCAAACTGTCAAAGCGTTAGAAAAACTAACCGAAAACCCGCCGGATGGATTGTTGATACTTGAAGCCGGGGAGCTTACGGGCAAATCCAAGCTGCGGGGCTTGGCCGAAAAATCTCCAGCCATGGCCAGCATCGCCTGCTACGCGATAGATGCCGCCCGGCTGCCGCAGGTGATCACCACCCGGCTGCGTGCGCGAGGTGTGGCCATAGACCAGGATGCGGCGAACTGGGCGGCACAGAACCTCACCGGCGAGGAAGGGCCGTTGGGGCAGGCTTTGGAGGTACTCACCCTTTATGCCGGTGCGGAAAAATCGCTGTCTCTGGCGGATGTATCGTCCATTCTGGCGGATGGCGGCGATACATCGATGAACGACGCCATCGACGCGGCGCTGACCGGCGATTTGCCGGGAGCGGATAAGGCGCTGACCCTGGCTTATGAGGAAGGCGCTTCGCCGGTGGGGTTGATGCGGGTGCTGCTCACTGAGCTTTTGCGCCTGCGGCTGGCGGCTGCCGCCATGGCGGAAGGTGCCAGCACCCAGGAAGCCATGGCCGGAATGCGCCCGCCGGTGTTCTTTAAACGCCAGCCGGTGGTGCAGAAAATGCTGCGTTTGTGGGGCCTGCCCGCGTTGAATCAGGCGCTGGCGGCTTCTCTGGCGGCGGAAACCGCCTGCAAAACCACCCATATCCCCGACCAGGATTACTGCCGCCAGACGATGTTGGCGCTGGCGGCCCGCGCACGAAACGCCAGCCGGGGCTGACATTATATATGTTCCACGTGGAACATGGTTTTTGGCGCCCTAAAACTCGGCCCAGTCATCCTCACCAGCGGGCATTTTTTTAAAACTGCCGGCAAGGCTGGGGGTTTTAACCGGCATGGGCATGGCAGGCTTGCTGTAAGCCGGTTTAAACGGTTCTATCTTGGGTTCAAAGCCCAGGTTGAAGCGCCCGATAAGTGATTCCAGCGCGCCGGCTTCGGCCGAAAGGCCGCGGCTGGCTGCATTAGCTTGCTCAACCATCGCGGTGTTCTGCTGGGCCATCTGGTCCATCTGGCCCATGGCGGTGTTTACTTCGGCCAAACCGGTGGCTTGAAGTTTCGCGGAATGGGCAATTTCTTCCACCATTTTGTTCAGGGCATCCACCTGCTCAACAATATGCTCAAGCGCTGCGCCGGTTTCGCCCACAAGCCGCACCCCGGCCACCACCTGCGCGCCGGATGTGGAGATGAGGGACTTTATCTCCTTCGCGGCTTCGGCTGAGCGCTGGGCCAAAGCCCTAACCTCAGTGGCGACAACAGCAAACCCGCGCCCGGCATCGCCCGCCCGCGCCGCCTCAACCCCCGCATTCAGGGCCAGAAGGTTGGTTTGGAAGGCGATCTCGTCGATCACGCCGATGATATTGCCAATCTGGCGGGAGGAGGCCTCGATCTCGCTCATCGCGCCCACGGCCTCGCGCATCACGCTGCCGGAGCGCGCGGCGTCGTCATGCGCGATGTTAACCACCTTCAGCGCATCCTCGGCGCTTGTGGCGGTTTGTTTCACGGTGCCGGTTACGTTGCCCAGGGCCGATACTGTTTGTTCAAGCGCCGCAGCCTGGCGTTCCGTGCGTTTGGCAAGGTCGTCCGCCGCGCGGGCCATTTCCGTGGCACCGCCGCGCACACCGGAAGCGTTTTCGCCGATGGATTGCATGGTTTCCTGAAGCTGACCCAGGGCAGCGTTGAAATCTGCCCGCAGGTTTTCGTAAGTGGCGGGAAAAGCTGCGTCCAGCCGGGAGGCGAGGTTGCCGCTGGCAAGCTGGCCAAGCCCGGCGCCAAGCCGCTTCATCATATCCGCAAGCTCAGCCGCCTGGTGCGCTTCTTCCTGCTCACGCATCTGGCGCTGCGTTTCCGCCGTCCGCCGTGCGGCCTCAGCCTCAGCCTCCAGCTTGCGGTTCTGGGCGGCACTCTCTCGAAAATTCGCCAGGGCGGCGGCCAGGGTGCCCAGTTCGTCTGAGCGGCCCGCGCAGGGTATTCTGGTTTCCATATCTCCACTCGCGAGGCGGTGCACAGCCCCGCTCAAACCCCGCAGCGTGGTGGTGATGTGGCGGCGGCAAGAGATGGCGGCCATGAGGTACAATACCAGGAGCAGGGCCAGAATGACGGCCAGGACTGGCGCTTCCGTGGTGCTCATTTCCAGCCGGACGGGTTGCATGAGCGAAGCAATTATGCCCGTGCCCATCAGGGCCGGCGCAAACAGAAATAACAGGGTCAACTGCCAGGTAATGGACAGCCGGCGCAGCGCATTCATAAACGGTTCCTTTTCGTAAAACAGCCGCGCGGCGCGCGGAGACGTGGTTTAGAAAAGGATGGCCGAAATTTTATAATGCCGCGTTAATTCTGAATTTGCCGTTCAATGTTCCACGTGGAACATTGCTGGGCCGGGCCGGGTATGTTCCACGTGGAACATAGCTGGCGCTACCTGTTCAGCAGCGCCAGCAGTGAATCAAGCTGGTCGAGGTCGGCGTAATTGAGGGTAAGCGTGCCGCCTGAACCGTTGAACTTGATGTCTACCCTTAGCCCCAGGCGCTCAGAGAGGCTTTCCGCCAGGGCGGCGGCCTCGCTGTGGTCTGCCTGATGTTCGCGCGGGATACGCGCCATGAGTTCGGGTGCCAGGGAGCGGCCGGTGTTTTTGGCCATGGCCTCGGTTTGCCGGACTGAAAGGCCACGCTTGACGATTTCCTGCGCGGCTTTCACTGGCTCCGGATGGGTGAGAAGCGCCTTGGCATGGCCAAGGGAGATCGCGCCTTCTCGCAGCAAGAGCTGTACGGAGCTGGGCAGAGATAAAAGCCGAACAGCGTTGGTGATATAAGAGCGGGATTTGCCAACGGCCTCGCCAAGCTGGTCGTGGCTGAGATGGAACTCATCGGTGAGGCGTTTATAGCCCTCGGCTTCTTCCATGGCGTTGAGGTTTTCGCGCTGAAGGTTTTCAACCAGTCCGGCGGCCATGGCGTCCGCGTCTGAGAGGGCGCGCACCAGCACCGGAACCTCGTGCAGCATCGCGCGTTGGGAGGCGCGCCACCGGCGCTCGCCTGCGATGATCTGGTAATGGCCGGGCGCCCCTGGCTTCGGGCGGACCAGAAGCGGTTGCAGAATGCCGCGCTGGGCGATGGAATCAGCCAGCTCCTGCAGGGCGGTTTCATCCATGGACTGGCGGGGCTGGTAGGGGCTGGGCTCCAGCAGATCCACCGCCAAAAGCTGCACGCCAGCGGCTGAAATGCTGGTGGGCACTGCGGCTTCGCCCATTAAGGCGGCCAGGCCGCGGGCCAGCGGTTTATGCGAAGGTTTCCCGCTCATGCCAGTTCCTTTCTGCCGCGCGCCCGGCGCAAAAATTCAGCCGCCAAAGCCAGGTAAGCCTGCGCCCCGGTTGAGCGGAAATCATAAAGCAGGACAGGCACGCCGTGGCTAGGGGCCTCAGTGATGCGGATGTTCCGGGGAATGGCGGTTTCGAACACTTTGTCTTTGAAATAGGTGCGAACGTCGTTGCTCACCTGTTCGGAGAGGTTGTTGCGCTTATCCGTCATGGTCAGCACGATGCCTTCGATCTCCAGTTTCGGGTTCAGGCTGCGTTTGACCATATCGACCGAGCGCATGAGCTGGGAAATACCCTCCAGCGCGAAAAATTCGGCTTGCAGAGGCACCAGCACGGCATCCGCCGCGACCAGCGCGTTGAGGGTGAGCAGCGCCAGGCCGGGCGGGCAGTCGATAAAAATCACGTCAGCATTGCAGCCTTGGGCCAGGGCGTCGCGGAGCAGGAAATTGCGGTGTTCCAGCGTGCTGAACTCCATGTCCGCGCCCATGAGATCCGCCACGGCGGGGACGATGGAAAGATTTTCGACATTGGAGGGAAGAATTGCGGCTGCCAGCGTGGTGTCGCCAGCTAGCAGGGAATAGGTGCCGCCATTGCGGGCCTCGTGCTCGATGCCAAGCCCGGTGGAGGCGTTGCCCTGGGGGTCGATATCGATAAGCAGCACCTTCATGCCGCCCACGGCCAGGGCGGCGGCGAGGTTGATGGCCGTGGTGGTTTTGCCGACCCCGCCTTTCTGATTGGCGATGGCGATAATTCGCGGCTTTTTATGCGGCTCCGGCATGGCGGATCTGGCTCACTTTCAAGATACAGCTTTCGCCCCAGCCGGGTGAGGAAAGGCGCTCAATCTTCGTGTGCCAGAGGGGGGTGGCGAGCGTCAATTCATCTTCCACGCCCTTGCCTTTCGGGAACAGGCAGAAACCTTCCGGTGTGAGCAAAGGTGAAGCCAGGCCCAGGAGCTTTTCCAACGGCGCCAAAGCGCGGGCGGTGATGAGGGCGGCGGGTTTTACGGGGGCTGATTCGATGCGGCAATTATGGATTTTGGCGGCAGCACCAGTCTGGCGGGCGGCTTCCATCAGAAAGGCGGATTTGCGGGAGTCTGATTCTATAAGGTCGAACGGGATGCCGGTGGCGATGCAGAGCACGAGACCTGGAAACCCGGCGCCGGAGCCGAGGTCGATGGCGCGCGATGTGGTTTTGGGGATGAAGGGGAGCAGGCGCAGGGAATCCTGCACATGGCGCTCCCAGATATGAGGCTGGTCTGATTTCGAAACGAGGTTGATTTTGGGCGACCATTTTGAGACGAGTGCCGCAAAATGACGGAGTTTTTCCTCGCTCATGCGGCGCGCTGGGTTTTTCGCAAAGCGCCGAAGATGGCGCCCAAAGCGGCGGGGGTCATGGCTTCGATACGGCCAGCGGCGGCGAGATTTTGCGGGCGCGCGCGTTCCAGCTTCTCGCGCAGTTCGGCGGAGAGGCCGCCGACTTCGGCATAGTTGAAAGCGGCGGGGATTTTGACGGCTTCGTCTTTTTCCCGCGCGCGGATTTCGGAGTTCTGGCGGGCGATGTAGCCGGCATAAAGCAGGTCAGCGCGGAGGATGTTGGCGGCCCTGCCCTCGCCTTCCGGCTTGTTTTGAAAAGATGCAATCTGTGCCTTAAGATTTTCGAATGATTGCGCGCGCGTTGTGCCCACGCAGCCCCAATCCAGCCCCTTCTGGGTCAGGCGCAGCTCGGCATTGTCGGCGCGCAGAAGCAGGCGGTATTCGGCGCGGGAGGTGAACATGCGGTAGGGTTCGGTGACACCCTGGGTGACGAGATCGTCGATAAGGACGCCGATATAGGCTTCCGACCGGGAGAGATGGACCGCATCAGCACCCCCTGCCCGGCGCGCGGCGTTTAAGCCCGCCATGAGCCCTTGGGCGCCTGCTTCCTCGTACCCCGTGGTGCCGTTGATCTGACCGGCGAGGAAAAGCCCAGGCAGGGCCTTCAAACTTAGAGAATGGTCGAGGGCGCGGGGGTCGACGTAATCATATTCCACCGCGTAGCCGGGGCGCAGGATTTCGGCGTGTTCCAGCCCTGGGATGGTATGGATGAGGGCAAGCTGCACGTCCAGCGGCAAAGAGGTGGAAATGCCGTTGGGGTAGATTGTGTCATCATCCAGCCCTTCGGGCTCCAGGAAGATCTGGTGGCCAGGTTTTTCAGCGAAGCGGACCACTTTATCCTCGATGGAGGGGCAGTAGCGCGGGCCGCGCCCGGCGATGTTGCCGCCATAGACCGCTGATTTATGGATGTTTTCCCGGATGACCGCGTGCGTGGCTTCGGTGGTGGAGGTGATGCGGCAGGAGATCTGCGGGTTGGTGATGCGGGATGTGAGCGCGGAAAACGGCTCGGGCGGGTTTTCGCCTTTGTCCTCGGGGAGGCTATCCCAATCGATGCTGGATTTGGCCAGACGCGCGGGTGTGCCGGTTTTCAGGCGGCCCAGCGGCAGGTTGAGACGGTGCAGGTCTGCCGCCAGAGCCCGTGAGGGAGAATCCCCCGCTCGCCCGCCGGGCTGCATCTGGGTGCCGAAATGCAAGACTCCATTGAGGAAAGTGCCGGTGGTGAGCACGGCGGCGGCGCAGGAGAGGGTTTTGCCGGAGCCGAGTTTGACCCCGGTGAGGACGCCGTTGGTGACCGCGAACCCGGCGGCTTCATCCTCTAATATTTTGAGGTTGGCCTGCGCGGCGAGCAGCGCCTGGATGGCGTTGCGGTAGAGCGAGCGGTCTGCCTGGGCGCGGGGGCCGCGCACGGCGGGGCCCTTGGTGCGATTAAGAAGCTTGAAATGGATGCAGGCGGCATCTGCCGCTTTGGCCATCAGGCCGTCCAGCGCGTCGATCTCGCGGACCAGATGGCCTTTGCCGATGCCGCCAATGGCGGGGTTGCATGACATTTCGCCCACGCGGGCAGCACTTTGCGTAACCAGCAGGGTGCGCGCGCCATAGCGTGCGGAAGCCGCGGCGGCTTCCGTGCCCGCATGGCCGCCGCCGATGATGATGACATCGTATTCCATGCGCGGGGTTTAGCGAAAGCCGAGCCAAAACGCCAAGGGTTTCAGGAGATGGTAAGGTGCTGGGCCTTAATGTTGCCACATGTTTGCCGGAAGCGGCGCGCGCGCGTTTAGGCATTTGAACCGCCTGGGCAGGTACCTATATCTCGAGGATCGTAGAGGAGTTTTTGCGCGTTGAAGCAGGCGGCGAGTGGAGAGCAGGGACGGATGTGCGCGAAGAGCGCGCAAGCGCGCCCCGCCGCGGATTGCGGGGATCTGCCGTTTCTTATCAAACGTGACGGAAGCTGGCTGTATAAAGGCAGCCCGATTGCCCGTAAGCCCATGATTTGCTTGTTTTCGACCGTGCTGACGCGAGACGAGGCCGGAAAATATATCCTGGAAACTCCGGCGGAGCGCGGGCAGATAGAGGTTGAGGATGCGCCGTTTCTGGCGGTGGAGCTGGAATGGAACGGCAGCGGAAGGGAGCAGGTGCTGTGTTTCCGCACAAATGTAGACCAATGCGTGACGGCGGGGCGGGAGCACCCCATCCGGATTTCTCACGATTTGCTGAGTTGCGAGCCAACGCCCTATCTTCATATTCGTGATGGCAAAGGCAGATTCCCGATTGAGGCGCGGATTAACCGCGCAACCTATTACGAGCTGGTGGCGCTGGCCGAGCCGGGAATTGTTAATGGGCGCAAGGTGCTGGGGGTGTGGAGCCAGGGCGTGTTTTTCCCGCTGGGAGATATGCCGAATTGCCGGGATGCCGATTGCGCGTAAGCCGGGTGGCGCCCCATGAAGGCTGAGGTGCTGCGGGCGGCTTTTCCACAAGGGTTTGCCTATAGAAATTTACAACAGGGGCGCTTGCGCGCGGCGGCGGTGCTGGTGGCCCTGGAGCCAGGGAACGGCGTGTGGCTGACGCGGCGCAGTACGCGCATGACGGCCCATCCGGGGCAGGTTTCCTTTCCTGGGGGGAAGATTGAGCCCTATGACGTCACCCCTGAGGCTGGGGCCTTGCGGGAGGCGCAAGAAGAGATTGGCCTGGAGCCGGCACGGGCGGAAATTCTGGGCCGGATGGATGATTACGTGACCGGCACCGGGTTTCATATTGCCCCGGTGGTGGCGCTGGTGCCTGAAAAAGTGGCCTTATTGCCCGCCACCGAGGAGGTGGAAGAGCTGTTTGTTCTGCCGTTCTCGGTTTTGCTGAACCCGGAATACCCCGCGCGCCGGAGAGCTGTGGGCCAGGTGGGCTTGAGGGAGTTCTGGGTGTGGCCGCATGAGGACCATGTGATCTGGGGTGCCACGGCGGAGATGCTCTACCGCGTGGCGATGCGGTTGCGGGGTGTTGCGTGATTGAACTGCCGGGCATGGAGGAGGTTTGGGCGGCACTGCCGGAGGCGCGGATGGTGGGTGGCGCGGTGCGCGACATGCTGGCGGGCCGGGCGGTGGCGGATGTGGATTTTGCCTCGCCATTGAAGCCTGAAGAGGTGATGGCGCGGGCAAAGGCCATGGGCCTGAAGGCGGTGCCGACCGGGGTGGAGCACGGCACGGTGACGCTGGTGGCGGCGGGGCGCGGGTTTGAGGTGACGAGCCTGCGCCGGGATGTGGAAACGGACGGGCGGCACGCGGTTGTGGCCTTTACCGATGACTGGCGTGAGGATGCGGCGCGGCGGGATTTTACCATCAACGCGATGAGCTGCACGCAGGGCGGCGAGGTTTTCGATTATTTCGGCGGGCAAGCGGATCTGGCGGCCGGGATTGTGCGGTTTGTGGGGGCGCCTGGTGCGCGGATTGCCGAGGATTATTTAAGGATTTTGCGGTTCTTCCGCTTCTTCGCGCGTTATGGGCAAGGTGGACCCGATGCCGGGGCGGTGGTGGCGGTTGCGGCGGGACGCGAGGGGTTGCGGCAGCTTTCCGTGGAGCGGGTTTGGGCCGAGCTGAAGAAGATTTTGGTGGCCCCTGCCCCGCTGGCTTCTGTGGAATTGATGCGGCAAACCGGCGTGCTGGAGATGGTGTTGCCGGGGGCGAAGCCGGAGCGGCTGGCGGCGCTGCTGAGGCGTGGGGCGCCGGGTGATGCGCTGTTGCGAGTGGCGGCGCTGACGGATGAGGATTTTGCCGGGCGGTTGCGGTTGAGCGGTGCCGAGGCGGAGATGCTGGTGGGCTGGCGTAAGCCGTTTGCGTTGAGGTTGGAGGATGACGACGCGGCGTTGCGCCGGGCGCTGGCGGATGAGGCGCGTGAGGTGCTGATGGGCCAGAGCTGGCTGTGGGGCGGCGGCGGTGCTGGCTGGGCCCGGCTGCGGGACCGGCTGGCGGGCATGGAAAGGCCGGTGTTTCCGCTGCAGGGCCGGGATTTGCTTGCGTTGGGGGTGGAGCCGGGTCCGAGGATTGGGGAGATTCTGGCGGCGGCGCGTCGGTGGTGGATGGAAGGCGGCTGCGTGGCGGACAGGGCGGCGTGTTTGGGAGTTGTGCGAGCGCTCTAAACCGCGATGCGCACACCGAGTTCGACCACGCGGTCTGACGGGATGCGGAAGAATTCCGTGGCGGTGATGGCGTTGCGGGACATGAACAGGAACAGCCAGCGGCGGATGAAGCGCAGCTTGGGTACAGAGGCTGGGACCACGGTTTCCCGGCCGAGGAAATAGCTGGTCTGCATGGGTTTGAACTCGATACCCTGGCCGGTGAGGCTTTCCAGCGCACGGGGGACGTTCGGGCTTTCCATGAAGCCGTAATAGAGGGTGACTTTATAGATGCCGGGTGAGGCTTCCTCGACCCTGATACGTTCGCCCGGGCTGGCCTGCGGCACATCCAGATTGCGGACGGTGAGGAAGAAAACCTGCTCGTGCAGCACCTTATTGTGTTTGAGGTTGTGAAGCAGGGCGTTGGGCACGTAGTCCAGATTGCCGGTCATGAACACGGCGGTGCCGGGGACGCGCACAATGCGCGATTGCGGCAGCCGGTTGAGGAAGGTGGAGAGGGGCAGGCTGTCCTGCATCCAGCGGGCGAGGATGAGAGAGCGGCCGCGCCGCCAGGTGGTCATCACCAGGATGATGGTGAAGCCGATGGCGAGCGGCACCCACCCGCCCTCGACAATTTTTAGTGAATTGGCGGAGAAGAAGGCGAGGTCTACCACGCCGATGAGGCCGAACACGGCCAGGGTGGAGATGCGCGACCAGCCGAACTGGCGGCGGTAGACGAAGGCGGCCAGCGTGTTGTCGCATAAAAACGTGCCGGTGACGGCGATGCCGTAAGCCGAGGCCAGATTGGAAGAGGAGCGGAAGGTGAGCACCAGCAGGAGCACGCCGATGGCGAGGATGGTGTTGATCTGGGGCACGTAGATCTGGCCCTGTTCTGTTTCGCTGGTGTGGCGGATTTCCATGCGCGGCAGCAGGCCGAGCTGCACACACATGCGAGAGACCGAAAAAGCGCCGGAAATGACGGCCTGGCTGGCGATGACCGTGGCCAGCGTGGCAAGCAGGATGAGCGGCACCTGCAGGACATGTGGGGCGAGCTTGTAGAACGGGTTGCTGCCGGCGGCGGGATTGGCGATGACCAGCGCGCCCTGGCCGTAATAATTCAGCAGCAGGCAGGGCAGCACGAAAAACACCCAGGAGACCCGGATGGGCTTGCGGCCGAAATGGCTCATATCCGCATAAAGGGCCTCTGCCCCGGTGACGGCCAGCACCACCGCGCCCAGAACCAGGAAGGCCATGCGGTCGTGCCGGATGATGAAGCTGGCGCCGAACCAGGGATTGAGGGCGATGAAGACGCCGGGGTGATGGATGATCTGGCTGAGGCCCAACGCGCCGATGCTGAGGAACCAGAGCGCCATGACCGGCCCGAACGCCCGGCCAACGGCGGCGGTGCCGTGGCGCTGGATGACGAAAAGCACGATGATGACGGCGATGGCGATGGGCAGAACAAGCGCGCCAAGATTGGGGGCGACGACCTCGATGCCCTCAACCGCGGAGAGGATGGAGATGGCCGGGGTGATGACGCCATCGCCAAAAAACAGCCCGGCGCCGACGATGCCGACAAGACCGGCGGCGACGCGCGTACGCTCACTGCGGGCGACGCGGCTGGCCAGAGCCATGAGCGAGAGGGTGCCGCCTTCTCCGTTATTGTCGGCCCGCATGATGAAGATGACGTATTTCAGCGTGACGGTGATGATGAGCGCCCAGGTGATGAGGGAGAGGACGCCGAGAACATCCTCTGGCACCAGATGATTGCCGCTGAAATAAGAAAGGCAGGTTTGCAGCGCGTAGAGCGGGCTGGTGCCGATGTCGCCATAGACCACGCCGAGGACGCCGATGAGAGCCGTGAGCCGGAGTTTTTCAGCCGTTCCGTCTTGTTGAACCAAGCTGGAGGTCATCAGACTTTCCTTATCGTCACGTCGCAGCCTCTAGCCGTTTGCTCGCATGCGGACAAGGCGGCCGGGATTTCAGGCGGCGGGCGGTTTGGGCAGCAACAGATAGAGTTGGCCGGGTTGGCGCATGGAGCCCGCGGTTTCCTCGGCGTCTGGCCCGGCGCCGAAGAAGATGTCCGCCCGGTCTGGCCCGTGAATGCCGCCGCCAGTGTCCTGCGTGATGGTGAGCAGGTTCATGGCCGCACCGGTGATAGGGTCTGTTGTGGCGACAAAAAGCGGCGCACCGAGGGGTATGGCGGATTTATCGATGGCGGTGGAACGTTCGGCCGTGAGCGGCACGCCGAGCGCGCCGGGTGCGCCCTCGTTGGAGGGCAGCGGGCCGAGGGGGCTGAGAAACACGTAGCGGGCGTTTTGCTCCATGACGGATTGGGCTTGGCCCGGGTGGGATTTGAGCCAGGCGGAGATGGATTGGTAGCTGACATCATTGGGCTGGAGCGCGCCCATCTGTTCCAGCACGCGGCCGATTGGGGTGTAGGGCTGGCCGTTCTGGCCAGCGAAGCCGACGCGCAGGATGTTGCCGTCTGGCAGGAGGATGCGGCCCGAGCCCTGGATTTGCAGCATGAAGGCGTCAACCGGGTTGGTGACATAGGCCGTGACCGGCACCTTGCGGTGAAGGGCACCGGCATCGATTGCCGCGCGGGGAAGGCTGGCGAGGGACGCGGTGGCGGGCATGGCGTAGAGCGGCACATGATAGCCGGGGCGTTCATTTTTCGAGCCTGGAACTTCAGGTTCGAAATAGCCGGTGATGAGTGCCTGGCCGGGAATGGCATAGGCGGTGAACCAGCTTGTGAAGAATTTTTGTGCGGCAGGGTTGTTGCCCGGAGCGACGGCTTGCGCGGCTGTGCAGGCCGGTTGCCAGAGCCCGGCCTGGCCGGCGAGTGCCTGCGCAAGGCCGGAGCCGCCTAGTGGTGAGTCGGGCGGCATTAGCAGGATGGCCTTGCAGCTGGTGACGAAGCTGGCGAGAGCGGCCGAGGCGTTGTTTTGTTGCCAGCCGGGGAGGCTGGTGACGGGGACCATGCGCCCTGGCGGGGCGTAAGCGCCGGTTTGGGCCTGCTGCTGGGCGGTGCAGGCGCCCAGGGCCAGGGTGGCAGCAAGAGTGAGAAAGCGGCGCATGGCGTTAACCGCTGCGCGCCGCCGAGAGGCGCCAGGCGGGGTCTTTGCCGCGCAGATCGCGCTCAAAGGTCCAGATGTCGCAGAGATCAGCCTGTTCGCCGCTGCCTGGGAGAGGGTTGCCTGCCGCATCCAGCTGTTGGGTGAACTGGGTGGAGAGGAACCGGATGATGACGGCCGCGAGGTCCCCGGAAATCTGTGCGTCTTCAATGCTGACGGAGCGGATGGATTTGATTTCGGTGCGAGGCTGCTCACCTGATGGCCCGCGTGCCGAAATGGCGGCTTCGAACGTTTGGTAGACATGCGGGGTGAGCAGGGATTGCAGGGTTGTGCGGTCACCCGCGGAGAAAGCGGTGACGATGCTGCGGAAAGCGGCTTCGGCGTGGGTGAGGAATTCCGGCGGGTCGAATTGAGGGTCGCGGTTGACGATCTGCATCAGGCGCTGGCCAAGTGCTGATTGCGGGTCTGGGATGGTGCGGCCAGGTGCTGAGGCGGGCAATACCTGGCCATCGATGACCGGACCTGACTGGGGGCCGGGCGCCATGCCGGGGTGGAAGGGCGGTTTTTCGAACCCGATGCGTTTGCCCAGAACCGAGCGCAGGCGAAGGACAAGAAAGATCGCGATGCCCGCGAAAATTACCAGGACGACGGGAAAGCCGCCGAGCGATTGGAGTGCGTTACCGGCCACGGTTATCCTCTGTTCCCTCATAGATTGACGCAACGCGCCCCGGCGCGCAACCCAGGCGCTTGAGAACAAGATTGCAGCGGGGCGGCTGTTGGCGCGCGGCCAGACATATGTTGCAATGGGGCTGGCCGGCAAGCCGGATAATCTTGAAGGAATTTTCATGTTTCTGCTCCGCCACGGGCAAAGCCTCTTCAACCTGCGTTTTACTGAGACGAGGCGGGACCCCGGGATTGAAGACCCTGAGCTGACCGAGCTGGGCCATGCCCAGGCGCAAGCGGCGGCGGAAGAACTGGCGGGGGCCGGGATAACCCGGCTGGTTGTTTCACCTTACCTGCGCGCGTTGCAGACGGCGCAGCCGTTTCTGGCGCTGCCTGGGGTGAGTGTGGAGGTGATGCATGAGGTGCGTGAGCGGACCGCCTTCATCTGTGATATCGGCAGCACCCCTGCCCAGCTCGCCACGCGGTTTCCGCACCATGAATTCGGGCATCTGCCCGAGCGCTGGTGGCATGACGATGTTGAAACCGAGGAGGAGACGGTGGCCCGGGCGGAGGCTTTCAGGCTTGCAATGCGGGCACGGCCGGATGAGCACACGACGCTGCTGGTGAGCCATTGGGGGTTTATTCTGGCGCTGACCGGGATTTCTGTCGGCAATGGTGAGTGGGTTGAGTTTCACCCCGGCACGGCGCGCCCAGGGCGGATAAGCTGGCAGCATTGAGCGAGGCGTGCATGGGATTGTTGCAGGACGGCGAGGCGCCGGTTTACGATTTGCTGCGCGCGGCGGCGCAAAGCCCGTTTTTGCTGACGGCGGACCATGCGGGGCGGGCGATTCCACGGGCGTTGGGAGATTTGGGCGTGCCGGGTGCGGAGATGGACCGGCATATTGCCTGGGATATTGGTATTGCGGGCGTGACGCGGCGTTTGAGCGAGGTGCTGGATGCGACGGCGATTTTGCAGAATTATTCGCGGCTGGTGATTGATTGTAACCGCAACCCCGCCTGGGCCAGTGCGATTCCAGAAGTAAGTGAGGCGACCAGGATTCTGGGCAATGAAGGGCTGGACGAGGCAAGGAAGGCCGCGCGGCGTGCGGCGATTTTTGACCCGTACCATGGGCGGATCGCCCGGTTGGTGAGGGAGCGGGCGCGCACGGTTTACGTGGCGATGCACAGCTTTACGCCGGTTTACCTGGCGCAGGCGCGGCCGATGCATGTGGCGGTGCTGTATAACCGAAACCCCCGGCTTTCAAAGATTTTGGCCGCGCGGCTGCGGAAAGAAAATGGGCTGGTGGTGGGGGAGAATGTGCCTTACCGCGTGAGCGATGAGACCGATTATGGCGTGCCTGTGCATGCCGAGCGGAACGGGCTTGATTATCTGGAGATTGAGATACGGCAGGATTTGATTGCCGATGAAGCGGGACAGCTGGAATGGGCGGGGCGGCTGGCGCGGCTTTTGCCCGCGGCGTTGAGGCAATTGGATATGGGGACGAGGGCGTGAAAAATTCTGAGGCAGGGGCAAAGATGCCGCGCAAGGCCCTGTTGAAGGCCGATGTGAAGGCGCCGGTTTTTAGGCGGGAGCGCAAGCTGCTGTGCTTCCTGGACAGGACCGGCGAGGCGGAGATTGGCGGCTGGGCGGTGGATTTTGAGATGCCCGCCGAGAGCCTGAAGATGCGCGCGGTGATAGATGGTGCGATTGAGGGGGTGATTAGCTGCGATTTGCACCGGGAGGACAGCCGGTTGGTGAATCTGGCGAACAGCCGGATTGGGTTCAGCTACCGGATACCGGAGCGCTACTGGGACGGGGTGCGCCACGTGTTGCACTTTATGACGCTGGATGGGGCGGCGTTGCCTATAAGCTCCCGCGCTGGCGGGGCGGTTGAGCAATATAGCTTCGTGCTTGAGAAGCCGGTGCGGCTGATGGCCGTGGTGGATGGCATGGTGGACGGTCTGATCCAGGGTTGGGCGGTGCGGGTGGATGACGCGGCCGGAACCAAGCTGGGCGGGGTGCGCGTGCTGGTGACACATGAAGGCCAGCCGGTGGCGGAGCTGCTGGCGGACCAGTTCCGGGGCGATGTGGCGCAGGCGGTGGGGTGCGATGCGGCCTGTGGGTTTGCCTTTGCGCCGCCGCCTGAGCTGCGCCGCCGCGAGCGGGTAGCATTGAAATTTTTTGCCTTGCCGGAGCGAGAGGAGCTGCCGGGCAGCCCCCTGGAGATAAGTTTTCCGGGGGATTCGGCGCGAGAGAAGATCGAAGCGCTGATTAAGCGGACGGATGAGCTGTTCAGCTTCGCGTATCATTTAAAGAAAGAGCTGAAGGCGGCGATACCGCGCGAGCGGTTTTTGCTGGCGGATTATCCCCGCTGGGCACTGGAGGCGCGGCCCTTGGCCCTGCCCCGCGCCAAGGCGCGTTATGGGATGAAGGATGTGGGGGGCACCAAGGTTTCGGTGATCTGCCCGGTTTACCGGCCCGGCGTGGGGGATTTTCTGGCGGCCGTGGACAGCGTGCGGGCGCAGACCCATGAAAATTGGGAGCTGCTGCTGATAGACGATGCCGGGGGGGATGCGACCCTGGTGGCGGTGATGAAGGACCTGGCCGGGCTGGATGAGCGGATCAAGCTGATCACGCGCAAGAAGAATGGGGGCATTGCCCGGGCGACGAATGACGGGCTGAAGGCAGCGAAGGGGGATTTTATTGCCTTTTTTGACCATGACGACCTGCTGGAACCCGGTGCGCTGGAGATTATGCTGCTGGCCCAGGCGGCGACGGGGGCGAAGCTGCTTTATTCCGACGAGGATAAGGTGGAGCGCGGCGGGGCGTTCAGCGAGCCGCACTTCAAGCCGGATTTCAACCATCGGTTTCTGCTGGATATTAATTACATCTGCCATCTGGTGATGGTGGAGGCGAAGATTGTACGCGCGGCGGGCGGGCTGGACCCGGCGCTGGATGGAGCGCAGGACCATGATTTGCTGCTGCGGCTGGTGGAAGGGCTGGAGCCGGGGCAGATTCATCATGTGGCGGAGATTTTGTACCATTGGCGCAAGACGGCGAGCTCCACCGCCGCGGCGGGGACCGGAGCGAAGCCGAAGGCCGCATTGGCCGGGGCCGAGGCGGTGGCGGCACACCTGGCGCGGCGGGGGTTGCCGGCCAAGGTGGAGCCGCGCGGGAGCCTGACCTGTTACAAGGTGGATTGGAAATTTCTGCCGACGCGGGTGAAGAAGGCCGGGGTTTCGATACTGATTCCATACCGCGACCATGTGGAGATGACGCTGGAATGCGTGGAGGCGATAAGGGCCCATACCAAGGGGGTGAGCTACGAGATTATTTTGTTGGATAACTGGTCCACCACACCGGAGGCGGAGCGGTTTGCGGCGGCGCAGGCGAATATCGAGGGCACGCGGGTGTTGCGGATTGCCGAACCGTTCAACTACTCACGTATCAATAACATCGGGGCGCGGGAGGCGCGCCATGAGTTTTTGCTGTTTATGAATAACGATGTGTTTGTGAATGAGGCGGGATGGCTGCGCCGGATGCTTGATGAGGCGTTGGCGGATGAAAGCGTGGGCGCCGTGGGGGCGAAGCTGCTGTATGAGGACGGGACCGTGCAACATGCGGGCGTGGTGCTGGGTGTTGGCGGCGTGGCTGACCATGCCTTCCGGGGCCTGGGCGCCGAGGCGCCGGGCTATATGGCGCATGCGATAACCGCGCAGGAAGTTTCCGCGGTGACGGCGGCGTGTATGCTTGTGCCTAAATCTGCCTTTGATGCGGTGGGCGGGTTTGACGAGCGCGAGCTTTCCGTTGCGTTTAATGATGTGGATTTATGTGTGAAGTTACGCATTGCGGGGATGAAGATTATCTATATGCCCGATACGGTGGCCGAACACCGGGAAAGTGTGAGCCGTGGGGATGACTTTAACCACACCAAGCTGGCCCGGTTTATGCTGGAAAATGAAGTGATGCTGCAGCGCCACCAGGCGCTGTTGCCGAACGACCCATATTATAACCAGAACTTTTCACGAGAAGGTGGGGTTTACCGGGAGTTGCGGCTTTTGCAACCTGGAGAGGAGTGAGCTAGCTCCGCGCCAGGCGGCGGGCGGTGAGCAGGAGCATCCGGCGGTCTTCTGTTGAGCAGGCGCGGTAAAGCCGGATGAGGGCAAGTTCATCACCCAGCAGAGAACCGGTTTCACCCGAGACGAGATAGCCGAGCGAAGTATTTAAAGTCTTCGCAATTTTCTCCATATTTTCCCGAATTTGGCCGGCACGGTCGGTTTCCCATTGTGCGATGGCGGAGCGGGAAACGCTGAGCCTGTCCGCAAATTCATCCTGAGTCATGCCGGCGGCGAGCCGTAAAGCCCGGATTCTGGCCCCAACGGTTTCCGCGGGGGGCTGCTTCTTCGATCCCATGCAGCATACTAACACGACACGCCGCAAACTCAATGTTAGTATTTCTTGACGTAATCTGTTAGTTTGACTAACATTACGGCGTGCAGAATGGAGGATGGAATGCCGCAGGCTAGGATTTGGACACAGACCGCCGACCAAGCGATTGTAACCATGCGCAGTGGCGGGGCGACCTGGGCGGCGATTGGTAGGCAGCTGGGACTTTCCAGAAATACGGTGATTGAACGAGGCCGCCGCTTGAATGCGGCCCTGCCATTGCGGCCGGTGACGGTGATGAAGAGCCGGGATGAGGACGGGTTGGACGACCCTAACAGGCCGTCATTACGGGCGGGCCACCCGCTGACGTGGGGGCTGCTGACGGATGCGCCGTTTCCGGAAGGAGAAGAAGCATGATGACGATGGAAGAGATTGTAGGGCGGCTGGAGGAGGCCGGTGCGGCGATGCTGGCAATGCCCTCGCGGGGGTATTCCACGCGGCTGCGTGTTACAAAGCTGGATGTGGTGCATACGGCATTGGAAGCCTATGGCTGGGCGGGGGCGAAGATGAAGCCGCCAGCACCTTCGGCCGCTGAGGTGACGCGGATGGATGAGGCGTTTGGCTGGTTACTTTATATTCCTGAAAAGCAATATGTGTTGCGGCGGATCGCTGGCGCGCGCGCATTGGTGCACCCACTGACCGGGCGGCATATTTATGCCTGGCGGAAGTTGGGGGAGATGCTGGGGGCGGACCATAAATCTGTTCAGCGGTGGCACGGGCAGGCGATTAGGTTGATTCTGGCAGGATTGGCAAAAAGATAGTTTTTCTAACTTTATGTTATTTTTTGATTGCCCACATACCCCAGTTTGACGTATACCTCTTTTCATACTGGTTCTACTGAACACGGCGGGGACTTCATTAAAAGGCTAAGCGAAGCGACGGGGTTTTTGGAATTCTCCCGCCGGGTAATGAGCGATGTGGGACAGGCCCCCGCCCCGCACCATGAATTGCTGATCCGGCATTTACAGGATTTGGCGGAAGGCAAGTGCGACCGGCTGATGGTGCAGATGCCGCCGGGGTCGGCGAAATCGACCTATGGCTCGATGTTGTTTCCGGCCTGGTTTATGGCGCGGAGCAAGGGCGCGCAGGTGATTGCGGCGGCGCATACGGCGTCTCTGGCGCATTATTTCGGCGGGCGGGTGCGAAGTGTTTTGGCGAAGCACGGCGATTTTCTGGGCGTGGAGATTGCGAAAGCCGCCAAGGCGTCTTCAAAGTTTTCACTCGCCGGGGGCGAGGAGTATTTCTCGGCGGGGGTGCGCGGGCCAATTACGGGCCGGCGGGCGGATTTGATTGTGATTGACGACCCGGTGAAGAACTGGGCGGAGGCGGAGAGCCAGGCGCAGCGGGACATGCTGTTTGACTGGTACCGGGCGGAGTTGACGGCGCGGTTGAAGCCGGGCGGGCGGATTGTGCTGATTATGACGCGTTGGCACGAGGATGACCTGGCCGGGCGGCTGCTGGCGACGGAGGGCGGGTGGCGCTGTTTGCGGCTGCCAGCGCTTGCGGAGGCTGGTGACGAACTGGGGCGCGGGGTTGGTGAAGCGTTATGGCCGGCCTTGCAGAGCGTGGATGATTTGGAACGGCGCCGCCGCGATGTGGGCGAGCGGGCTTTTGCAGCCATGTATCAGCAGGCCCCGAAGGCGCGGGAAAGTGGATTGTTCCGCGTGGGTGCGGTGGCCAGGCTGGCGGCGGCGCCGGATGTGAAGATGAGTGTGCGGGCCTGGGACCTGGCGGCGAGCCAGCCGGGGCCGGGGCGGCGGCCGGATTACACGGTGGGGCTAAAGCTCGGCATGACCGAGGATGAGCGGCTGGTGGTGCTGGATGTGCGGCGGCTGCAGGGTTCACCCGCGCAGGTGGAAGCCGCGCTTAAGGATACGGCGCGGCTGGATGGCATGGGCACGATGATTTCATTACCGCAGGACCCCGGCCAGGCGGGCGCGGCGCAGATTGCGATGCTGACGCGCGGGCTGGTGGGGTTCAGGGTGGCATCAAGCCCCGAGCGCGATGCCAAGCTGGTGCGGGCGATGCCTGCGGCCACACAGGTGGATGCAGGGAATTTCGCCATTGTGGGGGCGGGCTGGAATGATGCGTTTCTGGCCGAGATGAGGGAGTTTCCGCATGGAACACATGACGACCAGATCGACGCGCTTTCGCGCGCGGTGAACAGCCTGGCGACGCTGGTACAGGCGCCAGCGCGGCGGCTGAACGTGCCCATATTGAGCCGATAGCAGGGAAGTTTCTGATAATCCATGTTCGATACGATTTGTGGCACCATTCCGGTGGATGGCGCGATGCCGGCGCGCGCGGCGCGGCTGGAAGCGCTGAGGCGCGTGCTGGATGGCACGCTTTATGACAATCTGCCCTACCAGTTTCATGAGGAGCGGAATGGCGCGGGGGAGTATATTCCGTTGCGGCTTCGCAAACCTTCCGTGCGCTATGGGCTATGCCGTGTGGTGGTGGAGGATTCCGTGGCGTTGCTGTTCAGCGCTGGGCATTTTCCGGCGGTGGACGTGCAGGATGTGGCCTTGGGCCGGGTGCTGGCGGATGTGTTTGCCGAGGCGCGGCTGAATGAGGTGATGATTGATGCGGCGTTGCGCGGGGCTGTGGGTTCCGTGGCCGTTTTGTTCCGCGTGCTGGGTGGCCGGGTGTTTTTCTCGGTGCTGGAAAGCCTGAATCTGACCCCAGTTTGGAATGCGGAAGTGCCGGACGAGTTGGCGCGGGTGACCGAAAAATACAAGGTGAGCGGCGTAGACTTGGCCGCGCAGGGTTATGAGGATGTGGACCCGGTGGGGCTTTATTGGTTTCAGCGGGCTTGGGATACCCAGAGCGAGACCTGGTTTTTACCCTGGCCCGTGGATGATGCGCTGGCGCGACCGATGGTGGATGAGAGCCGCAGCGTGGCGCATGGGCTGGGATTTGTGCCGATTGTGTGGATTAAAAATCTGCCTGGCGGTGACGGGGTTGACGGGGCCTGCACATTCAGATGCGCGATCGATACGAATATCGAGATCGATTATCAGCTGAGCCAGGCGGGGCGGGGATTGAAATACAGCTCTGACCCGACGCTGCTGATTAAGGAGCCCGCGACCAGCGACAGCGAGATTGTTAAAGGTGCTGGAAATGCTTTGGTAGTTTCAGAAAAGGGTGATGCCAAGCTGTTGGAGATTGGCGGCACGGCGGCGGAGGCGGTGATTTCCTACGTGCGGACGTTGCGGGAGTTTGCCCTGGAAAGCGTGCACGGCAACCGCGCGAGTGCGGAGAAGCTTTCCGCCCCGCAATCTGGCCGGGCGTTGGAGTTGATGAACCAGGGGTTGATCTGGTTGGCGGATAATCTGCGCATTTCCTACGGCGAAGGCGGGATTTTGGCGCTGGCGAAAATGGTGATGAGAGCCTCGCAAATATTTCCGCTGACAGTGCGGGGTGAAGCTGTACCGCCCTTGGATATGAGCCAGAGGCTGAGTTTGCGTTGGCCGCGCTGGTATCCGCTTTCCGCCGATGACCGGCTGAAAGAGGCGCAAGCGGTGGCGGCCTTGGTGAATGCGGGGCAGATGTCTCGCGAAGCGGGGGTGAAGGCGACGGCGGCGATGAATGACATCGGCGACGTAGAGGCCGAGTTGAATGCGATTAATGAGAGTGCGGCATGAATGATGATGTGACCGAGGATTGGCGGGCGCGGGCTGAGGCGGCGGAGGCGGCGCTGGAGCAGGCAGGGGCGGCGGCAAAGGCGCGGATTATCCGCGCAGAGCTGAAGGCCGAGGCAGTGAAGGCGGGGATGGTTGATCTTGATGGACTCAAGTTGATCGATGCCGGGGAGTTGCAGGTGAATGAGGATGGCGAGGTGGCGGATGCGCCCACCGTGCTGGCGAAGCTGAAGCGGGCAAAGCCGTGGCTGTTTGGGGGTGGAAAGTCATCCTCGGCGGCGGCGAGCGCGCCGAAGCCGGAGCCGCCGCGCCAGAGAATGGCAAGCGAGATGAGCCGCGATGAGTGGCTGAACGCGAGAGCCGCGCTGCTGAAGCGCAGGTAACCAGGTTGATCTGACGATGGGTTGCCGTGCCTGCAAGGATGCAGGCGCGGGTGAGAAATTGCGCTTATATTCTGGGGATTTTACGACATGGGGATTCAAAATTTCCCGGCTGCCTTGCAGCCGATTATTCAACAGGGATTTTTGGAGCGGGAGTTTGAGACCGCTTTGAAATCCAGGCTCGGCTACCGCATGATCGCGGACCGTGAGGAGTTCGCGGTTGGGATTGGCGAGACCCTGACCAAGACACGCGCCGGGCTGAAGCCGAGCGTGACCACGCCGCTGGCGGCTGCCAGCAATACCAATCTGGACAATGGTTTGGCTTCTAGCAATTGGGGTGTGGAGCAATATACCATAGCGCTGAATTTTTATGCGGCGACGCAGGATTTGAACATGGTGACGAGCCGTGTTGGCATTGCCTCGCAGTTTTTGCAGAACGCCGCCACCAATGGCGAGCAGGCGGCGCGAAGCCTGGATGAGCTGGCGCGGAATGCGCTGTTTGCGCCGTATTTTGGTGGCAACACCCGAGTGGCCACGGCGCTGACCAGCGCCGGGCCGGTGGTTGAGGTGGATGATATTCGCGGCTTTCTGACCGTGTTTGTGAATGGGGTGCAGCAGCCGGTTTCCGCCGGTGCGCCGCTTTCGGTGACGGTGGGCCAGAACATCTATACGCTGGTGGGGGTGACCGCGGACGCCACCAATGTTTCCACCGCACCGGGCGGTGTTTCAGGCCAGCTGACATTCGCGGCCAATGTGACCGTGGCGGATGGCGCCGCCGGGAATGCCGTGCAGGCGGCAACCGCCAGCGCCATTGTGCGCCCCGCCAGCCGTTTGACCACGGCCGCCTTGCAGGCGACCGATACGCTGACCATGGGCAGCCTGCTGGATGCGGTGGCGCTGCTGCGGCGCAACGCAGTGCCGACGGTTGAGGGTGTTTACAACTGCTATCTCGACCCGGTTTCGGCCCGGCAATTATTCTCCGACGCGGATTTCAAACAGCTTTTCCAGGGTGCGACCAGCGCCAATGCGGTGTTCCAGCAGGGGATGGTGAGCGACTTCCTCGGCTTGCGTTTCATCACCACCACCGAGGCTTATGTGCAGGCGCATCCGAGTGTTTCGGGCTTGAGCGTGCGCCGGCCGATTGTGTGTGGGCAGGGCGCGCTGATTGAAGGCGATTTCGCGGGGATGGCCGCCGATGATGTGGCACCGAAGGACAGCCTGGTGCAGGTGATCGACGGTGTGGCGATGGTGACGCGCGAGCCGATTGACCGGTTGCAGCAGATTATCGCGCAGAGCTGGTACTGGATTGGCGGATTTTGCGCGCCTTCCGACACCACCACCACGCCGACCACCGTGCCGACCGCGACCAACGCAAATTACAAGCGCGCGGTGCTGCTTGAGCATGTGGGCTGAGGAGAAAGAGGATGGCGACAGGTTCGACACAGCCATTCCGCCCGGCGGGGACGGTGGGGGCATCGGCCTCCACCACGGGTGCCAATGTGGCGCTCGCAGGCGGCGGGCAGGCGGTGCTGGTTTATAACGCCAGTGCCTCCGTGGCGTTCTTCCGGCTGGGCGGGGCTTCGGCGCTGAGTGTTGGGACTTCCGACACGCCGGTGCCGCCGGGCAGCAGGATGCTGGTGGATGCAGGCCCCTTTGTGACCAACGCCGCGGTGGTGCTGAGCAGCGGGACGGGCACCGTATATTTTACCCGCGGCGATGGGGATGCGTACTGATGCCTGACACTCTGCCGGTTGCGTTTACCGATGGGCAGAAGGCGGATATCCGGCGGTTTTGCGGGTACCCGGCCTATGGCGCGGGGTGCGCCGCGCGGCGGGTGGGGTTTTTGCATGATGCGTATCGCCCGGCGGGGCCGTGCGAACCGCTGGAGCTGGCGAACAGGTTCATGCGGCTTTGTGTGGCGCTGGTGTTGCCGGGAGGCAGCGTGGGCGGGCCTGGCGGATTTGGCGTGCCGTTCCGGCAGGCATGGGCTGATTGGTCTTATTTGCAGATTGGGGATTATCTGGCCGGGCCGGAGGGCGTGATGTTTGTGGCGAGCATAGAGCCGCCGAAGCCGATGCTGGTGGTGATGACAAATGCACGTGTGACGCTGGTGCGAGCGGGAGCCGTGGGACAAGCCGGGTTGAACGGATATGCCGCGGCGGGCCCTGGGCTGGAAATGCCGTTGCTGATGGGATTTCCAGCGAGTTTGCTGGTTGGTGGAACCGGAGACAGGACGCGCAACGGACTGCCGGACGATACGAAAACACCAGGATTTACCGCGCTGCTGCCGGTGGTGGATGGGGTTGTGCCACAGGTGGCGGATATTCTGACGAATGAACGCGGGGAGCGCTATGCGGTGAATTCGGTGGAGGAAACCGGCGGTGTGTGGCGGCTTTCGGCCGTGCAGGCGGTGCGCTGATGGCGGACCAGGCAGATGTGGAAGCGGCCTTGGCGGCGATTGTGGCGAATGCGGTCTATCCGCAGGGCACGGCTGCCACGAGCGCGGTGAATGCCGGGGTGAAGATTTATCGCGGTTGGCCGGTGGCGCCGGTGCTGGATGCGGATCTGGCCACGGGAATGGCGCATGTTTCTGTAAGCGCAACCGATGCGGCGATGAAGAATGTGACGCGATACCCGCGCGTTTGGCAAACAATGACGCCCGCCACGGGGACGCTGGCGGCGAGTGTGAACGGGCTGGAGGCCGCGTTTTTCGGGACGTGTTCGGCCGGGCTGCTGGCAGGCGTGCTGGTGGATGACGAAACCTACCCCTATGCCGTGCAGGCGAATGACAGCCCGGCCACGGTGGCGAGCAACCTGGCGGCGATGCTGCGGCAGGGTGGATGGATTGTTGAATATGCTGGCGCGAAGTTGGCTGTGCCCGAGGCCGTGCATTTTACCGCGCGGGTGGTGGCGGGGGCTGGCGCATTGCAAGAGATAAGGCGTCAGCAGCAGGAATTCCGCATTGCGATGTGGTGCCCCTGCCCCGCCCTGCGCGATGCGATGGCGCCGGTTTTGGATGCGGCACTGATGGCGAACGGTTTTATTGCGCTGGCGGATGGCTCCTGCGGGCGCATAAGATTTGTGAATGGCATGACGACGGATGAAAGCGCCGATGCGGCGCTTTACCGGCGGGACCTGGTTTATGAGGTCGAATATCCGACGACCTTGGCGCAACAGACGCCAGCAATGCTGTTTGGAACCATGACGGCTACCGTGAATACGGCGGTGCTGGGAAATTATCAGAGTTGAGGCAAAAATGAATTTTCATCTGGTGGTATTAAAGCCGTTTGGCAGTTTCAAACGGGGAGACCTGATTACGGATGCCGCGACAGTGTAGAAGGTTTTGAGTGGCGGCAACGCGGGCTCGGTTGTGCGCGTGATGGCGAAGGGGAACTGAACCATGCCGATTGTTCAACAAGGGGCGATCAACACCACCGCATTGGTGGTGCCGGATCTTTATGTGCAGATTGTGCCACCGCAATCTCTGCTGCTTAACGGCGTGCCGACGGATGTGCTGGGTGTGGTTGGCACGGCAAGCTGGGGGCCCGTGGGCGAACCCACGGTGATTGGCAGCATGAGCGATTATGCCGCCGCCTTTGGGCCGGTGATGGCGCGCAAATATGACATGGGCACGCAGGTGGCAACCGCCGTGCAGCAGGGTGCCACGAATTTCCGTTGTGTGCGTGTAACAGACGGCAGCGATACGGCGGCCAGCCTTTCCGTGCTGGGGGCAATTACGTTTACGGCAATTTATACGGGCAGCACGGGCAATGCGCTGACACTGACGTTCTCAGCCGGATCGGCCGCGAATAGCTGGCGGCTGACGATTACACTGCCCGGGCAGAGCCCGGAGGTGTTTGATAACATCACAGGAAGTGGCGCGCTATTCTGGCAGAATATTGCTAACGCGGTGAATACCGGCAATGGCGTTCTGCGCGGGCCTTCGCAGCTTGTGGCCGCATCCGCGCAATCTGTTCAGGCGGCGCCTGTGGCTGGAGTATACATGTTTGCCTCCGGCACGCCGGGCAGCGATGGCGCGAATGGCGTGAACGCGGCGGCAATTGTGGGCAGCGACGTGCTGCCGCGCCGGGGCATGTATGCGCTGCGCAGCCAAGGCTGTGCGATTGCATTGTTGGCCGACACTGACGATGCCACGCAGTGGAGCGTGCAGATGGAGTTTGGCCTCTCAGAGAGCGTGTATATGATTTTAACCGGGCCAGCCGGAGACACGATTGAGAATGCGGTGATCGTGAAGGGTGAGGCGGGCATAGATTCTTATGCCGCGAAAATGATGTTTGGCGATTGGATATATTGGTTCGACCAGACCAACGCGATGACGCGGCTGGTTTCCCCACAGGGTTTTGTGGCTGGCAGGCTGGCGAATTTGTCTCCTGAACAATCATCGTTGAACAAGCCGTTATATGGTGTGGTCGGAACGCAGAAATCTGGCCAGCCGGGTGGTGCGACCGCGACATCTTATGCCGGCGCGGACCTGGCGGCGCTGCTGGGTGCGGGCATTGACGTGATTGCCAACCCGCAGCCGGGTGGTGCTTATTGGGGCGTGCGGGGTGGGCATAATAGTTCGTCCTCTGCCGCGGTGAACGGCGACAATTATACACGGTTGACCAACTATATTGCGGCAACGTTGCAGGCTGGCATGGGCGGGTATGTGGGGCAGTTGGTAAACTCAACCTTGTTTCAGAATATTCGCGCTACATTGCTGGCATTTTTGAATGGCCTGTTGCAGCAGGGGGTGCTGGGCAGCACCAATGGCAGCGTGCCGTTTGCGGTGGTGTGCGACGCCACGAATAACCCCGCTAACCGTACGAGCCTGGGATATGTTCAGGCGGATGTGCAGGTGCAGTACCAGGCGATTAACGAGAAATTCATCGTGAATGTGCAGGGCGGGCAGACTGTACAGGTGAGCTCTCAGACCGTGCCGGTTATTGCTTAACGTAAGGATGGTGGAAGATGCCGTTTAATACATTCACTGTTGGCAGTGATTGCCAGATTGTGGTGATGGGGCCGTTTGGACGCGTGGACCTGGCGCATGTTACCGGATTCGAGGCGCAGCAGGTGACGCAGCCTTTGCGGGTTGACCGGTTGGACGGCGTGCAGCTTGCCGCCGAACTGCCGAAGGGCTGGAATGGAAGTTTCCTGCTGGACAGGGGATCTTCCGCGGTGGATGACTTCATCGCGCAGATTGAGGCGGCGTACCATAATGGCCAGGCCATTAATGGTGGAACGCTATACCAGTATGTGAACGAGCCGAATGGTTCGACTTCGACCTATCAGTTCAACAATGTGGTGTTCAAGTTGACGTCTGCTGGCTCGTACAAGGGAGATGCGCCGGTGACGCAGAAACTGGATTTCTATGCCTCGACCCGGACGAAGGTATGATGATGCAAAGTGTGACGGACAAGGCAGGCCGCGCATTGGAGCTACGACATGTGGGCGTGCTGGAGCAACTGCGGCTGTTTAAGGCGCTGGGGCCAGAGCTTTCAGAAAACCGGGCTTATATGGGGCTGGCACGGGTGGCGGCGGCTGTGGCGATGGTGGATGGCGTGCCTTTGCCCTTTCCGGCCCATGAGAAGGCGATTGAAGCGGCACTGGAGCGGCTGGGTGAGGATGGTGTGGACGCTGTGGGCCAGGCGTTGCTGGCCCACGAGGAACGCGACCTGGCCGCCGAAGCGGGAAACTGAGCCGGCACCCTGCCCTTACGGATTGTTTGTATCTGGTGCGGTGCGGGGTGCCTTACGAGGTGGCCTTTAAGCTGGATGATGCGGAGAGGCTGGCGTTTGTGGTGACGATGGGAACGCTGGACGGGCACGCGTTTGATTGGGCAAGGCTTTGCTGGAGCGAGTGAGATGAGCAGTGTCGTACTTTCGCTGGGCAATGTGGCCTTCCGGGATATGGAAGTGCCGGAGAAGATCAGCTTTGGTGGTAAGCAACGCCTGGCGGTGCAGAATATCGTCGGTGGCGGGCGCATTGTGGAGGCGCTGGGGATTGATGATGGAGAGATTTCGTTTTCCGGGATCTTCTCTGGTTCGGATGCGGCATCTCGTGCGCAGCTATTGGATACGGCCCGTGCACTGGGAGCGCAGCTACCGCTTGTGTGGCAGGGATTTTATTATCTTGTTGTGATCGCCGGATTCAGCGCCGAGTATCGCAAACCAAATTTGATTCCGTTTTCGATCACATGTGTGGTTGTAACTGATCCGCTTTCGGCCGAGGCAAATGCCGCGGCGCCGGTGGCGAACCTGATTTCTGGCGACCTGGCGGCAGCCTCGGCACTGAGTGGACAGGCAGGAATTTCCACGATGGGCCTGAGTGCTGCCAGCTTGGGGGCGCTGGGGGTTACGCAGAATGAAATCTCAGCCGCGATGGCGACGAGCGGGGCGTTGCTGAGCGGGGCGGCTGTGTCTCTGACCAGTGCAATGACGCCGGGGATGGGTGTTGGCGCGTTGGAACAGATGGGCAACAGTTCGGCGCAACTGGCAGCACTTTCTGGAATGTCCGGTTATGTGAACCGGGCGGCGACGAATCTTGGTTTGGAGTTGCCATGAATCGCAAAATTATTGTGGTGGCGGGTGGAAACCTGTTCACGCTGGCGGCGCAATATCTTCAAGATGCGACGCAATGGATTAGAATTGCACAAGCGAATAATCTTTCCGACCCGGTTTTGCAGGGTGTGCATACGCTGGTATTGCCTGAGGTAAACCCTGCGGCAGGAGGTGGCATTGCCGCTTGAGCAACCGCGGTGCCGCGTAAGCCTGGCCGAAGCGCCGATTGGCGGATTGGTGGCAGTAGAAGTGCAGGGGCCGGGACCATTCCTCGCCGGGCGGTTTCGCGTGGTGTTTGCCATGGGAGCGCCCCCCGCGATGGGTGTTGACGCGTTCGCGGCGTTGGGAAATGCGCCGGTAACGATAGAGATGTCTGCCGATGGGGTTGGCTTTGTTGCGGTGTTGGCAGGGAAGGTTGAGAATATCAGGATTGATTTAGCGACGAATACCGCAACCCTGCAAGGGCGCGACCAGACAGCGTTACTAATCGATGCGGAAATTTCAGAAAGTTTTTTAAATCAGACGGGAAGCCAGGTAGCGGAAACGATTGCGCTGCGCCACGGGTTGACGCCGAATGTGACGCAGACAGCGCAGTTGGTTGGACAATATTACCAGATAGACCATGCACGGAATGCGCTTAATGTTGGCTCCAGGGCGACAACGGAATGGAACCTGCTTTGCGGGCTTGCGGAAGCAGAACAATTTGGTGTTTCGGTTTCTGGCGGCGCGTTAAATTTTGGGCCGATGACGAGCACGACGCAGAAACCGGTAACGCCGGAGAGCTTTACGGAGTTGCAAGTTGATTTGGTGACGATGCTGCCGACGGCAGTTGCCGTGCGTTCGTGGAATACGCGCAGCAAGAGGATTGTGGAGCAGAGTGCTGGCGGTGGTGTACCGACGAGCCTTGTGCGGCCAAATATGACCCTGGCGCAGGCAAGCAATTATGCATCTTCGGTTTTAAGTATGGTGAGGCAGCACGGAAAGGTTTTGCTTGGCCGGATGCCAGGAGATACGGCGCTTGGTGTTGGGGATTCACTGTTGATGACAGGCACGAATTCCAGCTTGGATGACAGCTATATTGTGATGTCTCTGGTGCGGCGGTTGAACGGGCGAGAGGGGTTTGTGCAAATGGTCAAGGCTTATGCGGCGGGCTAACTGAATGGATCTGCTTTGGAACATGATAAAAGCCGGGGCTGGCGGGCTGGACGGATTAACGGGAACGGTAAGGTTTGGCCTTGTATCAAGCTTCGATCCATCAACCTTTTCGGCAAAGGTGATTATAAAACCTGAAAATGTATTAAGTGGCTGGTTGCCGGTTATGTCCCCCTGGGTGGGAAACGGCTGGGGACTGGCAGCGCCGTTGCCACCGGGAACGCAGGTTATAATTTTGGCGCAGGAAGGTGACGCCGAGCAAGGGGTTATTGCGGGTGCGGTATGGTCTTCGGAGGATAAACCGCTGGCGGCGCCGGCCGGTGAATTATGGTTGCAGCATCAGTCTGGAAGCTTTTTGAAATTGCTGAGTGATGGAACAATTCAGTTGAACGCGCCGATTGTGCAGGTACAGGGAAATTTGGTTGTGAGCGGTGACGTTTCTGACCAGGGCGGGACCCATGGGACACTAGATTTGTTCCGGAGCAATTATGACAAGCACGTGCATCCTGCTCCCGGAGGCACAACCGGATTTCCCTCGGAGATTGTCTGATGGCGGATTTATCTTTGTTGTTTGGCGGTGATTTGTCGATTGGGCCAACCGGCGACCTTGCGGTTGCAGATGCGCAGGAGTTGACGCAGCAGCGGGTTTTGCGGCGGCTATTGACCAATCAGGGCGATTACATCTGGCAGCTGGCATATGGGGCGGGGTTAGGACAATTCGTCGGCAGGCCAGGGGTTCCGGACTTGGTTTCCGGAGTTATCCGCACGCAGATGCAGCGCGAAACGCAGGTTATGCAATTTCCCGCGCCGTCGGTTTCCGCCATTGCGGCGGATGATGGAACGGTGATGGCATCTGTGAGCTATGTGGATGCCGTGACAGGCCAGACCGCGCTTCTTTCTTTTTCCATATAGGTTGAAATGAAATTATCGCTGCAAAATTTCTCCACACTCGTGGAGGGAATGGCTGCGTCTGTCCAGGGCGCGGCTACGACATTGTTGGATTTGACGGTTGGCTCTGTTCTGCGTGCGATTTTGGAGGCCAATGCCGCCATGGCGCTGTGGATGCAATGGCTGATTGTACAGACGCTGAGCACGACCAGGCTGGCGACAAGCAGCGGTGCTGATTGTGACAGCTTTGGCGCCGATTTTGGGTTTACGAGATTGCCGGCCGTGACAGCGAGCGGGCAAGTGGCGTTCTCTCGATTTACTCCCAGCCTGCAAGCACTGATTCCAGTTGGAAGTTCGGTTACTACTGCTGCTAATACGCAAAGTTTTCTGGTTATTGCCGACCTTACGAACCCTGCATACAGCGCGGTGCAGAATGGCTATGTGCTGGCGGCGAATATCGCATCGGTTAATGCGCTTGTGGTAGCAAGCGTCGCCGGAGCAGCGGGGAATGTGCAGCCAGGAGCGGTATCTTTACTAAGCTCTGCCATTGCTGGCGTGGATATGGTGAGCAACCCAGCCGCCCTGACGGGAGGGTTGGATGCGGAAAGTGATACGGCCTTCAAGGCACGATTTGGTACATATCTGGCGGGATTATCGAAGGCTACAAATGTCGCAATTGGGGGTGCGGTCTCGGCGATTATGCAGGGGTTGAGCTACTCGGTGGTTGAAAATGTGAATCAAGCCCAAGAGATGCAAATGGGTCATTTTGTTGTCACTGTGGATGATGGATCGGGAAACCCCTCTGCGAATTTACTTGCGACGGTGCAGCAGGCGGTGGATGCGGTGCGCCCGGTGGGAACCAGCTTTGCCGTGCAGGGGCCGGTGGTGACGTTGGCAAATATTGCCATGACGTTGACAACGGATGGTTCCGCCGACCATGCGCAGGCAGTGGCCGCAGTGCAGGTTGCGGTGGCGGATTATATTGCCGCGCTGCCGGTAGGCGGAGTTTTGAGTTATACAAGGCTGGCGCAGCTGGCGTATGACGCCGCGAATTCCATAACGAATATTTCCGGCCTACTTTTGAACGGTGCGGTAACCGATGTTGTTCCTGGCTCATTCGGCGCGGTGCGCGCCGGCGTGATCACGGTGTCCTGATATGATTGGGGATGTTGCCGACATGACAGGGCGCATTAAACAGATGCTGCCAGCAAGATGGTTTGCAGACGACGCACCAGTGTTAGGCGCGGTGTTGAGCGGCCTAGGCCAGGCTTGGGCCAGCCTGTATGCATTGCTTCAGCAAGTGAAGGCGCAAACACGGATTTTTACTGCGACGGGAATATTTCTGGATATTGCCTCGCAGGATTATTGTGACACCGAAGTGCCGCGCCGGGCAGGAGAGGCAGACATGGCGTTCAGCGCGCGTTTGCGTACGAAGATGCTGGCGCCAAGGGCAACTCGCGCCGGGTTGATTGCGGCCCTGACAAGCTTAACTGGCCGGAGCCCGGTTGTTTTTGAGCCGCTGAACCCGAGCGACACCGGCGGCTACAATGTGTATGCTGGCTATGGCGTTGCCGGGGGGTATGGATCGTTTTTGATGCCGTATCAATTTCTGTTGACGGCTTACCGGCCGAACGATTTGCCCGCCAACCATGCAGGCGGTTATGACACAGGGCCAGGAGGCTATGAGGAGGCGCCGATGTTCTATGCCTCGGCCGCCGAATTGGCAGGAAATGTGAGCGACGCAGAGATTTACGCGACAATCGCCTCTGTTATTCCGACCTCCAGCATTGCCTGGACAAAAATCACGAACTGAAGGTTTTTCATGGATCGCAATATTGTTTATCCGGGCGGCATTCCGCTTGATACGGATATTCTTTCGACGAATCGTAACGCGATGATAGGGATTGCGGCGTTAACCGCCGCGACGCTGGGCACTAGCGTGGTGGCGGATGGGCTGGCTTGTACGCCGACCACGCCGGCGTCTCTCGCGGTGGTGGTGGGGCCTGGCAGCATTACGCAGCTTTCTACGCTTGATGCCACTGCATATGGCTCGCTTGCGGCGGATGTGACGGATCAGATCGTTAAAACGGGCATTAATTTACAGGCGACAAATTTTAGCCTTTCGGTGCCAATAGGTTCGGGGCAATCGATCAATTATTTGATTGAGGCGGCGTTTGAAGAAAGCGATGCCGACCCGGTTGTGCTGCCATATGTGAATGCAGCCAATCCCACGCAGCCTTTTTCAGGCCCCGCGAATTTGGGGACGGCACAGAATACCCAACGCGCGCAACGTGTGCAGCTTCAGGTAAAGCCTGGGGCGGCAGCACCCTCTGGCACGCAAGCAACCCCCGCGGTGGATGCCGGATGGGTGGGGCTTTATGTGGTGACGGTGAATTATGGGCAGACAGCGATTACCGCTGCCAGCATTGCCACGCTGCCGCAGGCGCCGTTTTTGCAGTTCAAGCTGCCGGGTTTGCGGCCGGGATTCTCCTCAATGCAGGTTTTCGCTTCATCAGGTAATTTTGTGGTGCCGAATGGTGTAAGCGCCGTGAAGGTAAAAGTGGTGGGTGCTGGTGGCTCTGGCGGATATCATAGCACCATGCCCAGTGGCGGTGGTGGTGCGGGTGCGCGGTCGATTGGCATTGTAAGCGGTTTGGTGGCTGGCCAGGTGATTCCGGTGACGGTTGGCGCGGGCGGCGCGGTACCGGGAGGTTATGCAAATGGCAATAATGGTGGAGCCTCCAGCTTTGGCAGCTATATGACCGCCGGCGGCGGCATTGGCGGAAATGGTGGTACTGCCGCTAATTTTGCCAATGCCGGTGGTTCAGGTGGCGTTGCTTATGGAGGCAATCTGAATATTGGCGGTTCGGTTGGAACCGATTCAATCGTGGTGGCGTGCCGTGGCGGTGATGGTGGCGGCCCGGGTAATGGGCGTGGTGCAAGCGGGCCGCTCCCCGGTATTGCCGCGGCCAGCTATGGCGGCGGCGGCGGCGGCGGCGGGTGTTCTTCTGGCTCCAACCCGGCCGGTTCGCCAGGCGGGCCTGGTGCCGGCGGTGTCGTGGTCGTGGAATATTAAGGGGGGCATATGACAACGCCGGCAACACATCTGTGGCGGCCATCTAATGCGCGTTATGTGCAGATAGATGGATTTGTGCCAACGCCACGCGGGCCGCAAGTTCCGCCACCCCAAACTTTGGCATGGCCCGGGAAAGACCCTGGTGACACGCTGGACTATATCTTTGATATAGCGCCCGCGCTGACCGCTAACTCCGGCGATTCGATTGCCAGCCTGGACGTGGCGCTGAGCCCGGCTAATCCTGGGGATCTTACGTTGGTTTCCGCCGCCGCGGACGGCCCGCGCGTTGTATTGTGGTTAAGTGGCGGACAGGCATTGACCAATTACACGGTGACGGTGACGGTGGGGACGGCTGGTGGCCGCATACTGGCGCGTAGCATCGTGCTGCCGGTGTTGGCTTTGGCGGCAGTGCCAGCGCAGCAAAGCGCCTTGACCACCGCGGCAGGGCAAGCCCTGACCGACCCAACGGGCACGCCACTTACGATAATTTGAGGTAGGGCTTCATGACGACTATTGGTCAGTTGCCGCTTGCGGCTTCGGTTTCAGATAACGATGAAATTGCGATCTTCCAAAATGGACAGACTCTATCCGCAACGCGCGCGCAAATGCTGGCGGGGGTGCAAACCACGCTAGCAGTTCCACAAAACACGCTGTTGGGCGGTGTAGAGCCTGGGACCGCGGCGCCTGTGCCGATTACCATCGGCGCAAACCTTGCGTTGTCCGGCTCCACGCTTTCGGCGGCGGCGGCCCCATTTGAGATACCGCTTTTGCCCACGGGCAATGTGCCAAGTGCGGGCGACATTGTGCCGCTAGGCCAGGGGGGACAAAATAATGGTGTCTCGTACGCCAATTTCGTGGCGGGCCTGGGCAGTGTATCAGGGGCGCCTGGTGGCGGGCTGACTGCGATGGCACAAGGTGGAGCGGTTACGCGCACAATCTCAGCCTTGGCGGGCAATGCCGTATCCATTGAAGATTTCGGAGCGGTTGGCGATGGTGTGACTGATGACAGCGCGGCATTGCTGGCTGCAATCGGGACGGGGCAGCCTGTTCGCCTGGGTGCGAAAACGTATGCAATTGCCGGGGAGTGCGATATTTCTGGCACGGCCTGCAGCCTGGTGGGAATACCGGGACTTTCGGTTTTGAAAAGGAGTGCTCAATCAAAAATCGGCTCTGCAAGCACACCGGCATGGATTAATATCGCGAGTACAAATTTTTCCGCTGAGGGCGTTATATTCGACGCAAATGCGTCGATCACGGCGGGTACGTTGGCGGTTGCCATTCAGGCAAGTTGTACGAAATCTCAGATTTTTCGGTGCGTTTTCAAAAATGCCATGGGAGGCGGTAATGGAAATGGTCTGACTTATCTGGCCAGCGATCCAAGCGCGACGGATCATCATATCGAGAGTTGCGAATTCGCATTTAATACGAATTCGGGTTTGATGGTGTTCGCGGTGGATGGATTGAGCGTGACGAATTGCCAGGCGCACGACAATTCAATTAACGGTATTTATGCCGATAGCCGGGACCCTGCTTTTACCCAAAAAGTGCGCGCCTTACATATTATGGGAAACAGCTGCTGGAATAATGCCCAGGTAGGGATATTAATTGGCAATTTTGTTTCGAATAACGTATTTACGCAACCGTTTTTATACGGCAACGGGAACCCGGATATTCTGGGTGCGGTAGTTTCCGGTAATAATTGCTACGAAAACGGAATTTACGGAATTTATATTTCGGGCCGGAATATTCTTGTTTCTGGAAATTTATGTACCAATAACAGTACAAAGGTTGGGTTTGGCGCAGGTATTCTCTGCGACACGGGGTATTGTGAAATTTCTGGTAACATGATTACCGGTGCGACTGCATTCGGCATAGATTGTGGGGGCTCGATTTATACGAATGTCGAGAATAACTATATCGATGGCGCGCATATTGGGTTGAATATTGGAGGCGGACAATATTGCACCGCGCGATCTAATTTTATTCAAGATTCTATTGGGGCTGGCATTACTGTTCAGAATGTCGAGTCTAATGGGACTGGCGACAATTTTGGCCTTGCTTGCGTCGGTCTCTCCATTATCGGGAATTGGATCAACTACAGCGGCAGTGTTGTTGGTATTCTTATTCGTGATGGCGCACAGAATATACGTGTTGAGGATAATATTCTTGTTGCCAATACGGGCGCGAATTTGACCACGGCGTTATCGGCTTATACCGATTCGATTATCGTGCGGCGAAACATCTTGAATTACACGACGAGATGGGCCGTGAACCCCGCGATGGTAAACGGTGTTTATACGCTGATTGTTCCTGATATTGCCGACGCGGCCAGTATTTCTCAGGCTAGTTCTCCTGTGGCAAGTATTATGACCACCCAAGCCGTGCAAGCGGCGGGAAGCGTTACGTTTATTAAAGTTACGAATGGCGGCGCTGCCTATACCACGGCCACGGTGACCATTAATGGCGCTGGTTCTGGTGCGGCGGCATCGGCCTGGATTTACGGCGGCAAAATCATCGGCATTCAGATGTCGGGGTTCGGGAGCGGCTATGGTCCGGGAACCTCTGTGACGATTACCGGAGATGGCGCAGGCGCAACCGCTGTTGCGCAGGTGGGGTTGCCCAGCTGGCAGGGCAAGGAATTGACAATTGACTGCTTGGCGGAAGTGACTTTTGCGGCGGCGGGCTCGTCTCCGACTCAGGCGAACTGGACAGGCGCGCCGATTACCGTTCCGGCGGGGGCAAGCATTGACTGGATTGGTTCCGGCGGCAGCGGCTGGCGCGCGGCAAGATTCTCGCAAAGCGACTATGTCTCCCCGAACGGGGATGGCAGCGTGACGCTTAAGACACAATCGGGCGATGTTTCTGTGCATCCGGCGGGTAATGGCGGGTTGCGGTTAATCTCCGACACAGAGTCCACCGGGGCACTGGAACTGATCGGCCGGGGCTCACCGTTGAATGTTGTTTCGGCGCCTGCAGGTTCAACGTTTCGAAATTTGAACGGTGGTATCGGGACGACGTTCTGGGTTAAGCAGTCAGGAGCTGGATCTGCCAATTGGGCTGCTGTCGCCTAGGCGACAATACCTTCCGATAATGCAAGAATAGGGTCATTCAATGACAACGATTGCGCAGCTGCCCGCGGCATCATCCGTGGGGGCAGGAGACTTGCTGCCTGTTTCACAGGCGGGATTTGTTTATTCGGCTACTGTCTCGCAGATTACGGCCAATTCACAGCCGGTTATTGCCGTGCCTTCGGGCGCATTGCTGGGGCGTGTAAGCGTGGGAGCAGGTGGGCCCGAGACGGTTATGCCGGGCATGGGTTTGGCCTTGTCTTCAGGGGTGCTTGCAGCGACGGGCGCAGACCATGCGGGATTTCCGGTGCAGACGGCCCTTGAGCTATCTGAGGATATTGTAATTAACGCGGCCGCTGGACCGGGGTTATTGCCGGTGGTGGCGTTGCGTGGCTTATTTAGCGCTGGCCAAGGTGTTTCAATAGATACGAATGGCGTTATTACCGTGACGGTATCGGCCATTGCGGGCCCTGCAGGCCCCCAAGGCCCGGAGGGGCCGCAGGGCACACCGGGCCCTGCCGGGGTGGCAGGCCAACCCGGGGCGGGGTTGCTGGGGCCGGCGGTTGATACATCCACCAGCAGTGTGGGCGCTACTGATTACGTGCCACTTTGGCAGAATGGCGCGCTGGCATGGATTCCGTTTGGACAGATGCTGGCGGGGCAAACCATTGATGAATTGCCTGCCGCAGCGCCGGTTGCCGATAGCGATGAACTTTTGGTGGCGCAAAGCGGCAACGCCCTGAGTGTGCAGACATTCGGCTCCGTATGGAATTACATTCAAGATAAACTGCCGAGCGCTCAACAAAATATCGTCGAACTGACCGCGAATACGGTGCTCGATTCCACAGTACACAATAACCGCGTGCTTATCGCCAGCGCGGCGATGGTCCTGTCGGCAAATTTTGAGAATACCGGAGCAGGATTTATTTGCACGCTGATTAACCTTTCCGCGGGCGAGGTTACCATGGGGGCGGGTATAAGCTCTGGCTCTGGAGGAACCGTGTTGCCGCCAGGTGCAATGGCAACGCTGATAGGCATCAGATATTCAGGCGGGGCATTTGTGTGGTGGAACGGGCTGATTCCAAATGCACCGACAATTACCATCGGGACGGTTGCCGCGCCAGCGGCCGGTGTGCCGTTTGCTATCGGCGGTGGGATATTTAACGATGCGCCGTCTGCCTTGGATTACTCGCTGGATGGAGGGCGACCTGGGTGGTGGCAGCGAGCCCTGTAATATCGGCTAACGCATATAGTTTTATGATACCCGGAATTGCAGCTGGTACATACAGCATACATGTGCGAGACGCGGGAAACACCGCAATTGTAGGTGTATCAAACAGCTTTACTGTGCAGGCGCCTTCAGTAACATTGAATGTACTGCCTTCGACGATAACATTAGATGGCTTGCTTGATGTATCCGGGCTCGTATCGCCCGCCGGTGATACTGTACAAATTGGGTTTTCGGCAAGTGCAACGGTGTCGCCAACAAGTTGGGTTACAGCAACGGTAAATGGCAATGTTTGGTCGGGCAGTGTAACACCATCCGCCACGGGCGCTTTCTATGTATGGGCGCAGCAGACGAATGCGCCATCGGTTAACGTGGTGTCCGCAGCAATAACTGTAGTGCAGGCAAGCCTGACTGTTGTTGGGCCGGAAACTGGCACGGCAGGCGCAGCGCTGGCGATTACCGGTAGTGTGGTGCCTGCAAGTGATATTGTAAATATACAGCTTTCAACAAGCAATGTCGCAATGCCAACAAGCGGATGGGTGGCTGCATCCAACAATAATGGCAGTATTAGCGGGTCTCTGACACCTTCAGATGCAGGAACTTTTTATGTTTGGGCGCAGGACCCGGCGAGTGGCCTGACGGCTGTGTCTTCCGCCATTGCCGTGAATGCAGCAGCGGCCGTGGTATATGGGTTTAATAACCCAGGTGGAAGTTATGCCCATGGTTCTGGCACCATCGGGTTGAATGGATCGGTTTCACCGGCGCAAGCGATGGGGACACAGGTTTCCCTCTCGACATCGAATACAACCGCGCCGGCCAGCGGCTGGCAAGCCGCTTCAATCATAGATTCGAATGCGCTTTGGGCAGTGTACTATACGACGCCCGCAGAGGTGGGGAATTACTACATTTGGGTTCAGACGACCGCTGGAGCGGATACTGTTGTGAGCAGCTTTACTGTTTCGGTGACTTGATCCGATGGGAATGCTATTTAATGCGCCAGGCTCGCCATTGGTATCCGGTTCAGGAAAGCGTATTCTGACCTCAACATTGCCAGAGGGAATGACGGCGCCAGCAGGGCTTTTTGCGGGCCCCTACCCATCCGATATCTCTGGACTTTCTGGCTGGTGGGATGCCGGGCAGATTAGCGGGCTGGTGGATATGAATGGCGTACCGGTTGCCGCCAGCAACAGCATCGTGGGTGCTGTAAAAGATAAATCTGGCCTGGGAAGTGCACTGACCCCGTATCATATAGCGAGTGATAGCGCACCTGTTGCGACGCTGGCTGTACCGCGTGTGAATGGGTTTCTTGGGGCGGTTGGTGCGCCGGATACTTCGATTTTAAATTATGGGCCAAGCCTTGATCCAGATTGGGGATTGTCTCATCCGGGATTAGAGTTTGGCTCAGGCGTGGCTTGGACGCGCTATTTTGTATGGACACGGCCCAATTGGCGGCAAGGCACATATTATGTGAATGCACAGCCGATTCCGCTGATACATACAACAAGCGGTACGGGCTCCACGATTTTGCAGACGGATAGTTCCGAGGGTAATGATCTTGTGCTGTTTCCTGGAACGGCAAGCCAAACGGTTCTGGTTTCAACTTTAGCACGCCGGCATAGCCATGCGGTAATTTTACGAAACACGCCTGGTGGTGGTATTGATGTATGGCTTGACGGAGTTCAAGTTGCGAATGCCGCAAGCAATCCATTGCCAGCGAGCGCCAAGGCAGAGGTTTTGTTTTTGCATGACGGCACTGTTCAGGGATCTGCACAGTGCTGGTTTCATGAGGCCGCGAGCTGGGAGCTGGCGCTAAGCGGCGCAGATATAGCAACATTGATTGCGGCGCAGGGGCGGTGGGTATTGGGAGCGCGCCGGGGCGTTAACTTGCTTGTTATGGGGCAGTCCAATGCGGCATGGTTTATTAATGCTGGGGGGCCGCTTGCGCTGGCGCAAGGCGTGGCCTGGTATACGGGCTCGGCGGCGTATGCATTTACAGCCGCGATCTCAGGCAGCTACATATCTCCGAATCGTTACTCGGTTATATCCGGCCATCCCATTTCCAACTCCTCGCCACCGTTGTTTCCACCAGGCGCCGGGAACGGAACGTTTTTAACCAATCCGGGTGATGGATCTGATCCTGCGGGGTGGAGCGGCGGCCCGGATTTTGCGGCATTGACTGATTATCTAACCGGAAGTTCTTCAGTTATATCTAGCACTGATGAAAATGATATCGCGTTTCTGGTATGGCCGTGGTCTGAACAAGACAGCACGATGCCATACTCCGACAAAGAGCTGTATAAGGGCACCGTGTTACGCCTGTTGGCGTTGACAAGAGGTTTGCTTAATAGGACCGCCGCGCAACTGCCTTTGTTGGTTTGGAGTGCGATTCCCTATGAAACAAATGACGGTGTACAAATGGTTCGTGAGTCGATGGCCGATCTTGTGGCTGATCAGACGAACAATATCATTATGTTCGCGCCTCAGACGGCCGATTCTAATCCGCTCAATTCCACATATGATGCCACAACGGGATTATTCAGCGGTGGCGATCCCGAGCATCGGGATGAACCGGATCTTTTGCGCTATGGGAGGTTTGGTGCCCATGCTGCCGGACAGCTTGCACTTAAGAATGGATTGGGCGATGCCATCTCTGCAAGTTCGTTGCCCGTTTTTGGACTGCCAACGAAGGGTGGCCCAGAGATTTCACATATTTACCGGGCATCCGACACAGAACTGATTCTAACAATCAGTCACGATGCTGGAAATGATTTGATTGTTCCGTTGCAGGCCGCGAGCGGAGCGGGCTTTGCGGTGATGGATGGAGGTTCTGTTGCTTCCCCCGGCGTAATTATATCGGCTGTGGCGGCGACGCGAATCGACGCGACGCATATTTCTGTTGCCTTGAGTCAAGCCATAACGAATCCGTCTTCCTCAGTTCTTTTTTTCTACCCGTATGGAAGTACGCAAATCGGCCGTGGAGATGCGGTGACGGATAATGCGGCAAGCATTGCGGTGCCAGCAAATTGGAACATTAGACAGGATCTTGGGTCGGCATGGAACGCCGACTTACCTCTGCAAGCAACCAGCTATCCGATCATTCTATCGGATTCGCCGGCATAAGGATTTTGAATGGACCAGGATATATGTGGTGCTTTGCGTCTCGACGTTACGGGGATTCGAAATGAAATTAGTACCATGCGGCAAGAAATAAGTGTTTTGGAAGCGAAGGCGGAGTCTCTTGAAGTTTGGCGAGTACGTTACCTGGCTCAAGAAGATCAGGTGGTAGCAAAAATTTTTACCAAAGTTGATGAACTTGTAGGTGGCCTAAGCGACATGCGGGCGCACTTGTTCAGGATTCGTGGTGAACGTGATGCAGAAAGGCGTGGAAGTTTAATGATAGTGAGCATTTTGTCTGCCGTGTGCGGTGGATTGGCGACGAGTTTATTCCATGGATAATTTCAAGAATTGTCTCGCTTTTGTTTTGCAGGCGGAAGGCGGTTATAGCGATAACCCAGCCGACCCGGGCAATTGGACGACGGGCGTTGTTGGCGGTGGTGCGCTGCATGGTACGAAGTGTGGAATTAGTGCCGCAGCGTATCCGGCGCTTGATATTCGCAATCTAACAGAACAGCAAATTCAAGATTTATATCGGCAGGACTTCTTCGTCCCGATACGCGGCGATGATCTGCCGTTACCTTTGGCAATGGCTGCCTTTGATGCGGCGGTAAATGCAGGGGTTCGGCGTTCTATAACGTGGCTCCAGCAAAGCGCTGAAGTGGTAGCAGATGGCATACTTGGTGACACAACGCTGAAAGCACTTAACCGTGGGAATGCCCTAACCCTAGCCAATGACGCTTTGGCGCGACGGCTGGACTATTACGCTGGATTGCCAGGTTGGACAAAATTTGGGCTTGGATGGGCAAGGCGGATTCTGACATTGGCTCAAATAATTCATCGTTGAAGGAGGATAGAATGAGTGTAAGGCAATTTTTTAATTCACCTCAAAATCGAACAGGTATTTCGATTTGGGCCGGTACCATGATTACGGCTTCGATTCAGTATTTTGTTTTTCATCAAGCTATATCCTCTATCGATCTTTTTGGATTGATTTTAGGATTTTTAAAAATCGTTGAACCGGAAAACACGGTCACGATTCCTCAGTTACAAAAATCCATAACGGATATACGCGCTTTGTTTGCTCGGCCTACCTCTGAATCGCTAGTGAATGCCGCTTCTGATGTGAACGGGTTTGTTAAAGCGATTGTAGATTAATTAAAGCAGAAAGGAAAATACAATGGTAGATGTGGCGCAAGTGGATTCAGGTTTGGGCGTGGCTTCTGTTGCTGGTGGTGTTATTGGCGGAGCGGTTGGTAAGGCAGTTGTGGTTGGCGCCGGTGCGGCGGAGGCAGTTTTTAACGCCGTAACAGCGGCACAGGCAGATCATGCGACCGCTTTAAATACGGCCTCGGCCGCAGTCTCGGCGTTGGCGGCTGCAACTGCGCCGGCATTAACCGCTTTGCCGCCCGCGGATGCACAGAAAGCGGCGGCGGGCATAGGTTTGCTGGAGACTATTCTTGTAGATCTGAAATCAATTTTTGCCCTCTAGGGTCTGCTCGCTTGGGACATGGTGAATCTGATTGTTGGAGTGAATATAGTTGAAAAGCAAATTCGAATTTCAACTGAACAGACTCGATGCGTTTCGATTTGCCCTGTCTCGAATAGCAAGAAGGCGGCTGCGAAGCGGTGGGCGTGTGCACGGTTTGGCTTTGCAGGTGGGCGCCTGGCCTGGCGAAAAATATGCTCCGCTTCCACAAAGCTGGGTGCCAGTGGTATCGCCCGGCCATGCGCGGGCCTCGGCCCCGTCGCCTCTGCGAGGTTTGGAGCAAGGCAAAAATCGGGCTACGCGAACCCCCGCTTTTCTGCGACAGATTACGCCGTCAGAAAAAACAAGTTATACGGCTGGTTTACTTCGCAAAGCAAATATTTACCTAAAAGCAGGTGGATTTGTAAGTCGTGAAAAGATAAATCATTCTGATTCTAAAGCCGATCGAACGCGATTGCGAACGGTGTTAGTAAAAGAGGGGAGAAGTTTTGCGCCTCCACCTGTAACAGAGAGGCCGACAAAATTGGGGGTGGTGAAAATGCCGGCACAGGCCTCTGAGAAGAAAATTTCCGGCTCAAGTGAGGCGAACGAAACCGTTTTGCCGCTGACTGAGGGGTTTGAATTGAAGGCTGAAAGCCGTACCAAACAGAGGGAATTGATGGCGCCACGCGCGTACGAATACCGCCCTGATGCCGAGCTTATCGCTTCAAGTAACGGCCGGGCGTTGAATACAGATTTTGGTGACGCGATTGAGGAGTATTTTTTTCGGCAGTCGCGATTGGCACCTTCTGGCGGCGCGGCTTTCGATCCGCGGCAGAGCCCTCTTTGGGCAGGATTGAAGTTGCCTGGTTAAGGTAACGGGTCGTTCAGGGACTTTATTAAGGCCTCCGCTTCATCAGCGGTGAGGGCCAGGGCGCGGCGGGCGGTTGCTTGAGAAAAGCCACCCCGTGCCATCGCTGCGAGGGCCTTATCGGCGGAAGAGTCTCCAAACGGCCCGGCGCGGCGGCGGCGCAGATAGGCGCAGGCGGCGGCAAGTTCGCGTTGTGGATCGTCTGAAAGATTTGGAGCCATGATGCCTCTGGCGGCCAGGTGAGCGCGGGTGGCGCGATGGGATTTGCCCGCCCGGGTGAGGCGTTTGGCGCGGGAGGCGGCGAAGGCGTCGTCGTTCAGCACACCGAGCTCTCTCAGCTTGGCCAGCACGCCGGGAATTTCGGCTTTTGCGCGGCGGATGAGGCAGGGCAGGTCGTCGGCGTTTTCGCTCTGCTCGGTGGCTTGTCTCTGGCCCCAGCGGTCGATTTTGCGGGAGAGGACCCGTGCGAGCCCGGCTTCGGTAGCGGCGTAACGGGCCATATGGTTCATCGCGGCCTCGTACAGGCTGGCCGCATCTGGCGCTTTTCCTGGCATAATGCGACTCTGCTCTGCTTTCCGGCTCTTGTCACTGGCGGGGAGTGGCCTTATAGGCGGCCTTCACCGTAACAGGTGATGCGCGCGTGTCCGGGCCGTTAGGCATGCCTGGCCGCCGCCCCGATATCCGGGACCCTGCTCCGAAAGGGGTGGGTTATGCGATCAGGAGACTGAAATGCCGAAGCTGAAGACCAAATCTGCGGTCAAGAAGCGCTTTAAAATTACTGCTACGGGCAAGGTTTTGGCCGGCCCGGGCAAGAAGCGCCACAATCTTTATGCCCGCTCCCAGAAGGCCAAGCGCCAGAACCGCGGTAGCCAGACCCTGACCCACGCTGACGGCCTGACCGTGAAGCAGTGGGCGCCGTACGGCTTGTAAGGGAGGAGATAGAATATGGCACGTGTGAAACGCGGTGTGACCACCCACGCCCGCCACAAGAAGGTTCTTGAACTTTCAAAGGGTTATGTTGGCCGGTCCTCGACCAATTACCGTATCGCGCTGGAGCGCCTGGAAAAGGCCCTGCGCTATGCTTACCGTGACCGCCGGGTTAAAAAGCGCGAGTTCCGCTCGCTCTGGATCCAGCGTATCAACGCCGCCGTGCGCGAGCATGGGTTAACCTACAGCCAGTTTATCTTTGGCCTGAAGCAGGCCGGGCTGGAGCTGGACCGCAAAGTGTTGTCTGCGATTGCGTTCGATGATCCGGCGTCCTTCGCCGAGATCGTGCAGGCTGTGAAGGGTGTTTCCTCCGCCGCAGCGGAATGAAATTTCCTTAAAGACCCTTGAGTCATGGCCAGACCGGGCGCATTTCGGTCTGGCCATGACTATTTTATCGCCCCTTCCTGAAGATTTGGCTGCGCGAGCCATTTTCCTGACTGAACAGGAAAAATGGCAGCTCTGGGAAGCCGCCGTGTTGATGGCGGACTCAAGAGGCATGCTTGTACGGCTGGCTGGCGTTTTTGGTCGGCAGGTTGAAGGGCTTAAAGCCCTCGTGAGCCAGGCGGGGGGAAGAATAGGCGGCGTGGCCTGGCTTGACCTGACGCAAAGAGCGCAGGAAGCTGTCGAGGATGTTTTGTGGAACAGCTACGCCTATGCCATTTTCGGGTTGGAGGCCGCCCCGCACTTCATTCGGCCTAAAAGACCCCGCAAGAATTTGATGCATCGCCTGGCCACGACGGCAAGTGGCGCTGCCTCTGGCTTTGCCGGGCTGCCTGGGGTGCTTGTTGATATTCCCTTTACGACAGCAACCATTCTACGCTCGATTGCCGAGGTGGCGAGGGATTCCGGGGAGGATCTGTCTTCCGAGGAGACCCGGCGCGCCTGCCTGGAGGTATTGGCCTTCGGCAGCCCGAATGAAAACGGTGAACAGACCGAGACCGGCTATTGGGCGGCACGGCTGGGGGTAAGCCATCTGACCATTAATCTGTTGATTCGCAGTGCGGCGGGACAGTTCGGGCTGGTGCTGTCAGAAAAGCTGATAGCGCAGATGGTGCCGGTTGCCGGAGCGGTGACGGGCGGGCTGCTGAATTACAGCTTTACCGATTATTATCAGGGTATGGCCAAGGTACATTTTTGCCTGCGCGCTTTGGAAAAACGGACGGGAGATGCGCAGGGTGTTAAGCTCTCCTTTGAAGCAATGGTTAAGGCCGCGCGAGAGCGGCGGCGCATTGGCAGGCGCCGCCGCCGGGTAGCTCCGGTTTTGCTGGCGGCAGCTAACTAAAGCTGATCAGTTCGACATCAAAAATAAGAGTGGCTCCGGGAGGAATAACAGAACCAGCCCCACGCTGGCCGTAGCCGTGCTCGGGCGGTAGAACCAAGGTCCTCTGCCCGCCAGCTTGCATAGTGGAAACCCCTATATCCCAGCCGGAAATTACCTGGCCAACGCCCAGCTTAAAGGTAAAGGGCTGCCCGCGGTCGCGCGAGGAGTCGAATTTCCGGCCCTTTGCGCCATTATCGTCCAGCCAGCCCGTATAATGCACGGTGACCATCTGGCCTTTTTGGGGCGTTTCACCTGTGCCGGCAACGTGGTCCTCGTATTTCACGCCGGAAGGCAGGGTGACTATATTTGTTTCAGCCAAGGCGTATTCCTTTCAAAATAAAGGTGCGGCTAAGCCGCGCCAGCTTGTTAATCAGTTCTTGGCCTGGTGAAAACCAGCTGCGTCCAGGTCGGACTTGCAAGCGTAGGCGCCGTGCCTGGTTTTGCCGAAATATTTAGATTTGCTGCCATGATAAGCCTTGCTGCGGGTCAAAGCCGTCCACTCCACGGTGCTGTTGGGGCAGTGTGCGGCGGCGGCGCTTTCGCTGGAAAACTGCTGATCCGAGGGCAGCAGGGCGTGTTTACCTCTCGTGCTGTGCTTGGTCTGCCCAGTGGCTGGAGCCATGGCGCTAGCAGACATTGGGGCCATAGTGCCGGAAGTGGCAGGGGTGCTAGGGGCGGTCTGCGCCATGGCGGGAAGGCTCAGCAGGCAGGCGAAGCCAAGGGGTAGAAATTTTGCAATATTAATAACGGCCATAAAATTGTCCCAAAAGAAGTGCCGGCCAGAAGACGGCGCGATAAAAGATCTGCTGCTTCCCCTACGGGCTGCGGCGGCATCCACACCCGCCCGGTTCACCCAAAAGCGTGGCAGTTTTGCGGCAAACAGGTTTGCGCCCGCCGCTACAGAGGTTTAGGAGTGCGCTGCCTTTTAACTTCGTTGAGAACGATCCATGACATTGATCGCCGACCGCCTGAACCGTATCAGCCCAAGCCAGACAATTGCCATTTCCACCAAGGCGCGGGCACTTAAGGCGGAAGGGCGGGATATTATCAGCCTTTCCGCTGGTGAACCGGATTTCGATACGCCTGATCATATTAAGCAGGCGGCGATTAAAGCCATTCATGATGGCGATACGAAATATACCGATGTTGCTGGCACGGCGGCCTTGCGTAAAGCCGTGGCGGCGAAATTCCTGCGCGACAGCGGCATTGAGTACAAACCGGAGGAAATTATCGTTTCCACCGGCGGCAAACAGGTCATCTTCAACGCTATGCTGGCCACCGTCCAGGCCGGGGACGAGGTGATTATTCCAACACCATGCTGGGTTTCGTACCCGGATATCGTGCAACTGGCGGAGGGCACGCCGGTATTCGTGCCATGCTCCCAGAATAACGGCTTTAAGTTACGGGCTGAGGATCTGGAGGCGGCGATCACGCCCAAGACCAAATGGTTCTTCCTGAACTCCCCCAGCAACCCTACCGGCGCCGCCTATTCGGCTGAGGATTTGCGCCCGATTTGCGATGTGTTGCTGAAGCATCCGCATGTGTGGGTGTTCACCGACGATATTTATGAGAAGCTCACCTATGACAGCTTCAAGGCGGCGACCATTGCTCAGGTTGAGCCGATGTTGAAAGACCGGACCATCACCATGAACGGCTGCTCCAAGGCCTATGCCATGACCGGCTGGCGCATCGGCTTCTGTGGCGCGCCAGTGCAGCTCATTAAGGCGATGGATAAGCTGCAGAGCCAGTCTACCTCCAACACCTCCTCAATCGGCCAGGCGGCGGCTGTGGCCGCGTTGAATGGGCCGGAGGATGCGCTGGATGAGATGGTGAAGGTATATAAGGAGCGGCGCGACCTGGTCGTGGAGATGCTGAACCAGGCAAAAGGGCTTGCCTGCGCCAAGCCGGAAGGTGCGTTTTACGTGTTCCCGTCGATCCATGGCTGCCTGGGCAAAACCACGCCAAAGGGCAAGAAGATCGAAACGGATGAGGATTTCGTAATTGCCTTGTTGGATGAAGAGGGCGTTGCCGCGGTTCACGGTTCAGCCTTCGTTTATCCAGGCCATTTTCGCATTTCATATGCCACGTCAACCGAGGCGCTGCGCGAGGCCTGCACGCGCATTCAGCGTTTCTGCGCCGCCCTGACCTGAGATTATAGCAGGTCAGGCAAGGCTTTCTCCCGCCTTTTCAGCGGGGGCCAAACAAAAAAGGCGGCCCTGAGGCCGCCTTTTTCAGTGAAACAATCAGCGCAGCATTACGCTGCTTTGATGTTGTCCGCTGCATTCTTGCCGTTACGGCGGTCCTGCACAATGTCGAAGCTCAGCTTCTGGCCTTCGGTGATGACGCTCATGCCACCGCGCTCAACCGCGGAAATATGCACAAACACGTCTTCGCCGCCGCTATCCGGGCGAATAAAGCCAAAACCCTTCGTTGCATTGAAGAATTTCACGATTCCAGTTGTCATGACGATTTTCCTTTCAATCAGTCACACGTTCGACCCGCAACACGGCCTGTGCTGCAAGTCATCCAAGATCGATTTTGAAGAGAAAGATCGTCAACAGCGCGTATGACGCAGAAAACAAAGTTCAGTAGCAAGATCGATTGAAAATGCTTAGCCCGTATGAGCATGACATGCAACATAAGCCAGACGCCGCTGGCGTCTCCAAGGCGAACAGCCCCAATCAGGAGATGGCGCGATTTGAAAATTCTGTTGCATTGAAGCGACAAAAAGAGCCTGCTAGGCAAAGCCATGCACTTCACCCGCTTCACTGACTATGGGCTCAGAGCGTTAACCTATCTGGCGCTGGCGCCGGAACGGCTGGCTATGATCTCCGAGATCGCACAGGCTTATCAAATTTCTGAGCATCACATGACCAAGGTGGTGCATCGCCTGGGCCAGGCTGGCCTGGTTGATACACTGAGGGGCCGTAACGGCGGGGTACGCCTTGCCCGCCCGGCGGCAGAGATTGGCATAGGTAATGTCGTGCGGGCGCTGGAGCCAGAGATGGCATTAGCGGATTGCCAGGCTGGTGGAAATTGCGCCATCCGTGGCCCTTGCGGGTTAGAGGGGATTTTGGATGAAGCGGTTGGCGCCCTGCTGGCCGTGCTGGACCGTTACACCCTGGCGGATATCGCCAGCCCGCGGCACACGGCCTTGCGCCGCCGCCTGGGGCAGATGGCGGCGTTGCCAAGCCGGGTTTGATCAAGGGTATGGCTGCGCGCCAACGGCTTAGGTATCAAAATCATTGCCCCGCATGCGGTAATGCAGCAACGTGCCAGCGGCTTGCCCCGTGCAGGAAACTCATGAAAATGCTGAAAATCGCCGTCTGCAGTTTCACAATATCCCTGTTCGCCCTGGCGGCGCAGGCGGCCAGCCCGCCTGCCCTTTATACCGCCGCGCAGGCCGGTGCCGGCGCAGCCGCTTTTATGCAAAATTGTGCGGTGTGCCACGGTGCCACCCTTGGCGGCGGTGGCGGGCCTGCCCTTGTGGGCCAGGCCTTTACCCCCGCGGGCACTACCATTGGCAGCATTTTCAACGTGCTTGCCCAGCAAATGCCTGCCACAAACCCAGGCGGCCTCACCCACGGTCAGTACGAGGACCTCATGGCCTATATCCTGCAAAAAAACGGATATCCGGCTGGCGCCACGCCGATCACCTATGACAAGGCGCTGAACGACCCCACGCCGCTGGTTTCCCAAAGCAAATAATCTCCCGCCACTCGGGAGCGGCACGGCACCAATTCCCTCACTGCATTGCAGCCTTCTGGCCGGGTCGCCTGTTCGGGTGTAGCCTGAGGCCGGACGCACGTGCCCAAAGCGCACAAGAACCATAAAAACCCAGCCAGAGGAGATTATTTTGCCCGACACGCAACAGGCCTCCACCCAGTTCGGCAATTTGTCTTATGTCTCTCCCTCGGCGGAAAGCCCATGGGGCACTTACCTCGCCCAGGTGGACCGCGTATTGCCTTACATGGGCAGCCTCGCCCGCTGGTCGGGCACGCTGCGCCGTCCCAAGCGGGTTTTAATCGTTGATGTGCCCATTCAGCTCGATAGCGGCGAGATCGCGCATTTCGAAGGCTATCGTGTACAGCACAGTCTTTCACGCGGGCCGGGCAAAGGCGGCGTGCGCTACCATCCGGATGTCACATTGGAAGAGGTGATGGCCCTCTCCGCCTGGATGACGGTTAAGAACGCGGCCGTGAACCTGCCCTTTGGCGGTGCCAAGGGCGGCATCCGGCTGGACCCAAAAACCCTCTCGATGAACGAGCTGGAACGCGTCACCCGCCGCTATACCAGCGAGATAGGTTTCATCATCGGCCCGCAGCGGGACATTCCGGCGCCGGATGTGAACACCAACGCGCAGATCATGGCGTGGATGATGGACACCTATTCCGCCAATGTTGGCGCCACCACCACCGGCGTGGTCACCGGCAAACCCATCAGCCTCGGCGGTTCGCTGGGCCGCGTGAAGGCCACTGGGCGCGGTGTGTTCGTAACCGGGCGGGAGGCGATGCGCCGCCTAAAAATACCTCTGGAGGGTGCCCGCATCGCCATTCAGGGTTTCGGCAATGTCGGCGCCAACGCGGCGGAGCTGTTCGCTGATTCCGGCGCCAAGCTGGTGGCGGTGCAGGACCATGGCGGCGGCGTGTTCAACAGCAATGGGCTGGATGTGCAGGCTCTCACCGCCCATGTGGCCGAACGCGGCTCCGTGGCGGGCTTCCCCGGCGGCGAGGTTTTAGGGTTGGAGGAATTCTGGGATTCGGATGTGGATGTCATCATCCCCGCCGCGCTGGAAGGCCAGCTCACCGTGGCCCGGGCACAGCGCTTGCGCGCCAAACTGGTGCTGGAAGCGGCGAACGGCCCAACCACCCCGGCCGCGGATGATGTCCTGGCCGCGCGCAATATTGCCGTGCTGCCAGACGTCATCTGCAATTCAGGCGGCGTCATCGTTTCATATTTTGAATGGGTTCAGGATTTTTCATCGTTTTTCTGGAGCGAGGACGAGATCAATCTGCGCCTGGACAAAATCATCACCGGTGCACTCAACCATATCTGGGCCACCTGCGACAAACATAATTTCAGCCTGCGCACCGGCGCTTTCGTGGTTGCGTGTGAACGTATTCTGCAAGCACGTAACGAACGCGGGCTGTATCCGTAAGTGCTGCCCCGGCTCTCACCGGGGCAGGTATTTTTATTTGCGCATTAGCCAGCCAGCAAGAAACGCCACGCCAGCAACCGCCGCCAAGGCGGCGATGGGTTTGTCCTGCACGCCGTCTATCACATCGTCGATCGCCCCGCCGAAGCTTCTCTGCGCGCGCCCCGCGGCCTGGTTCCATTTTCCCTCGGCCTGCGTCTTGGCGTCGCCGGCCAGCCCGCCCAGCGCATCCTGCACGCGGCCGCCAAACTCCCGTGCCGCACCCTTAACCTCGTTTTCGTCAACCATGTCGAAGCCTCCTTTGCGAGGCACAGACTTGGGAGGCCGTCACCCGGCGCACAATCTCGGGAAGATTAAGATTTAGTTTGAGAAAAAAAGGGAAACCCTGGTAGCGGCGGAAGGATTTGAACCTCCGACCAAGGGATTATGATTCCCCTGCTCTACCACTGAGCTACGCCGCCCTTGAGGTGAGGCTGCGGGTACTTCGCCCCGCCCCGGAAGTCAATGCCCGTTAGAAGTCCAGTCTTTGCGCCATGTTCATGCGTGCGGTAGAGGCGCTCATGCCCATCCCGCGCCTTATCCTCGCCAGCACCTCCGCCAGCCGCCAAACCATGTTACAAAATGCGGGCGTTATGTTCGAGGCTTCAGCCCCAGGGGTGGATGAAGCGGCGGTGAAATCAGGGTATTCCGGCACGCCCGCGTCGCTTGCCGCTGCTTTGGCCCTGGCAAAGGCAAGTGCTGTCTCCGCCCGTCATCCGCAGGCGCTTGTCATGGGGGCGGACCAGCTTCTGGTTTGCGGCGGCGAGATTTATGACAAGCCACGCGACCTCTCGGAAGCTGCGGCCCACCTGCGCGCGCTTTCCGGCCGCACACATGAGCTGGTTACGGCTGCCTGCCTGGTGCAGGGCGGCCAGCAGCAATGGCTCCACGTGGAACATGTGGCGCTTACGATGCGCGGCCTCAGCGATAATTTTCTTGGTTCTTATCTGGCGGCCGAAGGGGCGCAAATCCTGCACTGCGTTGGCGCTTACCGGCTGGAAGGGCCAGGCGCGCAGCTTTTCACCCGCATCGAGGGCGATTATTTCACGGTTCTGGGTCTACCGCTGCTGCCCTTACTCGGTGCTTTGCGGTCGCGGGGCGTGCTGGCGGCGTAGCAGGCCGGGCCGCATTCAGCAGCGCCTGTATCGCCGCCACGGTTTCGGGGTCCAGGTTTCGCAGTTCCCTGGCCAGGCGGTTGGCCAGCGCTGTCTGCGCCGCGGTCAGCCCGGCGCTGTTCAGCTTCAACCGCGGGCGGGAGAGTTTGGCGAGTGCCGCCAGCTCATCCGCGTCATCCCAGATTAACCCGAAAAACTGGCAAACCTGGTGCACCAGCCCGGCCGAGACCGCACCCCGCCGCCCATGCTCCAGCGCCGAAAGATAGGCGGGGGAAACCTGCAGCCCCGCCGCCATGTCTTTCAACAAAATGCCACGGGCCTGGCGCAATGCGCGCAGCTTTTCTCCAAAGGGCGTCATGCGCGCCGCCGCAGCAGCAGCACCCTAATTGCCCCGGCATTGCGCGCATGCGGGTGCGCCAGCCCCAGAATCAATGGCCGTAATGCCGGGGCGTTCAGCCAGTGCGGCAGTTCCCGCGCCAGAATTTCGCCATTGCCGGTAATAATCTCCACACAGCGCAAACCTGCCGCATACGACATGTGCAGAAACCGCAACACCTCCTGGTGCGCCCGCGCGGCGGTATGCCCATGCAGATCCAGCTTTGCCTCGGCGCGCATTTTCTGGGCGCTGAACCGGCTCCACGTGGCTTTATCAAGGCCTGAAGGTGTGGCGTTCACCGCCAGCCAGGCGGGCGGCCTGCCTGGTTTGGTGCGTGGCGGCCCGGTCTCTGCTGTTGGCTCCGGCGCGGCGGAGGCTGCGGCCATGGCCGGCGGTTCAACCAGCGCCGGCGGTTTGGTCCGCCCCGGCATCAGGCTGGTCAAGGTTCGGCTATAGGCCGCCCAGAGCTCCATATCCTCAGGGGAAAGCCCTTTTATTTTTCGCGTGCTTTTTCGCATGGCCGTGTTGTCATTCCCAACGCCGGGCGCGGGGGGTTTACGTGGTGGCATAATGCTGCCGGCCTTCACGCCCCGGCGGGCGGCTTAAAAAACAGCGAAGCCGCGGCCGCATGTGCCTTTTTACCAGATATTGCCTCGTTTACCCGGGCAATCTCAGCCTCCAGTTCGGCTATGTAGAGCGTCAGCTCCTCCACCCCCAACCTGTCCAGCACGGGCGGTTCCAGCAGCTTTTTGGGCCTTTGCGGTAAATCTTCTTCTGAAATTGTCATGGAATACTATTGACCTCGGGGTAGCGCGGGCTTGATAAGCCGCGCCAGTTGAACTTGCGAGGCCGAAGCGAGTAACTATGTCCGTTCTGGGCGTCTCGGCCCGAAACGTATGAAGGTATCCGATCCATGTCCCTGCCCCTTATGCCCAAAGCTACCGCAGTCTGGCTGATTGACAAGACCGGACTCACCTTTGAACAGATCGCCGAATTTTGCGGTATGCACCCGCTGGAAGTCCAGGCCATCGCGGATGGCGAGGTGGCGCAAGGCATTAATGGTTACGACCCCGTGGCCAATAAACAGATCACCGCTGAGGATATCGCCCGCTGCGAGGCAGATAGTACCCGCCGCCTGAAGCTGCTGCCGCAGCCGGAGATGCATAAAAAACAGAAAGGCGGGCGCTATACCCCGGTTGCCAAACGCAACGACCGGCCAGACGCCATCGCCTTCCTGCTCCGCAGCTACCCGCATCTCACTGATGCGCAGATCGTCAAGCTGCTCGGTACCACCAAGGACACCATCCAGAAAATCCGTGACCGTTCGCATTGGAACAGCTCCAATATCAAACCGCGCGATCCTGTCATTCTGGGCCTGTGCAAGCAGGCAGACCTCAACGACGCCGTTTCCGCAGCGAATGACCGCCTGACCCGCGAAGGGCTGACGCCACCCCCACCGCCCGGCCCAAGCACCGAAGCCGCCTGAAGCCGCGGCCAAGCCAAACTGCACGAAAAAGGGGGCCGCTTGGCCCCCTTTCCGTATTCGCCTTGGCGTGAACCCTCACTGCGTTCCTAGCCGTTCCATTTCTTCCTTAAGTCGCAATTTTTCCAGCTTCAAACGGGATATGGCCATCATGTCGGGCTGTGGCCGCCTGTCTTCAGCGGCAATTTTGCTCTCAAGGCTGGCGTGCCGCCCCTTCAGGGCATCGATACGCGATTGCAGGTTCATAATCTGTGGTGTCTCCTGTGGCTGTGGCCAACGAAACTCCGGGCTGCCCCCAATGGCTGGCAGATCAAGCCCGGAAGATCAGGCTAAACCCGATTTCGCCGAACTGTCACCTAAAATCCGGGTCAGATCGTTCGTGCCCGCATCAATTTTGTGGATAACCGAATTTCTCCATCACCTGCCCGTGCGCAATCCAAATTCTGGCGGTCTGCGCCGGTGTCAGCTTTTCCCGCCAGGCGCCTGCCCTGCCCGCCCGGAAAAATTTTCCGCCCTTGGCTCCATTGGCCTGGTAACCCCCCTGCTCTTCCTGGCCTGAAAGTGCCGCAAAGCTGCTGAAATTGATCGCCCGGCGCAGGCGTTCCGGCTCGGGGGGTGCCCCCGCCGCGCCCAGAAACCGGATAATCCGCCCAAAACCCCGCACCGGGTCCGCCAGCAGGTCTTCATACCGCACCAGCAGGCGGCGCGGTGCCGCCACCCAGGAGAGCGCATGGCCAGACCAGGAGGAGAGCAGTTCGAACACCTGTGCTCCGTCGCTGGCGTTGGCCGCCCCCTCCTGCCCCATGAAGTCGATGATCTCATCCACGCTCTTGCCAGTGTAAGCGGCGTAGGAAACCGCCACATCTCTTGGGTCGCGCACGATATAAATGGCCCCGGCCGTTGGCCCAGGCGTGCAGAGGCAAACCTCATGAACCGATAAATTCGCGTTATGGGTTTTCACGAAAACCAGATCATCATGCAGTTTTGTCAGCGCAGCATGAACCTCAGGCCGTTTGGCCTGCACCGCCTGGGGCTCCAGCACCTCTCCTGGCCGCCCAAAAAACGCCATGGCGCATTCGGCCACGGAAAAATCCACCAGGCTGTTGATGCTATGCGGGATCTCGGCATCAACGATGTAATTATGCAGAAACGCCCGCACCCAGGTATTGCCGGATTTCGGGTAGGAGGCGAGCCAGACGAGCTTGCCCATGGCTGCTCAAGCCGCCTCGGCGGCTTCCTCAGTTGGCTGGTCCTGCCCGAACAGGAAGTCGATATCTGCCGCATTGAACGCCATGCCGCCCGCCTCCTGGAAGGCGATGCTGGCCAGCTCCGCCTTGCGCTGCTGCAATTCCAGAATCCGCTCTTCCACCGTCTCGGTGGCGATGAGCTTGTACACGAACACCGATTTGGTCTGGCCGATACGGTGCGCGCGGTCCGATGCCTGGGCCTCCACCGCCGGGTTCCACCACGGGTCGTAATGGATCACGGTATCCGCCGAGGTCAGGTTCAACCCGCGCCCGCCCGCCTTCAGCGAGATCAGGAACAAAGGAACCTCCCCCGCCTCGAAACGCTGCACCGGGGTCGCGCGGTCGCGCGTGTCGCCGCGCAGCTCCACGAAGGGAATACCCGCCTCGTCCAGCCTTGGCTTGATCAAATCCAGCATCGAGGTGAATTGTGAGAAAACCAGGATGCGCCGCCCTTCGGGGATCAGCTCCTGCACCATCTCCATCAAATCATCCAGCTTGGCGGAGCTTTCCGTGCCGCGCGAGTTGCCGAGCTTCACGAGGCGCGGGTCGCAGCAGGCCTGGCGCAGTTTCAGCAGCGCGTCCAGCACAATTACCCGGCTCTGCGCCAGGGTGCGTTCGGCCATCTGCTCCTTCACGGTTTCGTACAAAGTGCCGCGAATGGTCTCGTAAAGCTCCCGCTGGTCCGGGGCGAGGGTGATGCGGCGCAGGATGGTGTGCTTGGGCGGCAGCTCTGTTGCCACCTCAGACTTTGTGCGCCGCATGATGAACGGCTGGATGCGGCTGATCAGTTGTCCGCGCACCACCGGGTCGGCGTTTTTCTCAATCGGCGTGCGGAAGCGTTTGGTAAAGCCGCGTCTGTCGCCCAAAAGCCCCGGCATCAGGAAGGCGAATTGCGACCATAGCTCGTCCAGATTATTCTCAATCGGCGTGCCGGAAAGGCATATTTTGTTATCCGCCCGCAGCTGGCACACCGCGCGTGTGGCCCGTGCCTCGGGGGATTTGATGGCCTGCGCTTCGTCCAGCACCGCCAGATGCCAGGGCAGGGCACGCATGAACTCGATATCGCGGGTGAGCACCGTGTAGGTGGTCACCACCACGTTCACCTCATCCAGATTATCCCGCTTTTCATGGCGCTCCATGCCGTGCAGCACCACAACGCTTAAATGCGGGGCGAATTTGCGCAGCTCGGCGGTCCAGTTCGCCACCAGCGAGGTTGGCACCACAATCAGCGCCGGGGCAGTGAGCCGGCCTTCGGCGTGCTCCACGCAGATATGCGCGATGGTCTGCGCGGTTTTGCCGAGGCCCATATCATCCGCGAGGAAGGCGCCCAGCCCGTGGCTCGCCAGATGTTGCAGCCAGTCCACGCCGTCCTGCTGGTATGGCCGCAATGTGCCCTTAAACGCTTCGGGCACTTCTACCGGAATAATCTCCGGCTCGCCCCGGAACCGTTCCACATAGGCCTCGATATCCGCCGCGTTCTGCCAGGAAGTGGTCAGCACATCTTCCAGGTCCAGCACCGTGGCGGCGGCCCCAACCGGCAGCACCAGGTTTTTCTCGGCTGAACGCCCGGCTGCCTCGATCAGGTCGCCCATTACCGCCAGCAGGCGCTTGATCCGCTCCGCCGGCAGTTTGATAACGCGGCCATCCTCGAGCGAGGTGATAATCTCGCCCTCCACAATTTGCGCCGCCTCAATGCCGCCGCGCGCCAGCAAATGCTCCAGAATCGGCAGCAGCGGGTGGCGCTCGCCGTCAATCTCGATGCCGAATTCCAGGCTGAACGTGCCTTTCTCGCCATCCTGCACCACCATGTCCAGTTGGCCGACATTATCGGCCAGTTGCGGGCCGAAATTCGCGTCGATCTGGGCCTGCCAGCCCAAAGCCGCAAGTTCCGGCACTCGCACTGCAACGAAATGGTGCCATTTTGCCGCCGCTTCCTCGCCCCGGAACACCAGCACACGCTGGCCGCGCGCGGCTTTTCCATCCGCCACGCGCATCTGTACAAAGCCATCCGGGCGCAGCGCGTCCAGCGCCTGGGCCTCGGCGGCGGGGTCGCGGCGGATAAACGCGATCTGCCCGCCGGTGCGCACGCGCACGAACGGGTTTTCGTCCGAGCCATCTACCCGCACGCCGCCATAGTCGAAATCCAGCGTCAGCACGTCGATCATGCGCGGGCGGTCATGTTCATCTGGCCCATGCACCCGGCGCAGGCGCAGCACCGGCGCCATCGGGCGTTCCAGCACCGTGGCACCCGGCTCTGGCGCTTCCTGCGCCATGGGCAGCAAGGTGGCGGCCGGGCGCGCGCGCCGCCCGGTGGGGCGCGGGCGCACCGGCTGCGGGGTGTAGGTGCGTTCAGCGGCTGGCACGATGGTGTCGATCAGCCCCTTGGGCTCGGCTTTCCGCAATTCCGGGAATTTCGCCAGCGCGGCCAGCGCCGTGGCGGCCAGATGCCGGCAGCCGCGTTCCCCGCAGGTGCATTCGCGCTCGGCGAAGGAGATACGGCTGCCCTTTTTTTCCGGGGTGATGGAAGTGATGCGCCTGGTGCCGTCCATATCCTCGACAGCGCCTTCGATGGTGTCGCCCGCCAGCTTTACATCTTTCACGAAGCCCAGCGCGATCACGCTCTGGGCCCGGCGGATGATGGCGGAATCGAAAACGCGGTCAAAATCTTCGGCGGAAAACGGCACCGGCATCGTCTATCCCTTAACCCCTAAGCAATGGCCCCGGAGCGTCCGGGCGAAAGGGTGTAATACCGGCTTCTGGCGAAAAGACCAGAGGAATTAGGGTTAATCTTACGGGAGGCTGCCCCGAGCTATTTGATAAGGTTGGTGAATCCGTTGGTTAGCGGGTAGCGCCTGTCCCGCCCGAAGGCTTTCGCGGTAATCTTTACCCCCGGCGGGGCCTGGCGGCGCTTATATTCGGCGCGGTCCAGCAATTTTATCACCCGCAGCACCGTCGCGCGCTCGAACCCCTGTGCCACGATCTCATCGGCTGAGCGCTCACCCTCGATCAGCTGCGCCAAAATGGCATCCAGCACGTCGTAGGGCGGCAAGCTGTCCTGGTCGGTCTGGTTCTCGCGCAATTCGGCCGAGGGCGGCTTGGTGATGACCCGCTCCGGCATGGCTGGCCCTGGTTTCGTCAGCGCCCCTTGCGGGTGGTTTTCGTTGCGCCAGCGCGAGAGCTCGAACACCGTGGTCTTGTAGATATCCTTCAGCACCGAGTAGCCGCCGCACATATCGCCATAGAGTGTCGCATACCCTACGGACATTTCGGACTTATTGCCCGTGGTCAGCAGCATCGGCCCGAATTTATTGGAAAGCGCCATCAGAATCAGCCCGCGCGCGCGGGACTGCAGGTTTTCCTCGGTGATATCCGGCTGCGTTGCCGCGAAGGCCGGGGCCAGAGCCTTGCTGAACGCCTCCATTGCCCCGGAAATGGGGATGGTTTCGTACGGAATGCCCAACATTTCGGCACAGGCGGCGGCATCTTCCAGGCTGTGGGCTGAGGTATAGGGGCTGGGCAGCATAACGGCGCGCACGCGCCCAGGCCCCAGCGCATCGGCGGCCACGGCGGCGGAAATGGCGGAATCGATGCCGCCGGAAAGCCCCAGCACCACGCCGGGGAAGCCGTTCTTGTTCACATAATCCCGCAGGCCCCACATCATCGCCTGGTAGATCAGCGCCAGGCGCTCTGGCTCCGGCGGCAGAGGCTGAGGTTCACAAACCAGGCCGGTTGCTGTGCGGCTCCAGCGTGTGAGGGTGATGGCTTCCGCGAAATACGGCATCTGCACCGCCAAGCTCCGGTCGGCGTTCAGCACGAAGGAGGCACCGTCGAACACCACCTCATCCTGCCCGCAAACCTGTGCAGCGAACAAATAAGGCAAGCCGGTTTCCACTACACGCTCCACCGCCAGCGTCACCCTCACGTCCTGTTTGCCGTCCTCATAAGGCGAGCCGTTGATGGAAAGCAGCATCTCCGCGCCGGTCTCGGCCAAAGTTTCAGAGACATGCGGCAGCCACCAATCCTCACAGATCATCAGCCCGATCCGGAATCCCCGGAACGGCACCGGCCCGCAAGGCGCGCCCGCATCAAACACCCGCTTCTCATCGAACACGCCGTAATTGGGCAGCTCCACCTTCGCCCGGCGCGCGGCGATGCGCCCGCCTTCCAGCAAAAACGCGGCATTGTGCAGCTTTTCGCCGTCCCGCCAGGGCAGGCCCACAATCAGCCCTGGCCCGCCATCGGCGGTGTCTTTCGCCAGTTCCGCCGCTGCCGCCTCGCACGCGGCCACGAAAGCCGGTTTCAGCACCAGGTCTTCCGGCGGGTACCCGGCAATGGACAGTTCTGGCGTCACCACGAGGTCGGCACCCAGCCTCGCCCCTTCCGCCCGCGCGGCTCGGATTTTGGTGACATTCTTGTCGATGGCGCCCAGATGCAGGTTGATCTGCGCGATGGCTATGTTCAGCGTTCCGGTCATCTTGTCGCTCGCTCAGGCTTTCGGCTGGCGGAGCAAAAACTCACGCCCGATCTTCACGCGCGGCACACCGTCATACGCCACGATATCCGCCGTGGCATAAGTCTCGCTCCAGCTCTCGGGAATAAAGCTGCCCGTCCCCACCACGTCTATGGGCGCTTTCGCATCCGCCATCACGGAGCATTTCTCCACCCCGAAGCCGGAGGAGGCGACGATCTTCACCGGCGCGAACCCGGCCGCGTTCAGCGTCTCGCGCATTTTCCAGATGGCGGCGGCTGAAACCCCGGTGCCGATGAGGTAACCAAGCTCCCGCTGGCTGCGGTAGCGGCGCAGCGCGCCGGAGGCATTGCGCTCCAGCACGGCATAGCTCTCCTGCGGGCCCAGCCCTTCCAGGTAACGCCCGCCATGCGTATCCAGCCGTACGGAAAGCTTGCCTGAAGCCGCCATTTCGGGAAAATGGCGGCAGACTTCCAGCGTATCCGTCACCTCCTGCCCGAAATAATCCGAAAGCACGGTCAGCGGTTCATCCGGAAAGGTTTCCACGAACATCTCGGCGGCGCGCAAGGTGGACCCGGCATAGCCGATCAGCGCATGGGGCATCGTGCCATAGCCGCGCGGCGCGTTGAAGTAATGCGCTGTCCAGTCATTGGCGTTGCCGATGAAGCCCTTCGCCCCCTCGGCCTTCGCGGCGCGGGAGCCGACAGCGCAGGCATAGGCCATGATCTCCTGCATCTCTGCCCCGGCGCAATGCCGCGCCTCCATGGCCAGGAACGCGGTGTTTGGCAGGGCGGCGGCCATCTGAAAGGCATTATGCGCAGCAACACAGGCCGCACCTATTTTCTGCAACGCCAGGGTCTCAAGGTCAGCGAGTGCGATGAAACTGCCGGTGACATAGGCCAGCGGTTCGCCTGCCCCCACCCATTCGCCTTCCTTGTGCGGTAGCTCGATCCTGAATTCCTGCCCCCGCGCGGCGCCAACCGCGCGCAGCCAATCCACCATGATCGCGGGCGCGCACACAACCGGGCGGCGGAGAAAGATGGCATAGGTTACAACCGCATCGCCGAACTTGGTAACAATCTGGCGCGTGCGGTTGAAATAGGCATCGGTCCGGGCGGCGATCTCGCCGTCCGAAAGCGGCGCCGGGTTCACGCAGTGGCCCGGGACGCGCGGCGGGATTTCAGCTCCTCGGCCAGATAGAACGCCACCTCCAGCGCCTGCTCGGCATTCAGGCGCGGGTCGCAGAAGGTTTCGTAGCGCGTGCCCAGCCCTTCCTCGGAAAGGCCGCGCGCGCCGCCGATGCACTCGGTCACGTCCTGCCCGGTCATCTCCAGATGCGCCCCGCCCGCGATGGTGCCTTCCGCCTCATGCGCGTCGAAAAAGCCCTGCAACTCCGCCACGATATCGCCGAACCGTCGTGTCTTCACCTTGGCGGCGGTGGTAATGCCGTTGCCATGCATGGCATCGCTCAGCCACACCGGGGTGCGCCCGGCGGCTTTCACCGCGCGCAGCAAGGGCGGCAGTTTTTCCGCCACCTTGCCCGCCCCCATGCGGGTGATCAGCGTCAGGCGTCCCGGCTCATTCTCCGGGTCCAGCACATCCATAATCCGCAGCAGGTCGTCCGCTTCCATGCTGGGGCCCACCTTCATGCCGATCGGGTTCTTGATTCCGCGCATGAACTCCACATGCGCGCCGTCAAGCTGGCGGGTGCGGTCGCCAATCCAGAGGAAATGCGCAGAGCAGGCATAGGAATCGCCGGTGGTGGAATCCACCCGGGTCAGCGCCTGCTCGTAAGGCAGCAGCAGCGCCTCGTGGCTGGTGTAGAATTCCGTCTCGCGGATCTGCGGTGTCGCGTCGCTGCCCAGGCCGCATGCGGCCATGAAGCTCAGCGTCTCGTCGATGCGCGTGGCGAGGTCCTGGTACTTCGCCGCCAGCGGCGAGGATTGCACAAAATCCAGGTTCCAGCGGTGTACCTGGTGCAGGTCCGCATAACCGCCGGAGGCGAAAGCCCGCAGCAGGTTCAACGTGCCGGCGGACTGGAAATAGCCGAACTCCATGCGTGCCGGGTCCGGAATGCGCGCCTCGGCCGAGAATTCCGGCCCGTTGATGATGTCGCCGCGATAGGAGGGCAGGGTCTCGCCACCGATGGTCTCGGTATCTGATGAGCGCGGCTTGGCGAACTGCCCGGCCATGCGGCCCAGCTTCACCACCGGCATGGCGCCGCCGAAGGTCAGCACCACCGCCATCTGCAGCAGCACACGGAAGGTGTCGCGGATGATGTTGGCGGTGAAATCCCCGAAGCTCTCGGCGCAATCCCCGCCTTGCAGCACAAAGGCCTGTCCTTTGGCGGCGCGGGCAAGCTGCGCCTTCAGGTTTCGCGCCTCGCCGGCGAAAACCAGCGGCGGAAACTTGGCCAGCCGTGCTTCCATGGCGGCCAGCTTGTCCGGGTTCGGGTAGCTTGGCACCTGCCGGATAGGGCAGGTGCGCCAGCTTTGCGGGGTCCAGCCGTCGTTTATTCCGGCTGGGGTGATCGTATCCATGCTCTCTCCAGGAGGCGTTCCTATCCGCCCTTTATAAACGGTATTTAAGAACCATGGCTACACGGGGCCAGTCTCGGGCCCAACAACCCTGGTCTGTGTCCGCAGGGTCACGAACTCTTCTGCTGCCGTGGGGTGGATGCCGATAGTGCGGTCGAAATCCGCCTTGGTGGCCCCGGTGATGATCGCCACGGCCAGCCCTTGCATAATCTCCGGCGCATCCTCGCCCAGCATATGCGCGCCGATCACCTTGTCCGTCTTCGCATCCACGATCAGCTTCATCACACTCTGCCGTTTGCGGCCAGAAATGGCATGGCGCATGGGGGTAAAGCGGGTGAGGAAAATCTTCGCGCCATCTGGCCGCTTCGCCGCCTCCGCCTCGTTCACCCCCACCGTGGCAATGGGCGGGATGGAGAACACCGCCGTCGGCACCATCTCAAGGCTCACCCCGCGAGGCTTGTTGCCGAACAGTGTATCGGCAAGTGCGTGGCCTTCGGCGGTGGCCACCGGGGTCAGGTTCAGCCGGTCGGTCACATCCCCCAGCGCGTAGATATGCGGCACATTGGTGGTGAAATCCTCGCCAATTTTCACCTCGCCCGCTGGCCCGGTTTCAATCCCGGCAGCCTCCAGGTTCAGCCCCCTGGTATTGGGCGCCCGGCCGGTGGCGAAAAACACCACATCCACATCCAGCACTGAAAGGTCGGAGAGGGCGAGGCATTGTTTGCCGTCCTCCAGCGCAATGCTTTCCGGCACGCAGCCGGGGTGCAGCACCACTTTATTCTCCTTCAACTCATCGGCAAGCCCGAGCCGCAAATCCTCATCGAACCCGCGCAAGGGCAGCGGCTGGCGGTAGACCAGATGCGTCTCCACCCCCAACCCCGCGAACACGCCCGCGAATTCCACGGCGATGTAGCCGCCGCCCACTACCGCCACGCGCTTCGGCAATTGCTTCATCACGAAAATATCGTCGGAGACGATGGCGTGTTCCGCGCCCGGAATGTCGAGCCCTGTAGGATGACCGCCGGTGGCGATGACGATCCGCTCGGCGGTAATTTTCTGCCCGCCGACATCCAGGGTATGCGCGTCGATAAAGCTCGCCTTCGCGTCGAAAATCTTTGCCCCCGCCTGCTCCAGCAAACGGGTATAGATGCCGTTCAGCCGGGAAATTTCCTTGTCCTTCGCTGCGATCAGCCGGGACCAGTCATAGCCGGTTTTGGCGATATCCCAGCCGAAACCGCGCGCGTCATCGGCCATCGCGCCATATTCGGCCGCCATCACCATGAACTTCTTCGGAACACAGCCAACATTCACGCAGGTGCCGCCCCAGAAGCGGGATTCGGCGATGCCTACCCGCGCCCCATGCGAAGCCGCGATGCGGGCGCAGCGCACACCGGCCGAACCGCCGCCGATCACGAAAAGGTCAAAATCCATCGTCAATATCCTGAAAATACCCGGCCCTAAGTAATGTACCGTGCGGGAATTTACCAATACGCCTCCGGCGCGGATGCCTGCGTAAGGTTGCAATGCCTAACCAATGCAACGACAATCAAACAAACGACACGGCCTGAATCAACAAAGGCAACGCCAACCATGCCGGAACAAAGCCTCATGGAAAAAATCGATACCGCCGCCAACCATCTGGCCGGCTATCTGGACCATCTCGGGGAGAGGCTGAATCTCCGTGGCTGGGTCTGGTGTGAAGCAGAGCCCGCGCGGCGGCTGGAGATTGAAATTCTCCTCAACGGCGCGCTGGCAGGCCGCGCCATGGCCGATCTTTATCGGCAGGATGTGGAGGATGCGGGCAAGGGCGATGGCCATTACGGCTTTGCCTGGAAGCTGCCAATCGCCGCACTGGCGTCGGCGGGCCAGGTGGAAATCGCCGTGCGGGTGGCGGGCACGGATTTCGTTCTCACCAGCCCCTTCACCATTCCGGGGCCGGAGATGGCGGCCCGGCTGACGAAATATGCCACCCTGACGCAGGACCCGGATGACGCACGTGAGGCTTTGCGTGCCGCGGCCCGGTTGGCGGCGGAAGATCCATGGCATGTGCTGGGCCTTGCCAATACCCTGCGTGAAGCCGGCGCCCCGCAAGAGGCCGCGCCGATGCTGCGGGCACTGCTCGAAACCCACCCGAAATTCTGGCACGCGCATGTGGCGCTCGGCCATATCGCCCGCGCCGGGGGAGACCGCGCGGCGGCGCTGGGCTGGTTTACTCAGGCGGCGGCGCTGGAACCGGGCGATGTGTGGCGCGGGCTGGATGTGGCGGAGGAACTGCGCGTTCTGGGCCGGGTGGAGGAGGCGAAAGCGGTGCTGGCCCAGGCGGCCGAAGCCTTCCCCCAATCCTGGGCGGTGGAAATGGGCCTTGGCCGTTGCGCCCATGCTCAGTCCGAGCATGGCGAGGCCCGGCGGCATTTCGAGGAAGCCGCCCGCCGGGCTCCAGACGAAATTGCCCCCAGGCTGGGATTGATCGAGGCGCTGCGGGACGCGGGCGCGCTGGAGGACGCGCGGCGGGCAGCACTCGCGCTGCGCGCCACCCACCCTGGCCATATGCCCCTGCTGCTTACCCTGGCCCATACCGAGCGCCTGGCCGGGCTGCAGGAGGATGCGGCGGTGCATTTCGCCGAGGCGCTGGCGATGGAGCCGGAGAACCCGGCCTTGCTGGCCGAGCTTGCCCGGCAGGAATACCAGCTTGGCCGTCAGCAGGAAGGCAACGCCCACCTCACCCGCGCGCTGGAGCTTGACCCCGGACATCGTGACGCGGTGAGCCAGCTTGCCGCCCAGGCGCTTGCGGTGGGAGATGCCGCGCAAGCCTTTGAGATTTTCAGCGCCGCCGCCGTGCTGCGCCCTGGTGAGCTGGCTTTTCGTTTCGGCGCACTGGATACGCTGGCCTGGCAGGGCCGCGCCGAAGAGGCGCTGGCTGGCCTGCTGGCGCTGGAACAGGAGCACGGCGCCACGCCCCAGTTGCAAAACTGGCGGGTTACGCTGCTGCGCCGCATTGGGCAGATGGAAGAGGCGCTGCACGCCGCCCGTGCCGCTACCGCCGCCGCCCCGCAGGAGTTCTGGCTTTGGGCCGAGCGGTTCCAGACCGAACTTCTGGCTGGCTCGGACGCAATGCTGCAGAAATGCCTGTTTGGCATTCCCGCCGCCACCATGGCGGAGCGTGCGATCCGCCGCCGCTGTGTGGGCGCGCTCGCCGAAAGCCTGTGGCAGATGGATGCCGCCCTAGCCCATTACGAGGCCGCGGCGGCGCTGAACCCGAACGATGTTCTGTTGCAGGATGCGCTGGCCCGGGTGAAGCTGATGCGCTTTGACCTTTCCGGCGCGCGGGTGCATCTGCGCCGGCAGTATGAGCTGATGGCATCCAGCCGCCGCCTGCGCGGTGAATCGCTCAATATTTCGCAATCGCTGCTCGGCCAGATGATCGACGAATACGCGCTGGATGATGGGCTTTGTACCAATCTGGCGGGGTTGAGCACGCAGCCCCCGGCGGCGCGGCTGGAGATGCTGGCTGCCCTCGCCCGGCAGGCGCCGGACAGCACCGCCCCCGCCGCCAGCCTGCTGCTGGCCCTGCGCCAGGCGGAGCGCACAGCATTGGTGCCGACACCAGAAGATACGCCGCCCATTCCCCGCACTATCAACATGTTCTGGGACCAGCCAGAGCCGCCAGGGGATGTAGCCGCGTTGATGCAGAGCTGGCACAGCCGCAACCCTGGCTTTGGCTGGCGGCGCTTCAACGAAGCCCAGGCCGGGGACTATCTTGCCGCGAAATTCCCCAGCCCGGTTCTGCAAGCCTACCGGCGCGTGCGCGAAATTCCCCAAAAGGCCGATATCTTCCGCCTCGCCCTGCTGGTGGCGGAAGGTGGTGTGTATGTGGATGCCGATGACCGCTGCCTGCACCCGCTGGATACGCTGCTGCCCGCGGGCGCCAGCCTAGTGCTGGCGCAAGAGGAGTTTGGCTGTGCCACGAACCACTTCATCGCGGCCACGCCTGGCCACCCGGTGCTGCGGGCGGCGCTGCGCGCCGTGGTTACGGCGGTTAATAGGGGCGATAATGAGATACCCTGGCTGCTTTCCGGCCCTGGGTTGCTCACCAGGGCGCTGGCGCAGCACATAGCGGCGCATGGCATGGGCGGGTTGCCGCCGGGGCTTGCCCTGCTGGACCGCAGGCAGCTTGGCGCCGCCGTGGCGGGTGGGTGCTTCGCCGCCTACAAAACCTACCATATGCGCCACCGCAAACGCATAGATGCCGCGGCGGCGCATAAACCAGGTTAAGCGGCTGGCAGCTCCGCCCCAGCCTTTTTTGCCTTGGTTTTATTGGCCGGTTTCTCCGCCGCCGGGGCGGTTGGCGTCCCGCCCAGCATTGTCCTGGTCAAGTGCTCCAGATCAGCCTTTTTAGAGAAGAATGAGGCTGGCTGCGCGCCCTCGGCCACGGCATGTACCCGCCCTGCGGCAATCTCGTCGATCAGCTTCAGCACGCTTTCCGCATCTGCTGGAAAGGGGAACACAACGCCGAAACCTGTCCTGCGGATGCGGTCCGCCGGCGCGCCGATATCCGGCGCCAGCGGAATAAAGCCGTGCTTCACAAGCTCAGAAAGGGTGTAGGAATAGGTCTCCGGCCAGGCGGGCAGAAACAGCGCCAGCCGCCCTGTGGTTTCTGCCAGCAGGCGGGGCAGTTCCTCGGGTGTGTATTTTCCGGTGATGGTAACATTGCCAACCGCCCGCAACGCCCGGTCCATGTTCGTGTAGCCGATGACCCGGAAATGCAGATGCGGATGTGTCAGCCGCGCGCGCTGCGCGATCTCCAGCAGTTTGTTCGAGCCCTTATGCGGGCCGATTGCCCCCAGCATCACAATCTCGTCGTCATTGCCCTGGCGGGCGGCTCCCGCCGCATCCTCCGCCGATTCCGGGTGCGGTGCGACGGTGATGTTGAACCCTGGAAAGATTTTGGCAAAATACCCCGCCGCGTTGGCCGAGGGCGCGATGACATGGGTAAAGCGCGCCAGCAGCGTGGCGAATAGCGCGCGGTGCTCGGTCGTCGAAAGGTCGTTCAGCACGGAGGTCTCATGCGCGCCGCCCATCTTCACGCATCGTCCGCAGGTGTCGGCATCCGCCCCGCCACAAAACCGGCCGATCGCGTCGATCATCGTCACGCGCGGGCAGAAGGAATAGAAATCATGCGCCCAGTAGAGGCTGCGGCGGCCTTCCAGCCAGCCGCCCAGGGTGCTCAGCACCGCCGCCGGAAAACCGAGAAGCTGATGCGCCAGCACCAGCCCGGGCGCGGCACCGTCCATCACGGAGAACAGATCATCCACCTCCGCCGCTTTAAAGCGCGCGCAGATCAGCGGCGCCGCGCAGCTCAGTTCAATCAACCCGCCTTCGGTCAGGCTCAGCGAAAGCCGTGTAGCCCCGCCATAGCCCACTTCACGTTCGATATCCCGGATGGCTTTTGGCGTGCCACCCTCCAGCGCGTTGGAGATGACGAGCGCGAAGCGTGTACCGGCCTCCCGCGCGCGGGCCAGCCGGGCATGGTCCAGCGCCCAGCGTAACCGGCGCAAACCATCTTGTTTTTCGAATTCCATGATCAGCGGCGTGTATTCGGGGTAGAGCGCGTTCAGCCGCGGCTGGTTCTGCGCCAGCAGGCTCTCCCGCTCATTGCCGAAGGAGATGCTTTCTTTATGCTCCACCAGCACGCCGCCCGCCGCCACGTTGCGGTAACCAAGCGCCGAGGCACGGGCGCAGAAATCATTCTCCTCGCCATAGCCGCGCCCGAAGGCTTCATCCAGAAACCCGATGCGTTTGATCACCTCGCGTTTAATGAACATGCAGAAGCCGTGGCCGGTCGGCACGTTCTCACAGGTTCCGGCGTTCGCGCTCAGCGCCAGCGCTGCCAGATCGGGCCAGCTGATATCCGGCAGGTAGGCTTCGCGCAGCTCGGCGCTGGGGTAGGAAAAAATGGTGGCGTTGCTGGACATGGCCGTGACGGTGCCGATCTCCGGCTGCGCGTGTGCAACCCTCGCCAGCTCATCCAGCCCGCCCGCGTGCAGCACGGTGTCTGAATTCAGCAGCACCGTGTCGATGCCCCGGCTCATGCCCATGCCGCGGTTCACAGTGCCGACAAAGCCAAGATTCTGTGCGTTTTCCAGCAGAATCACGTTGGGTGTGTCACGGTATGCGGCGAGCATTCCGGCCATCTCAGCATCCGGTGAACGGTCGTTGATGAGGATGAGCTGGTCTGTTGCCGGGTTGCGGTGCGCCAGCACGGATTCAATGCAGGCTTTTGTTACCTCAACCCCGCGATATACCGGCACGATGATTGCCATGCGCACCGGCGGTGTGGGCTCTGTTATACAGCTTGGCTGCCGGGTGAGGGCAATGTCTTCGCTGCCGCGCACCTTGGCGAGATAGTCCCGTAACGCCGCGCTCAACACCGCGCGCTCGCCCGCGCCCAGGCCAGGCAGCGCCGCATTGGCCAGATGCGCCGCCTTATAAATGGCCGCCACGGCAGCAGGGCGCTTGGCCAGCAGATACGGTCCCTCGAACAAATCGCGCGTGCCGCCGGTAAAGCGAAGGCTTATCGCCACCGGCTCATCGGCTGGGGCATCCGCCGGGTCCAGCGAAATATCGAAGCCGGGCGTTCCGCAATCAGGGAAATGCGCCTGCACGTCTGTGCGCTCCCGGTCGCAAGGCACGGTTTTCACCAGCTTGCCGTTGCGGTACACGGCCAATTCGAAAATGCGTTTCGGCACATCCGGCGCATGCACCCAGCCAACCGCGCGCCCCGCTGAAATCATTTCGAGGTTCGCGCGCAAATTCAAATTACAGCTCGTGCGCCCGATCAATTTTCCGTTAGCGAAAACATCAAGCAGCACTTCTCCGGCGCCGAAACAATCACTGTCGAGCTTCAGGCTGAACCGTGCTGGCATGAAGAGCGGGTCAGCCGCGCGCTCTTCAAACTTGGCCAGGCCACGCGCCACTTCCACGCCCGCGTTGTTCATCACGGTGATGAGCGGCGGTGTCGCTGCCCTGGTGCGCTCAGTCACCCAGCCGGTGACGATATCGGCCTCCACGGCGCAGTACCCGTCATAAACTCCTGGGCCGATATCCAGTGGCGAGCCGACGAGCTCCTCGCCATTCGCCAGCACCCGCAACCGCTTCGCCTCGGTGCCGAGCGGAATGGCGATCCGGTAGGCCAGCGTGGTGCGGCCCAACCCCAACGCCGCGAGGTCTGGCCGGTGGCGCGAGGCGCGGCCCTTCGCCAGCAGCTTGCCTTCGAGGTCTATAACGGTGATGGCACAGTTTCCCGTATCCGGCACAGAAGCCGCCCACCCTGTCAGGTAGCTGCCTTCCATCGTGTCCACATGCCCCTTGATCGTCATCGAGACTCCATACGGTTTTAACTTTGCATTCAGGCCGTGCGCCACACCTGAGGCATGATTTCAGTTGTCACCTATCAACGCGCGGCGCTCAAGATCATGCGCGCCAGCATATGAACTAATTTATTGCGCGGCGGTTAGGAGCGATGCTCGTTACGCCATATTTAGGATTATCATGTTGCGCTGCACCGTGAAGCCTGCTTTAAATAAT
>JAGXAO010000087.1 GCA_018971565.1 Rhodospirillales bacterium
GCCATTGGCGGGCGGGTGATCGCGCGCGAGACGATTTCCGCCCTTTCCAAGGATGTGACGGCGAAATGCTATGGCGGTGACATAAGCCGTAAGCGCAAGCTGCTGGATAAGCAGAAAGAGGGCAAAAAGCGTATGCGCCAGTTCGGCAAAGTGGAAATACCGCAAAGCGCCTTCCTGGCGGCGCTGAAAATGGATGCCTGAGTGGGGCTTGGCAGCGCGGCGCAGTTTCGCTAGAGACTGCCCCACCGCCGGATGGACAGATGGCCGAGCGGCTTAAGGCGCACGCTTGGAAAGCGTGTGTACGTTAATAGCGTACCCAGGGTTCGAATCCCTGTCTGTCCGCCAATTCAATCCCTGCGCCTCTATGCGTAGACGTACAAAAAATACAGCGAAATAGAAGATATTTTAAAAATTCCTATGCTGCCTGTGTGTCCTTAAGCGCCCATATATCACTCAAATTTGCGGGATGGCTTGCGGGTTAATGAAAGGCGGCCTATGGCAAAAACAATCGAAAAATTATCGCTGGCGGCCGTAAAAAACGCCAATAAGCCCGGCATATATGGGGACGGCCTCGGCCTCTGGTTGCATGTTGGCCCAAACGCTCTGGATGAAAACGGCAAGCCAACTGGCCGGGATAAAAGCTGGATTTTTCGTTATATGATCGACGGTAAAGCCCACGAGATGGGTCTCGGCGTGGCCCATACCATCGGCCCGGCCATTGCCTTTTTACTTGCGCTTTGAGAAACTTTAATTCATAACAAGAAATCTACCTGAGTTAAATACCTCGCCAAAAATAAAATACAGAGGGATAAATTACACTAGGGAGAAACAAACAAGATGACGGTGGAAAACCCCGGTATCGAAGGCCTGGCTGATTCCGCAAGCGATGAGATGTCTTTCACCGCAGCAAGTTTAAAGCGCGAAACTGGCTGGAAAGGCGCTTTCGTAATTGGTTTGGCGGGGACCATTCTGGTTACCGGCATTGCACCGGTGATGGTCACCACTCTTGGGGCCTCCTGTATCCCCATCACTGTGGTTATTACGCTCACCGGCTGGCTGCTATGCCTGTTTCTGGCCGAACTTGCCGCGATGATGCCCGAACGTACCGGTGGCGCGCCATCTTATGCCTATCCGGCTTTCAAAGACCGCTTTCCTCGCGGGGCAAAACATATCAACGGCATCACCGCCTGGATGTATTGGCTTGGCTGGTTTCCGGTAGCCCCTTTGAACATGATTTTGGCTTCTTTTTACCTGGCGGCATTATTTGGCCTTAACACCACAGCGGGAATCAACCCTCTGGGAACGCCAATTGCGTATTGGACCATTGGCATCGCCGTCATCGGCATTTTAATTTTCTTTATACCCGCGTATCTGGGGATTCGTTTCGGCGCGGGCTTTGCTGAAATTCTGGCGGTGCTTTCCATGGTGCCGCTCACCTTCATTGCCGTGGCGTGGATTTTTGCTCCTTCAGCCGTGCATTTTCATGAGCTTGCCGGTTTCAAACATCTCGATGGTACCGGCTTTTTTACCTCAATGAGTGGATATAGCTGGCTGACGGTATATCTCGCCTATTCATTCCTTCTCACCTGGAATGTCATCGCGATGGAGGCCGCCGCCTGTTATATTGGGGAGTGTTCTGACCCGGCACGGGATGCCAAGATCGCCCTCAACCTGGAGGGCGGATATGGCGTGTTCATCTACACCATGGTTCCCATCGCCTTTGTAGTGGTGCTCGGCGCCAAGGCACTTTCGAACCCAAATTTTGCTGACCCAAAAGCTATTTTTGTTTCGTTCGCAAGCAAATTGTTCCCAAGCATCGGTGGCCCGTTGGACTGGCTTGTAACGGGCATGCTAATTATTGCGCTCTCCTTATCAGCGCTTAATGCCATCATGGGCTCCGGGCGCGCACTTTATCAGATGGCGCTTGATGGCGAGTTTCCGTTGTTTTTTCAAAAACTGAACAAACACGGTGTTCCGGCGAATGCCATGGCCTTCAATGTCGCCGCTTCCATCATTGTGGTTGCCATGGGCGGGGCCGTACAGATTTACACGTTTTCGAATGTTGGCTACACGGCCTCTTTCATCCCGGTTCTTATTGGCTATTTTATCCTTCGGCAGGATAAAAAGAATATGCGGCGCCCCTTCAAACTGCCTGAGTTCATGAAATGGGTGGCACTTGCCATGGCTGCCTTTTATTTTGTGGTCTGGTCCTATGGGGGCTATTATTATTCCGTAATCGGAAACGCGAAATTATACTATTTTCTAGGCTGGGCCGTGCTCCTCGCTTACCTGCCTTTTTACTGGTACCGGACCTATGTTGAAAATCCTAAAATGAATAAAATAAGCGCCGAAGGTCAGGTAGCGGGCAGTGACTAGTGTTATGCTTGCCTCTGAAGGCCGGCCGTTCACCCGGGAGACGATATTAAAAACAGCAGAACTCGCCGAAGCCTCCTGTAATGTACAGGTTCTGTCCATCGCAAGGATATGGGGCGTGGCTTTGGGTTTCCCCAACCCATGGCTGCTGCCTTCCAAACGGGAGTGGGCGCAACAGCGAGACCAGGTTGCCGCTGCGATTGATGAACTAAAAGCTTTGGGTAAAATGGCTTCTGGCAGTGTCATCGGTGCGCGCAATGCCACCAGAAGAATCCAGGCAGAGGCTTTGCGGTTAAACTGCGCGGCGATTGTAATGGGCGCGGACCCGCCGCAGAACCGTCTTATCACCGATTTACTTTGGTCTCAGGAGCCTTATCGCATACAAAAGAAAGCGAAAATGCCGGTGTATCTGGTATTGGATTAGAGAATGCTTCTAATCTGATTGACGTGCTCCCGATGCTATTGCAATCGTCCCCAATATGCCATGGTCACACCATGCGGTGACCATCCCGGCACAATCACGACGACATGGCCGTTAGGGATTGAGATTCACCCGCGACCACAAAATAGCCTATTCCTGCATTCCCTTCACCTCGCTTATTCCCCAGAGTTTTCTTGCGCCTTTTCCAGCTCCAGTTCGAGGCGGCGACGGCTGGCTTCGGCATTTCGTTTAACCCGGTATTCGAACTGGTAGCCCTCGATTTTTTGCCACGGGCTGGCGACTGTCGCAACGCTTTTGAAACGTACAAACGTTAATTTCCTCGCGCATACCAATTCATCTTCTCCGTCGCCATCTGGCGTTTTGCCAAGGGCTGATGCCCCAACCAAGGCAAGGAGGAAGACATGAGTTTCTCAACCCAAAATCAGGCCGCTGCCAGCGGCGAGCGTGAAACTATTTCGTTGATCGCGGCCAGTAAGGTTAAAGGCACAAGCGTTTATAATGCCGAGGGCGAAAGCTTAGGCTCTATCTACGACGTTATGGTGGACAAGCGCAGCGGCAGCGTGGCCTATGCGGTTCTCTCATTCGGCGGCTTCCTGGGAATGGGCGAAAGCTACCACCCCTTGCCCTGGAAACAATTGGTCTACAGCGAGCAGCATGGCGGTTACCTGGTGAATCTCAGCAAGGATTTCCTGCGCGGCGCGCCAGCCTATGCCGTGTCGGATACACCTGACTGGGCATCCCGCAGATATCTTGGAGAGATCGATCAATATTACGGCACGCGGCCGTCGTCATTCTAGATCACAATAAAATCTGAAGTAATGCGGCGGCCGAATATGATGCCTGGCCGCCGCATTATGCCTGCTTATAACAAGGAAGCGATGACAGTATACAAAAGATAAACGAATAAGGTGCCGCCAAGCAGTATCAAAAGACCGACGAGAAACAGATCTGTTTTGCCGCCGCCCTCTTGCCTTGCATCCGGTGATTCGATGCTAAGCCTAACCTGCCTGTAACGCATGGCGGCGACGATCATCATAACACCGCCGAGCAGAATGAGCGATAATCCCGCGATATCGCCAACAAGCTGGCCACCCGTTGAAAATTTATGCTTGGTGAGGGAGGTGGCTGCAATTTCCAAAAAGAGGTCAAATTTCTCCACCAAAAAACCAAACGCCATAACGGACACGGCTGTTCTGACCCAGGCGAGAAATGTCCGTTCGTTTGCGGCGTGGTCACTGTAACGTTCGAGCAGCGGAGATATCCTCCAAAAATGCAAAATGCGGATTTCGTCTTATCCTCAGAACTGCTTATGATAAATATCAGGGTAGGGCCAGGCCAGGCCGCAAGGGAAGAAAGTAAGAATGCAGCACGGGCACACGCATGGCCATGACCACCATGACCATAATCATGGCACAGGCGGGCACAGCCATGCGCCGGCCAGCTTTGGTAATGCCTTTGCCATTGGCGTTGCGTTGAATCTCGCTTACGTGGCTGGCGAGGTATTTTATGGCATTGCCGGGCATTCGCTGGCATTGCTGGCGGATGCCGGGCATAATTTAGGCGATGTTCTTGGGCTTGCCGGCGCCTGGCTGGCGGTCTGGCTGGGGCAGAAGCGGCCAGGCGGGCGTTATACCTACGGGCTCGGGCGGGCTTCCATACTCTCCGCGCTGGGCAATGCCGTGCTCTTGCTGCTGGTTACTGGCGGCATCGCCTGGGAGGCGGTGCTGCGCCTCATAACGCCTGGTGTGCCGGGCGGCGGCATCATCATGGTTGTGGCAGCTATCGGCATTGCCGTGAATGGCGGCACCGCACTGCTCTTCATGTCCGGCCGGAAGGGGGATTTGAACGTCCGCGCCGCTTTTACGCACATGCTGGCCGATGCCGCTGTGGCGGCCGGCACAGTGGCTGCTGGCGCCTTGATTTTATGGACCGGCTGGAACCGGGTTGACCCTCTGGTCAGCCTCATTATCAGCGTCGTCATCATTGCGGGCACATGGTCTCTGTTGCGTGACTCAATTAAGCTCTCTCTCGATGCGGTGCCGGATGGTATCGAGCGCACCGCCGTTGAAAATTTTCTGCGCGGCTTGCCTGGCGTAGTGGCAATTCATGACGTGCATATCTGGGGCCTGAGCACGAAGGATGTAGCACTCACAGCGCATCTTGTGTTGCAGGAGGGGCAGTCTGGTAATCTCCTGCTGGCCCATGCTGCGCACGAAATACAGGAACGGTTTGGGATCGGCCACGCCACCATCCAGCTTGAAACGCCGGAAACCGCCGAGGCCTGCTGCCTGCGGCCTGACCATGTAATCTGAACGCCCATCAACACGTCATAATTCGGTCACACGCAATCATTTCTTCCTGTCTTAGAGAGGCCCTTGTAATTACAACGCGCTAACCTGCAGGTGTGGTGAAATGAGCCTACGCAAATCTATTTCCGGCGCAACGCTCTGCCTTTCGGCAATGCTGGCGGCTGCGGGCGCGGTACACGCCGCACCTGGCAGCCATGGCCAGGCAGATGGTCTGAAAACCGCGACGCCGATCAAGCATCTCGTCGTCATCTATGATGAGAACGTCTCCTTCGACCATTATTTCGCCACCTACCCACAGGCCGCCAACCCGCCGGGCGAGCCGAAATTCATCGCCCTTTCCGGTACGCCGCGAGTGAACAATCTGGCCAATGCCAATCTGCTGACGAACAACCCCAACTTCACCAACCAGGAAAACGGGGCAGATGCGGCGAACCCCTTCCGCCTGGATCGTACCCAGGCCGCCACGGCCGACCAAAATCACGGCTACACCGCCGAGCAGCAGGCCTATGATTCAGGCAAGGCGGATCTCTTCCCCAAATATACTGGCAAGGCCACGCCGGGCGGCGCTGGCGCCTTCGGCACCAAGGGTCAGGTGATGGGCTATTATGACGGCAACACCGTGACCGCGCTCTGGAATTACGCCCAGCATTTCGCGATGGACGACAACGCCTATACCAACACTTACGGCCCCTCTACGCCTGGCGCGCTGGAAGTTGCCTCCGGCCAGACCGACGGCGTGAAGCTCATCGCCAGCAGCAAATCCTCTTATTATCTAAAGAACGACATTAACGGCCAGACCGATTATGCTCTCATCGCGGATGTCGATCCTGGTTACGATGCCTGCTCCAAAAAGAAAAACCAGGTGATGATGCAGGGTAAGAATATCGGCGACCTGCTGAATGAAGCCGATATCACCTGGGGCGGTTTCATGGGCGGGTTTAACCTCGCGGGCCAGAACCCCAATGGCACCACCGGCTGCAAGCGCAGTACGGACTCCGCCGTGGTGGGAAGGGCAGTGGTGGATTACATTCCCCACCACAACTGGTTCCAGTATTACGCCTCCACCGCCAATCCGCAGCATCTGCGCCCCAATGCGGTGGCGGATATTGGCCACAGCTACGACCGAGATGGCCAGAAAGACCCGGCGAACCACGAATATGGGCTGAGTGATTTCTACCACACCGTGGCGGCGGGTAATTTTCCGGCTGTCTCCTATATCAAGCTGCCCGCTTATCAGGATGCCCATGCCGGATATTCCGACCCGCTGGACGAGCAGGCCGGGCTGGTGAAGCTCATCAATTTCCTCCAGCGCCAGCCGCAATGGAAGCACACCGCCATCATCATCGCCTGGGATGATTCCGATGGCTGGTACGACCATGCCTTCGCCAAGACAACAAGTTCGTCTTTCAATGCGAAGGACGACCAGCTTGATGGCCCCGGCAAATGCGGCACCGGCACCCCGCCGGATGGGGTTGCGAGACAGCCGGTGAACGGGCGTTGCGGCCCCGGCACGCGCCTGCCGTTCCTGGTCATCTCGCCCTGGGCAAAGCAGAACTATGTTGACCATAGCCAGATCACCCAGGCTTCCATCGTCAGCTTTATCGAAGATAACTGGCTGAATGGTGAGCGCCTGGGCGGCGGCTCGTTCGATGCACAGGATCAACCGATTTTGGGTATGTTTGATTTCGCGCAGAAACCGCATATGACGAAGCTGATTCTAAATGCCAACACGGGTGAGGCCGAAGCCACCGCGCCCTGACGGAAAAATGTGCCGATGCGCACGGCCCTGATTCTGGTTGCCGCACTTGGGCTATGTGCCGGCGTGGTTTTCATGCTGCGCGGCCCGGTTCCGGTTGGGGGCTGGCTGAGCAACCCAGAGGCGAGTTTTGCGCTGGCCCAGGGGGAAAACCCGCATCCGGTTGTGCTGCGGCGCCCGGTGGCGGCACCGCTCTCGGCGATGGCACAGCTTGGCAAGCAAGTGTTTTTTGATGCCAGCCTGTCCTCGTCTGGCAGGCTTTCCTGCGCCTCCTGCCACAGCCCGCAGCATTTCTACGGCCCGCCCAATGCCCAGCCGGTGATGTTCGGCGGTCCTTATCTCACATTGCCCGGCGTGCGGGCCGCGCCGTCTTTAATGTATCTTGAGACAGAGTTGAATTTCAGCATCGGCCCAGACCCCGCTGGCGAAGCTGACATTCTGCCTACCTTGCCGCAGCTTGCGGCAAAGGCCGCAACCACCGGGCGGGTGACCAAAACCGCGCAAAGCACCACGCAGGCAGCAGCCAATCTCGTGCCGCAAGGCGGGCTGTTCTGGGATGGAAGGGCCGACACCCTGCAGCAGCAGGCCATGGGGCCGCTGCTCAACCCGTTCGAGATGGATGGCGGCAGCATTGCGCGTGTTGCCGCGAAATTGCGCGCCGCGCCCTATGCGGGGGCGTTTGCGCAATTATTCGGCGCGGATATTCTGAACAATCCGCAGATGCTGGTCTCTGAGGCGATGTTCGCCGTGGCGCGCTATCAGATTGAGGACGTGAGCTTTCACCCGTTCTCCAGCAAATACGATGCCTGGCTGGAAGGGAACGCGCGTTTTACGCCAGAGGAAATGCGTGGCTATCTTCTGTTCAACAACCCGGCGAAGGGTGACTGCGCTGCCTGCCATCTTGACCAGCCCTCAGCGGGCGGCCAGCCGCCATTGTTCACAGACCATCAATATGAGGCGCTGGGCGTGCCGCGAAACCCGGCGCTCACGGCCAACAGCAACCCGGATTATTTCGACGAGGGTATTTGCGGGCCGTACCGAAGCGACCTTGCGAAAGAAACGCAGTATTGCGGCATGTTCCTTACGCCGACACTGCGCAACGCCGCCACGCGGCACGTGTTCTTCCATAACGGTATTTACCATAGCTTGCGGCAAGTTCTGGATTTTTATGATTTTAGAGACACCGCTCCGGGTAAAATCTACCCCAAGGGAGCAAATGGGAAAGTGGAAAAATTCAACGACCTGCCGAAGCAATTCTGGTCCAACATCGATATTTCAGACCCGCCCTTCAACCGCCACCGTGGCGAGGTGCCGGCACTTACCCCCGTGCAGGAGCAGGATATTATCGCCTTCCTCAAAACTCTGACCGACGGCTACCATGGCGGCTAAACCAACGGTGGAGGCCGGTGCCCCGCCTGTATTAATGTGAGTTTAAGGGAACTGCTGGCGGAAGA
>JAGXAO010000008.1 GCA_018971565.1 Rhodospirillales bacterium
GCTCACCGAAAACAATGCCGCCACCTCGCGGCACGAGCGGCCAGCCAAAACCGCCGCCGCAACACGTTCCCTCAGATCATTCGAATAATGTCGACCCATCCCATGCTGACCTCCGATCCAGCAATAAGCTTGAATCAGATCTTCAGCCGAGCCGGAACCCCAAAACGATTCAGATCAAAAGAAAGATACTCTAATGGGTCATGAGCCTAGTAGCTTCCCGGTCAATTCTTCCCTGTCCACGCCTCTCCATTGAGGAACTCGTCGCTCAGACCTAAGATTGGAAACTAATTCTGCGGCCCACGAAGGACCCAGGCACCTTTACGGCGCAACACAAAATGATAATACGCCGCGGAAACGATGATTACACCAAGCGTAGTAAATAAGCTTGGCCGCCCAATCACCGGGTCCTGCCAGTTCGCGTAAGTCACATACAGTAACATTAAAAGTGCGCCGATTGGAGCGAGGGGAAAAAATGGCATGCGATAATGTCCGTGCCCCGTTGTACCGCGCTTGCGGCCAAGAATTACCGCGAAACATAGAGCGGCGTAAATAACAATAAGACCAGTCCCGGTAATCACGAATAAAGCTGTTTCGTTTACAAAACATGCACCGGCAGCAAGTACGCCGCAAAATAATGTTGAGATGTAGGGTGAGTGGAAACGCGAATGCGTTTTTACCAAAAAGTTATCGATACCCAAAGGCCAGACTTTGTCTCGCGCCGTACTAAAAACCATACGTGCCGCAGCTAAAATACACGCAATCATGGCATTGAAAATTGCCAATGCTATGCCCAAGCTGATAATTGTGTTCATTGTTGAACCAGATCGGTTTGCAATAAAATCACCGAACATGTTGGACGAACCAAAAAGGTCTTTCAGATCATTCGCACCCATCAATACAGCTGTTAGTGGAACAATCTCACAAAGCACGGTAATACCTAGGGCCATAAGAATTGCGCGACCAATTTTTTTGGTTGCGTCATGCATTTCTTCACCAAAATAAACCGCGGAACCGTAGCCGTTATAAGCAAAAATAGCGATTGTAACGCCCATGCCGATGAGCCCAATAGGGGTTCCCACGAGGCCAGTACCCTTGAGCATAACGGGATGAAGAATGAGATCGGTTATCGGCCGGCTGACATGTACAAACCCAAGAACAACCAGAATAACCAGCGCAAGAACTTCGATCACAAGAAAAATTCCGGTAATAATGGCGTTGCTTCTGATGTTCAAAGTTGAAATCAGCGTCGCGATAACGACCGCCACGACAGCCGTTGAAACAACCTGAAAATGCGGAAACAAAACTGTTAGATAGCTGCTAAGACCGAGTGCGAACACCGCGGGAATTAAAATACTGCTCAGCGTATTAACGCCCAGGACAATGAACCCTGCAAGGGGACCAACAACACGGCCCACGATTGCATATTCACCACCGGTTAATGGAAAGGCCGATGCAAGCTCCGCATAAACAAGAGACATGAAGATGCCAACGATTGCCGCGAAAATCATACTCAAAAAAGCGCCCGACCCCGCAGTTTGTACAATGCCGGGAATGATGATGAATACAGAAGATGCTGGCGATACCGCTGAAAGCGTGATTAGAAGCGTGCCCAGAATTTTCATGCTGCGATGAAGGCCGTGAACGGCGGGCGCCTCGGTAGCTTCGCCAGATATTTTCTCACCTTGTATTGCAGACATTATTGCCTCCTTTGTTTTTAAATCCGTGGCGAAGTGGCTTCGGCCGCGGTTGAAATTTGATATTGCGCGCTCACCGCCTGAGTTGTGGCAAGATAAGGTCAGCCAACCGCTCTGGGTCGATCGCATGAACAATATGCCCGTGTTTTCCGGTCATGGTTTCGGCTGCCAGCATCGCGTTTAAAATCGCTTCGTCCACGCTTTCTACGGTCGCGGTGAACAGTCCATCCATGTCATCGCTCCCTATCGCATCAAACCGCACCAGTGCCGGCTCGGGCAACTCTCCTGGGTCGTTCGCCGTTGAGAAAGCCAAGAATATATCTCCAGAGTTATTGCCTGAAACAGTACCTCCCCGGCCAATACCAATGCTCACGCGCCGTGCGATACGTTCAAGCTGGGATGGCACCAGCGGCGCGTCGGTTGCGATTATGACGATAATGGACCCTCTTTCTGACGACCACATCGCATTTTCGGGCATTAATTCACCAACAGGGATACCGCACAGTTTTAACCAGGGGCGCAGCCCATGGTTTGCTTGAACAAGCGCACCCAAGCGGTACGTGCTCGCCCGCAAGGAGACAATGCGGGAGGCTGTGCCGGTGCCGCCTTTGAATTCATAGGCGATCATTCCGGTGCCACCCCCGACATTTCCTTCCGGAACAGGACCATCCGAAGCGCTATTGATCGCGCTCAACACATGATCTTCTCGAACATGTAGGCCAGCGATGTCGTTCAGCCACCCGTCAAACGTCTCGCCTACGACAGGAAGTGGCCATACTGTTTCGCCAATTTTTTCCGGAAATTTTTCGGCCAGCCACCTGGTTGTTGCATGATGTGCAATGCCAAGCGAGCAGGTGTTGGTTATTGTGATCGGCCCGGTGAATGACCCCGCCTCGCGTATCCAATGGCAACCAGTCAGCTCTCCGTTCCCGTTCATAGAGAACGTTCCCGCCCAAACAGGATGCAGCAAACGCCCTGGCGGGCGTGGCAAAATGGCGGTCACGCCGGTTCGCACTGGGCCCGGGTCTGTTATAAGCGTTGTAAACCCGGCAGTGACACCAGGGACGTCCGTAATCGCATTCATGGGTCCTGGCACGCCAGGCATAGGCAGACCCAGGCCCCGTGCACGGCGGCGCCCATTAGGTGAGAATAATTGTGCCTGAGATGCATTTTCCGGCAAATTCGTCTCCGATTTGTTTTTTTCTAGAGCTTGGGTATTGTTCCCACATTCGTGAATATCGGGGGACACTGGTATTCCCTTGACGGGTTACGCCTGATAAATTTTTTCAACCCCTTAGAGGTAGAAACATGGACATCTCGGTCTCTGACCTCGGGTTCCATCAGCGCCTTGGCCACTTGCTGGGGGCGCTGAACAGCGAGAAATTCTGGCCTTCTCTCGCTACTTTTTTGCGGCATTCAGTACCGTTTGACTCATGGGTGGCGGTTGTGTTCCGCGCGAATTCGCCACCCATAGTTTTGTACGAAGGTGACAGCGATCTGGTCGAAGATGCCTTGTTTAGTGACTATGTCCGCAGTCTGTATTTACTCGATCCATTTTACGCATTTTCTCAACAAATGGAGAACGATCCCACCATTCCATTTGGTCTTTATAAACTGGATGAGGTTGCGCCAGAGCATTTCCGGGAGACTGAGTATTACCGTTGCTATTTTGTGCATAATGTTGCTGTGGACGAAGTTCAGTATCTTCTAAATCTGCCCGGGTTTGGTGTGCTCTCGTTATCTCTCGGCCGCCGAAGCTGCTTTACCGAAGACGAGATTGGTATTCTTTGTTTGTATATGCCCTGGTGTATTCAGCTAATGCACCAAGGGATGCTGGCCGACGGAAATCGAATTCTGGCATCGTCAACCAATATCGCTCCGGAGAATCGTCAGGTATTACTTGAGGAGCGATTGCGGGAAACCGGGTCTCCGCATCTTACAAAGCGGGAGGTGGAGGTTGCTTTGCTTCTATTGGCAGGCCATTCCACCAAGGGAATCGCCAATCAAATTGGGATTTCACCGGAAACGGTCAAAGCGCATCGCCGGAACCTTTACGACAAATTGGGCGTTTCAACACATGCGGGTCTCTTCGCGCTGTTTATGGCGGTCGATGGGTCGAGAATTCAAAATTCAGGTTAGGGTATTTCTGAGTTCGCTTGATTTCGGCCTAGCCGCCTTTCCAACTGGCGTGGCAACAAGTACTATCTTTCTCAAGGCCGGAATCGTACGCGTCAACGAGCTGGTGCTGCAAGCGGCATAGGGTTCGCGCATCGCATAATACTGGTGGGCTGGTGGCACCCAAGCTCCAATATGGAGCGCGGCGTTTCGTTATTATCAACTGCTATTTTGAAAATAGCTATCCTTCGGTGGAGGGCTTGATCTTGCTGCGCGCGCCCTGAGCGCCGAAGGCATTCGCGATGTGACCGCGAAGCCGAGACGCTGGACGCATCTTCCCGGATGGTTTCCCGCTACCGGGCTATCTACGGGAGAGGGGGTACTCGCCGATGCACGCGGCTCATGCGCCGCGCTTCCGGAACAACCGGCGCAGGAGAGCAAAAACCAGGCGCAGTGGTTCCGTTACCTGCCGTATGGCACGTAGCTCTTCTGTTACTGATTCAAGTTTTTGCGTCAGTTCGATCTGCGCCTGCAGCACTGGCCACAAAACCCCCAGTAATGCAGGCTGTTGTTGCAAGGTTTCGCGCACGATGTAGTTGCCTAGTTTGGCCCGCGTTTCGCTATGGATATTGATGCCGCCCGTCACGCTATTTGCGTAAACCGGCATGTCCGCCGAGAGCCGGTGATGATAAAAGGCCAATCTCTCTTCCAGGGCGCCGATATCACCAACCGCAAGCGCCCGCAATATAAACTCCCAATCACCCAGTACCGGCAATGCTTCGTTATAACCGCCGATACGATTTAGTAGGGCGCGGCGGAGAAGCAATGTGATCGGCGGTATCTGGTTCCGCTCAATCATTGCACCAAAAGTGATCGGCGGCTGGAAATAAATCCACGGAAATTGCGCCACAGTTTCTATGTGGTCGCCTTTGATGCGCTCCTGCACAACATCGCAACCAGTGGCAATGCCGATATATGAATCATTCTCTGGTGCGTCAAGAAACGCGACTGTACGGCTGAGAAAGGTGGCATCCCATCTGTCGTCATCATCGTGAATCGCAAAATATCGCCCTGATGCCGCGGCTAACCCAGCGTTGGAAGCAGCTTCCATGCCAAGCGATGCAGTGTGGCTGACAATTGAGAGCCTATCTCCAAAATCGTTACGGAATGGCGCCAATACGTTCTCTAATGTGGCCAGGTTGCCGCCGTCATTCACCAGGTAAAGCCGCCAATTGGTGAAGCTTTGCGCCAGCACGCTCCGCAGCGCACGCGGGAGGAGCAATGCCCGGTCTTTTGTACGCATGATAACGGAAACAGCTTCAGCGTATGGTTCCGAATCAGGAAACGGCTGAGATGCGTACAGCAAAGAAAGTGGCGCTCCCGCGGGTGGTCGCATATTTGGCGGTCCTCTTATTTGGTAAGGTGGCTGTCGGCCTTGTGGGCTAACATAATCCTACGCGGCATTTTTGCAATTTCATATGCGCTGCCGTGGGTCCGTGTTCATTTACCGGTGGTCCAGAAGTGGCTTCTGGCCCGTATAGAAACGAAAAAAATCCAATTCGCTTGCGCAGGTGGCGTTCTGAAAGCCAGCATGGCGCATGGAGTTCAGCACGGCTTCGGGTGGCGCGTAGGCGGCAATTGTACGCCAATGATAATCCATGAGCGCTTTGGCTTGGCGGTTACGCGCGGCAAGTGCGGAAACGGTTGGCAGCACGCCGCCAACAAACGCAGCAGCCACAAATTTAACAACAGGGTGAGATGGAGCGCTGATCTCCAGCAGCACCAGCTTGCCGCCAGGGCGCAGCAGCCGTAAACTTTCGTTCAGTGCCTGGCCTATATCCGAAAGATGCCGCAGCGCGTAGCCCATTGTCACGAAATCGGCGATGCCGTCCGCCAAGGGCACTGCCTCCGCCGTGGCCTGAAGCAGCGGGATACACAAGATTTTCTGTGCCCGGTCGAGCATCGCCTCGCTGAGATCGACCCCTACCAGCGTACCGCGCCCTTGCATTAGAAGCTGCGCCTGCCGTGCCAGCAGGCCGGTGCCAACGGCCATATCCACCACCACCGCGCCGGGCCCTACTCCAGCCTGGCGTAGGCAGGTGCGCCTGTACCAGGCGCCGGAGCCGAGGGAGAAGATGTGGTTGATGAGGTCGTAATGTCTGGCGAAGCGGTTGAACAAACTGCGCGCGGCACCATGCCGGCGCGATGGGGCCGCGTAATAAGAGGTGATTTCATCCGGTGGAGCCATCGCCTCGGGTAGGTCTTGACGGTTGGACATGGCGGCACACCTATGGCTTAACGGAAGCAAGGCGAGTTTTCGACGGATATGGCAGCCCGGTCAATGTTCGGGGATAAGGAGCAGGCAGGTGGCGGAACAGCAGAGTGTGACCCCGGCCGATTGTGACGTGTTTGTGGTTGGCGGCGGGCCGGCTGGTGCCTCGGCGGCGGCGGTGCTGGCCCAGGCCGGGCTGCACGTGGTGCTGGCCGACAAAGACAAGCACCCGCGCTTTCATATTGGCGAATCCCTGCTGCCGCATAACTTGCCGCTGCTGGACCGGCTGGGCGTACGGGACCAGATTGAGACAAGCGGGATGCGCAAGCATGGCATCGAGTTCGTCTCCCCCTATCATGGCAAGAGCGTGCGTTACGATTTTGGCCATGCGCTGGACAAGCGCTTCCCCTATTCCTTCCAGGTCCGCCGCTCCAGCTTTGATGAGGTGCTTCTGCGCAACGCCGCTGCCAAGGGGGCCGAAGTGTTGGAGGAATGCCGCGTCTCCAACATTACCTTTTCAAACCCAGGGGATCCTGTTGTTACGGCAAATATGGCGGGCGAAACCAGGCAATGGCGGGCGCGTTTTGTTATAGATGCCTCCGGGCGCGAAACATTTCTGGCTTCTCAGTTAGGGGTAAAAGAGCGCAACCCGCACAACAATAGCGCCGCCGTGTATGGGCATTTTACCAATGCTCGCCGCTTGGAAGGGCGGGATGAAGGCCATATCACCATCGTCTGGTTCGACCATGGATGGTTCTGGTTTATCCCCCTCTCGGATGGCACAACCAGCGTCGGCGCCGTTTGCCCGGCGGAGGTTTTTAAAAACCGTGACGCGGACATTGAGAGCTTCTTCCGTACCCTTATTGCCTCCAGCCCTGAGATGGCTGACCGGTTGGGCGGCGCGATACTGCAGGGCGAGGTTACGGCCACCGGCAATTACTCCTATTACGCCAAGCGCCTCACAGGAGATCGTTTTCTGCTTGCGGGCGATGCCGCGGCTTTTCTCGACCCCGTATTTTCAACGGGTGTATATCTTGCCATGCTCTCGGGTTTCTGGGCTGCTGAGGCGGTCCAGGGCTGTCTTACGAGGCCAGCCAAAACCGTGAAGCTCTTGCACCGGTATGAGGTGCGGACGCGCGCCGCCGCGGCCGCTTTCACGTGGTTCATCTATCGCATTCGTCAACCGGCGATGCGCAATCTTTTCATGTCTCCGCGCAACATGTTCCGCGTAGAGGAAGCTGTGCTGGCACTGCTTGCCGGAGGCATTTTTGATGGTTGGAGAGTGCAAGCCCGGCTCTATATCTTTAGGATGATATATTATGTAACCAAGTTTTCACATCTGCGGTTCCGGTTTTCTAAAGACCCACGCCGCAATGTTGGCGGCATACGCGCGGTGGGTAGCTGAGTTTTTGTCTGCAACCCGGCTGGTTCTTATTCCCAGCTATAATAGCGGGATAAAGCTGCTTGAGACGGTGGCGGCGGCTCGCGCTTTCTGGCCGCATGTTTTGCTGGTGGTAGATGGCAGCACAGACGGCTCAGCAGATTTTTTGGCAGAGGCAGAGAACTTTAAAATTCTGAAGCAAGCTCGCAACGGCGGCAAAGGTGCCGCGGTGCTCGCTGGGCTTTATGAGGCCACACGAAATGGCTTCACCCATGTGCTGGTGATGGACGCGGACGGGCAACATCCGGCAAGAGAAGTGCCGCGCTTCATGGCGCTTTCAGAAAGGCATCCGCAAGCGATGATCCTTGGTGTGCCGCGCTTTGATGCCAACGCACCACGCGTCAGAATATGGGGACGCAAGATATCCAATCTTCTTGTCCGCTTCCTTTCGGGCGTGGATATTCAGGATGCACTCTTCGGCTTTCGGGTTTACCCCGTTGCCCCCTTGCTGCGGGCCATGCAGATGAGCCGCCATATGCGTGGCTATGATTTCGATGCCGAAGCGGTGGTGCGCCTCGCCTGGGCCGGTGTGCCGGTGGTCAACCAGCTTGCCCCTGTACGGTATTTTTCAAAAGAGCAGGGCGGCATTTCGCATTTCCGTTACGGGCGGGACAATGCACGGCTCGCGCGCATGTATGCGCGGCTGTTCTTGGCCTGGGCTCTACGTTTCAGGCCATCCCGCCATTGATGTTGAGAAGCTGGCCAGAAATATAAGCCGCTTTTTCAGAGGCCAGAAAGCCGACGAGTTCCGCTACCTCTTCCGGCGTGCCAGCGCGCTGCATAGGCACCATTTTCACCAGCGCTTCCTGCGGAAACAATTTTCCAGTAGCAGGAGAGGCGATGATGCCGGGAGCCACGGTGTTCACCGTAATACCCCGGCTGGCGAGTTCCAGGCATAGCGTGCGCGTGGCGCCGTGCAACCCAGCTTTGGCGGCGGCATAATTCGCCTGGCCGCGGTTGCCCATTACCGCCGCGACGGAGGAGATATTGATAATTCGCCCCCAGCGCGTGCGGATCATCGGTAATAGCAAGGGCTGAGTGACGTTAAAAAAGCCGTTGAGCGAGACGTCGATCACCCGCGCCCATTGTTCCATTTGCATGCCCGGCATCACCGCGTCGTCATGGATACCGGCATTGTTGATGAGAACCTGGATAGGCCCGGCGGCAAGTATAGTTTCCAGTGCATGGCGGGTTTCATCCGGCTGCGTAATGTCAAACCGCACGGCTTCCGCGTTCATCCCGGAATTTGTTATTTCCCTTGCCATGGCTTCGGCTTGTTCAATTTTATTGTTGGCGTGCAGATACACATGTTGCCCTGAGGCCGCGAGCTGCCGGGCTATCGCCGCGCCGATTGTACCGCTGGCGCCGGTAACAAGCGCACGCTTCATAATGCTGCCTCGAACAAAACCATGGCACGCCCCTCCGCCAGCATCGCTGTACCGGCACTTATGTTAAATTCATAGCTGGCGCCGCGGGCATCGCCCAAAAGTTGGCGCGCGTTGATGGTCAGCGTGCCGTGCGAGCCATCCAGCATGGCCACATGCAGTGTTACGTCCCGCAGGCTTACCAGAAAACCCGGGCGCGGCGGAGCGTTGCCGGTGGCGCATAGCCTGCCATGCAGGGCCATTGCCTGGGCGGCAATTTCGATAAGACTGGCGGCGCCCAGCGTGCCATTGGCCCGGCGCAGAGGATTATCCGGTTGCGCATAGCGTGCAGAAGTGCAGGAGATCGTAACGGCGTCCCAGTTTTGCGCCGCATCCAACAGGCACATGGCCCCCGCATGAGGAATGAGGTTAAGAATTGCCTCTCGGCCGAGCGCGTTCACAGAGGGGTCACTCGCACCGCCAAGGCAAGATCATCAAAATAATCCAGTTCCACCGCCGCTTCCTCGCCCCGTGCCAGCGCTTCCAGCAGCGGCAAAACGCGGGCAGCGGGAATATTGCGGCGCAAGTCTTCCAGCTCTGGCCTGGTGCAGGCGTAACTATCCGGCGCGCATAACTCAATTTCCAGCCTTGCGAGACTCTGTGTGGAAGAAACAGCGGAAAGCAGTAGTGCCACGCCAAAGGCCGCGCCGATATGCCGTACGGAGGCCAGCGGTTCAGGGTAGGGCAGGTCATAGGCGATCAACGCCACCATGCCTTCTGCCGCCAATGCCTGGGCACCCGCTTCCAACAACCCGCCGACGAAGCTTCCATCATGCGCGCACAGGCTGGTTGCCGGCGTTTTCGCGCCGGTGGCGATGCTCCAATACCCTGCCGCGACGTTATGAACAGAATTGTGGAAGCGCGTGGGGGAGAGCTCCCGCAATGGCCCCGCCAGCGTGGCCAGAATGTCGTGTATGGTTTCGCCATCTCCGCCGGAGGAGGCGAATACCGCCGCGCAATCAGCTGGCGCCAGGCGCGCACTGGCGAAGGCTTCCGCCCCCACCGCAAGGGCGAGCCTCACCGTTTGGGGGGCGCGGCGGCGCTCGTTCGGTGGCAGCAGCGTGGCGGGCGGAATTGCTGTTGGCGCCGCCAGATACGGCACCTTGCCCGCCAGTATGAGCGCACTGGCTTCCCAGCCATCCAGCCCCGGCCCGCGCAGCCCCACGGCGTTTAAAAACAGCTTCATGGTGCGGCGCTGCCCAGAATGAAGCTGCAATTCACTCCGCCGAAGCCAAAGGCGTTGCACATCACGTGGTGTATTTCAGCGGGTCGCCCTGTCAGCAAATGGCCGGGGGCGAAACCGGCATCCAGCCTGTTGGTATGCGGGCTGCCAGGCAGAAACCCGTGGCGGATGGCAAGAGCCGCTACCGCCGCACCGACCATGCCGGCTGCGCCCAGCGTGTGGCCAGTGAAGCCCTTGGCGGAACTGCGTGGTGTACCCGGCCCGAACAGGCCGCTCACCGCTTTGTCTTCAGCTGCGTCGCCTACCAACGTCGCGGTGCCGTGCAGGTTGATGTAGTCGATTGCTTCAGGCGCCAGCCCGGCATCCGCCAACGCCTGGCGCATCGCCGTTGCCGCGCCGTTGCCTTCGGGGTCGGGGGAAGACATGTGGTACGCATCCGAACTTTCGCCGGTACCAAGCAGCAGAAGCGCTTCTGGGGCCGGTGTCTCCGGTGCGCGTTCCAGCAAGGCAAAGCCCGCCGCCTCGCCAATGGAAATACCGGTGCGTGCTTCGTCGAAGGGCCGGCATGGCCCTGCCGCCATCACACCCAGCGCATGAAAGCCGAATAAGGTAGTACCGCAGAAACTATCAGCTCCGCCGATCACCGCAGCATCACACAGCCCGGCTGCCATCATCCTGGCCGCCACGGCGAACAGCTTGGCGGTGGCGGCGCAGGCGGTGGAAAGGGTGAAGCCTGGCCCCGTCAACCCCAACCGCGCCCGCAGGAACCGCCCCAGAGCATAGGTGTTATGGGTTTCGGCATAAGCAAATCCATCCGGCAGCGCACCTGCCTGGTAAGCGCGTTCTGTTGTTAAAATGCCCGAGGTGCTGGTGCCGGTAAACAACCCCACACGATGCGCGCCATATTTTGCGATGGCTCTTGCCACCTCTTGCTCAAAACCATCAGCCACCAGGGCGCGCTCCGCCAAGCGGTTATTGCGGCAATCGAAAGTGGAGAAAGCCGATGGAAGAGCCGTGTCCAATCCGTGCACTTCGCCCGCCCAGGCGTTAATCGGCAATTTTTCAAACCCGCAAGGCGCCAGCGCACTATGGCCTTTGTGCAAGGCCAGCCGCGTGGCTTCCAGCCCATCCCCCAATGCCGAGACCAGCGAGAGTCCGGAGATCAGCAGCGGCTTCATGGCCGTGCCTCCAACCGGGGCAACCATGTTTCCAGAAATGTTTTTTGGGCGGCGATGTGGTTTTCGTAACATTGCAGAAACGCGGCGGAGGCTTGCCCGCCGTGCGGCCGCGCGGCAGTGGCCCTGGCATAACGCCCAGCGAAATATCGTAAATTTGCATCAAGCTTTGTATAACGTGGCTCGGCGAACATTTTACGAAACCGGAAGCGATAAGGCCCCCAGAACGGATTGTCGTAAAAAATCAGCCGTAGTTTCAGGGTATCGTAAATCTCATTATCACGCACCGCCGGAGCCAGGGATGTTAGCGCACCGGGGCCGGTGGGCAGGCTGCCGCGGGCCAGCAGCGCCTCGCGCACAGCCGGGTCTTGAAACAGTGCTTCCGGGTCTTCCAATTTCAGGTCATTCGCGCGCGCGGCAAGATCCACCACTGTATTCTTCGGCACCGGGAATTTAAACGCGGCGCGCATGAAGAACTGCCCGGTGGGCCAGGGTGCCCAAACACCAGCGGCTGCCAGCGCATTATGCGCCACATGCACGCAGTTATCGTTGAACAGCCGCCAGTGATAGATTTTTTGGCCCGTTCTGTAAGGTTCGTTCAAAGCATTGAGGTAATCGGCAATCGCCGCCATTTGCGCGGTGCTTAAAGGCACGCGCACGCGGTAGGCATCCCGCCCGAAACAGGAGGCATAATCTGTTGCTACGGAAATTTCGTATTTGCATTGCTCCAGGCTCATGCCTGCTGGCTTGTTCTGTAAAAAATGCTCGTGGAACTCAATGCCCTCCAGCAATCCCTGCGCCTGAGCCTGGCGTTGCGTTTCTTCATAAACGTCGCGGGTGAGCGGCGCGCCAAATGGCAAGGCGCCATGAAACACGAAATCTCGTCCCTCAAAGGCCACCCAGTTGGCGTTGCGGTAATGAGAATTCACACTGATGGCAGCGCCTTGCCCGCTGGCCTCGGTAGCGGGGCAAAGTTCCAGCGCGGGGTACCCGTTTCCATCTCGCCGCACCCGCACGCCGTTCAGGTAAAGCAGCAGATGCCCGCCCATGCCACTGCGGAGCGGCACACCGAAGCCGGGCTTCTTGCGAAGCTCAGAAAGCGCGCAAAGCTCCGCGTAATATGGAAATATGTCATCGTAAGATGGCGCTTCTGGCGGGTTGGGCGCCTTGGCCGGGGGGGGGCGCAGGCCGGTCTGGTTCATCCGGCCAAACTATAAATGCCGGATGTTGAAGCGTCCAGCATGGCTCAGCCGAAGGGCGCGCGGGCCATCAGCGCCTGGAAGGCCATGCGCCACGCGGCCCAGTCATGCCCCCCATCCACCTCAACCGTCTTGCTTGGTGGAAGTGTCTCCGCCAGCAGGCGGTGGCCGGTGGCGAAGCGGTCTCTGGTGGCATGGCCAAGCCAGAGGCCCGGGCCTGGCGCGCCCGCCAGGCGGGTTTGCAGCCAGGAGATGATCTCCCGTTCCGGCGGTGTGGCGGCGCTGGCCTCCGGCCGCCAGGCAGCAAAACCGCCTGCTTCGCGTAGCTCCGCCACAGTGCCTTGGGTGCCAAAAAAAGGGGCAAGCAATATGAGGCCTTCTATATTGTCTCCGTACTTGGCCGCGCATGAGAGCGCGCCCATGCCACCCAGCGAAATGCCCAGCAGCCAGACGCGCCTGTACCCGGCTTCCCTTGCCGGGGTGAGGATGGTCTGCTCCAAAACCTGGGCAACCCCGCCATCCAGATACAATGTTTGATCCGGCTTCACGGTGATAACATCAACGGCCTGCCGCGCCGCATGTGCCAACTTCACCAGGCCCTGTGTGGCAAAATCCTCAATTTTTATGCCCATGCCTGGCAGCATGGCCAGCAGCAGCCGGTCCTTGGCTGGGCTTGGGTCCGGATAATGCTTCAGCGCCTCAATGCCGTTCATGTCTCTTGCGTCTCAACCGGGGCAGCGAAGGCGACGCCGAATAGCAGGCACAGGAAGGTACCCAGCGCCACTGTCTCGCCGATATCGTGCAGCACCGGAATGCTGGAGAGGGAGAGCAGCCCATAGGCCGCCACGGTGCACAGATTGGCGAGCATTATGGAAGCCAGGGCCCGTTCCCGCACCGCTTTATCCAGTTCGTGCCGGGCGAAGAACAGGCAATAATTAGAACCGACGGCGATGGTCAGCAGAAACCCAGCGACCATGAAGATGGACAGCTTGCCGCCCCCAGCAATCAGTGCGGCGGCGCAAACCATAACGGCGGCCAGAAGCGGCAGCGCCACCCGCGCCACCTGCCGCCAGGACCGCAGGAACAGTGCCAGGATCAGCAAAATCGCCACGCCGCCACATAGGGCCAGGGCAGTGGCCTCGTGCTGGAACAAGCGCAGCAACAGGGTGGATTGGAGGTTCAGGTCCACCAGCTTCACCCCGGGGGGCAGTGCCGCCTGAAGCGCGGCTGCGCCGTTTACCGCACTCAGTGGCGCCAGCACGACCCAGCCTGTTTTCGTTTGGCTGAGCATGGCGTGCAGGCGCAGCGCCAGAGGTGGCGGCAGGCGTGCAGCGGTGAGCAAGGGCGCCTTCCGCGCCGCAGCCACATCCTGGAAGAAGGGCGCGAAGGCGTTCGCCTGATAGGGCAGGCCGGACGAGGCCGCCGCGAACCGCGCGCGCAAGGTGGCATCATCCGGCAAGGCTGCACGGCGGGCTTGCTGCGCGGCCTGGCTGGGCAGGATCTGGCTGGGCAGGCTGAAGCCGCCAATCTCGCCCTTGGCCGCCAGGTCGGAGAGGATGGGGGACAGTGTTTCGCTGATGCCGAGCGCGCCTTGTTCATTGCCCGCGCGCCAGGCCAGGAAAAACCGTGGGGTGGTAATGCCCAGTTCCGCGCGCAATGTTTTGTCCAGCGCCTGGGTGGCGGGTGGTAGCGGGCTGAGGGAGAGCAGATTTGTTTGCCATAGCTCGCCGCGATGCAGGGCCAGGGAGAACAGGGCCAGCACGGCCAACCCACCCAGGCCCATCCGCGCCAGGCCCTGGTGGTGGCGTATGCCGCGCAACGGCGCGCCGATGGCCATGGCGCCGGGAGCGAAAAACCCATCCGGCAGGAGCATGGGCAGCACGAATCGTGTCACCAAGGCCGCCGTAACAAGCCCGGCGATGGAAAACAGCCCAAGCTGCGCGAAGCCGGTGAAGCTGGAGCCCAGCATGGCCGCGAACCCGGCGATGGAGGTGAGCGCCCCCAGCCGCAATGTGGGCCAGATACGTGCCATCGCCACTTTGGCGCTGTCCTCGCGCTGCGTCTGGGTAAGGAGATAAACGGAATAATCCAGCGCCTCGCCGATGAGCGTGATGCCGAACCCCAGCGTGATGGCATGCACAAACCCAAAGGCGAGCGACACGGCGGCAATGCCCGCCAGCGCACCGCTGATGACCGGCAGCAACCCCAGCCCCAGCGCCAGCGGGGACCGGTAGGCCAGGAGGAGGAACAGAACAGCCCCGGCGCTGGCGAGCAGAGAGAGGCGCGTGACATCTCGTTTGGTGATATCCCGCGTCTGCACCGCGAACACGCCGGGGCCGGTCATGCGCAGCCGGGCATTTGCGGCGCCTGGTATGGTGGCCCGCGCGGCGGCGAAAGCCTGCGTCAAAATCGTCTGGGCACGCTGTTGGGCGTCCAGATCGAAACCCGGCGCCTTGGTGCGCAGCAGCAGCAACGTTGCCTGGCCGGTGGGAGATACCCAGACGCCGTTTTCCGTCCGGGGGCCGTTTGCATTAGCGCTGCCAAGGCTTTGGGCGAGGCCGAGGGCGGCGCCAGTGGGGTCAGCGGGCAAGGTCTGGGCCGCCACCCCGCCCAGGTCAGAACCCAGCAGCGCCAGCCCGTTCTCCAACGCCGCATGCAGCCCGGCCACGGAAAAGCATTGCGGTGTGGTACCGGCGCTGAGCAGATAGCGGTTTTTCCAGATGAAATTCTGGGTCTCGGCCAGGGAGCTGTCATCGCCATTCAATACGGCTTCGAAGTCCGGCGATTGGCGCAGCCGGCTGGCGAGGTTCTTGTTCAGTGCCTCCAGCACCGGGGCGGGGGCGTGGTCGATGCCGGCCAGCAGCAGCTTGGCAGCCCCGCCGCCGCTCACCTGCGCCTCCAGTGCCACCTGGCCGAGGCTGTGGGCCTTGGGCAGGAAGTCCCCCATATCCGTGCGGTAATGCGCCCGCGCGGTGAGAGCGGCGCAGAATGCCAGCCCCGCCAGCCATAGCCATACCGGCCAGAGGTTACGGCGCATTCTGGGTGGTTTCGCGCACCTGCATCTTGGTTTCACCGCCCTTGGCGTCGGCGCTGTCGATTTCGGTGATTTTGTCGCCGGTGCCGGTAATGCTCATCCAGGCCATCATCTTCGCCAGGGCCGGATCTCGGGGGTGGAGCAGCAATTGCCAATGCTCCGGCCCGCCGCTGAGCGAGAGATTATAGTAAAGCCGCAGGGCGGGCAGATCCCCGGCCAGGGTGGCGCGCACACCCTCCACCAGCCCGGCCAGTTGCGGTGCCTGGGCCAAGGTGAAGTGTTGCGTCTGGCCGTTTAGGGTCAGTGTTACAATGCCGTTTTGCAGTACGAAATTTTGCGGCGCGGGTGCCGTGGTGGTTTTGCGCACGTAATCCGGTGCCCTGTAATCCAGCGTGCCGCTGCTTTGCAGGCTGGTGGTAAGCAGGGGCAGGCTTTTGGTTTCGGTGTAGCTGGCGGAGGCGCCGCGCACCTGTGCCAGATCCGCCATCAGCCCTGGCAGGGTAAAACCGGGGGCGGTTTGTGCCGCGGCTGCCAGGGGGCAGAGCAATCCCATGCCGCAGCAGGCCAGGAAACGCCACCGCATTTTCAGGCCCAAAACTCGTAGAAATTAAACCAGTTATGCGGAGCTTCCCGGCACAGGGCCTCAAGTTTCGCCACATAAAGGCGCATGGTCTCGTCCATCCAGGCTTTCGGGTTGGCGGGCCGGCGCTCATGTGCCGGGGCCAGCAGCTCAAAGCGCACTTCATAGCGGCCCTTGCCATGATAGAGACCCGCCATCATCACCACCGGCCGGCCCAGCATCATAGCCACCTTGAACGGGCCTTGCGGAAAGGCGGCCTCGGTGCCCAGGAAGGGCAGGCGCACCATGTCTCGTCCATCCGGGTTGCGGTCCGCCAGCACGCCCACGAAATGCCCCGCCCGTAGCCGCTCCGCTACGGCGATGAGCGAATCCAGCCGCCCCAGCCCGATCACTTCGGTTTCCAGGCGCGGGTTGATGGCCCCCAGTGCGGCACGGATTTTCTTGGCGTTTTCCTCATACATCAGCAGGCTTACCGGCAAATCCCGGTAGCGACGGCGCACGGTGCGGGCAGCCTCGAAACTGCCGAAATGCGCGCCAAAGAGCAGGCAGCCCCCCCCTTGCTGGTCGATCTGCCGTAGCAGATCGTCGCCGGTGACGGTGATGTCGAACCAATGATCCTGCTCGTTCAGCAGAAACACACGGTCCAGCACGCAGGAGCCGAAGATAAGAAAATGGCGGTAGCAATCCCGCCAGCCGGCACGCTGCCCCAGCGCCCGGCCGAGATAGTCGCGGGAGGCTCGAAGCGCTGCCGGGGAGGAGAACAGGAAATAAAGGCATACGGGATACAGAAACAGCTGCCCCAGCCGCCGCCCCAGCCGTAGCGCGATCCACACGCCGATTTTGATGCTGGCGAGGGAACCGCGCTCGGGCCGCGCCACCCATTCCTGCGCACCGGCGGGGCTGGAACGGCCGCTCATGCCAGAAGCTCCAGCGTGCCGGTCAGCAGGGGCGCGGTTTCGCCGGGGTGGTGCAGGGCGAAGCTGTTGAGCTTGCCGTGCGCCTGCCAGCTCAGCTCCAGTGCCTCGCCATGGCGGATGGGGGCGAGGAATTTCACTGCCCGGAACCGCATGGTTGCAGCACCGGCGATGCGGGCTGCAACTTCATCCAGTAGCAGGGCGCCGGGCACGATCGGCAGGTTCGGGAAATGCAGCGCCGCCGTGGGGTGCGTGGCTGGAATGCGGAGAGGTTGCATTTGCGTCCTCATTCGGGCGCGCGCCGGGCGGTCAGGGCGAGCATGTCCGCCCGCAGCAGCTTGCCGAGATTATTGCGCGGCAGGCTTTCCACCAGCACCAGCGGGCGGGGCAGAAAGGCCGTATCCAGCCGCTCGCGCAAGGCCTGCAAGATCTGCGATGCCGTGAGCCCAGGGGCGACAGCCAGGGCTTTCAGGCGGGGTACGGCCTGGGTCTCGCCCTCTTCCATCAGGAAAGTGCCGTCCTTCACACCGGGAATGGCGAGAAGCTGGTGGTTGAGATAGGCGATGGAACTGCGCTTGCCCGCGATGTTCACAAGGTCCGCCGAGCGGTTGCCGAGACGGAAATGCTGGTCTCCGGTCAGCTCAATTTCGTCCTGCACCGGGGCAATGCCTTCCACGGCAGCGCCCTGGGCCCACCAGCCATTATCGTCGCGGTGCAGCCGCACGGCATCGAAGCAGTGCCAGTCGCTCTCCCGGGTGGGGCGGCGTGTGGCGATCTGCCCGGCTTCGGTGCAGCCATAAATTTCCAGCAGCGGGGCGCGGAAGGTAGTTTCTGCCGCCTCGGCCAGGGCGGGCGGCAGCGGCGCGGTGGCAGAAAGCAACATGGCAAGTGCGGGCATCTTGCCCGGGTCAGCGGTAAGGGCGCGCAGATGCACCGGCGTTGTCACCAGCAGGCGTGGCTCCGGTGCGGCTTGCAGCACGGTGCGTACATCATCCGGAAATAGCGGTGCCGCGGCTGAAACCGCCAGCCCATGCTGCCAGGCCAGGGTGATAACAGATTCCAGCCCATAGGAATGCTGGTGCGGCACGGTGCCGACAATGCAGCCCCCGCGTATGGCCCCGACCCCAAGCCGCGCCCCGGCGGTGCGGGCGCTATGCACCAGCACTCCCCAGCTTTTGGTAACGGGCTTGGGCTTGCCGGTGGAGCCGGATGTGAACAGCACGACGGCGGGTTGCGCCCCGGGGATGGAGAGTTTTGTCTCCTCGGCTTCCGGCAGATTGGCGGGGAAGGATAGATGTGGAAGCGCCGGTGCTTCGCCATCGGTAAGCGCGTAAAGGCCAGGATATTCCTCGGCTAAATCCTTCAATATGGCGGGTGTGGCGGCGGCGGGCATCAGGCTGACTTGCCCGCGCAGCAGGGCTGCGGCGAAGCCGACCATGAAGCGGTAGCGGTCCGCGCACAAATTAACCAGGAATCCGGCCTCCGGCAGCATGGCGGCCAGCGCCGCCACATCTCGCCGGAAGCGCGCGGCGGGGATGCTACCCTCCGGCCCGAAGGCGACGATTTCCCGTGGCCCGTGGGTCAGAACCTCATAAAGGCGGCCGCCGGGGGCGGTGCTGTCCATCATTGGCGGGTCAGTCCAGGCTGGAGGCGGGAACGCGGTGCTTCGCGCAATCGCTTACCATTTCAAAAATCGTCGTGAAGGAGTGGCGTGGCGGGTCTCGCAAAACCCGGATGCGCACGGCATATTCGGCCGCGTACATCGCCACCACCAACGGAATATCCAGTACGTTCACAAAAAACGACCAGGCGGTGAGCGGCGCGAAGCAGAACAGCAGCACCGACGTGGAAAGCTGTGCCGCGAAGAAGCAGGACCAGGCGATGGTCACGCGGCGGGTATATACGATCAGCTCTGTGGGAATATCCGGCCCATGCAGCTTGTAAGCCATGGCGGTTATCAGCGGTGTATGCCCCCGGCGCAGCGTGAGCGCGAAAGTTGTCAGCAGGGTGGCATAAAGCACCCAATGCATCAGGGCGGCGGCTGTCACGAAGCTGAGCTTGAACAAACCTTCGGCCGTGAATGCAACGGGGATGTGCCGGCTTGCAACGATGGCCAGGTGAAACAACAGAGGCACCAGGACGATTAGCAGAATGGCCCCGTATGGCGAACGTGCCCTGGTAAGAGTCATGCCGACGCCCGGTGTGCCTGAATATGCGCTGAGAGGGTTCTCAGGGATTTAAAAATGCTTTGATTATTCTCATCATCCGCGCGCAGCTTCACGCCGTAACGTTGTGCCACCACCAGCGAGATCTCCAGCATGTCGATCGAATCGAGCCCCAGCCCCTCCCCATGGAGCGGCGCGTCAGGATCAATCTCTGCTGCTGCCGTATCGAGGTTCAAGGTGGAAGTGATCAGATTGGCAAGCTCTGCTTCGTCGAAAGACTGGGGTAAGGTCGTTGATGTCATGAACCCATCAATAGGAGAGGTGAGAGGGCTGGCCAAGTGAAAACGCCGTACCATTAATAACATCTGGGCCACCGTAATATGCGGCGCTGAAGTATTATTCTATTTTTAATCAAAGCGTTATGTGTAAAACAGCGGTTATTGTGCCGCCGGGTTTCGCACATGCCGGCGCTAGACTGACGAGATTGACACACAGGGTTGCCCGGCATAATCGGCAACTGGATGTTGTAATAATTCTTATTCTCACTACGTCAGGACCAGCCTTGTCTCAGCCAGCCTCTCCAATCCGCCGCGCTGCGTTACCTTTTTTGGCGGTGTTCGGGCCGGGGTTGGTGGTCATGCTGGCCGATACCGAGGTTGGCAGCATCATTACCGCCTCGCAATCCGGTGTGGCCTGGGGCTACCGGCTGCTGCTGCTGCAATTTCTGCTCATGCCTATTCTGTATGTGGTGCAGGAGCTTACCGTCCGCCTCGGCATCTTCACCGGCAAGGGCCATGGGGAACTGATTCGCGATACCTTCGGCAAGGGCTGGGCGTGGCTTTCAGCCGCCGGGCTGGCGGTGGCCACGGTGGGCGCGCTGCTTTCGGAATTCTCAGGCGTGGCAGGTGTGGGAGAACTTTATGGCGTGCCGCGCGCCGCAACGCTTAGCTTGTCCGTACTGTTTCTTTTGGTTGTGGCGTTTACCGGCTCTTACCGCCGGGTGGAGCGTGTGGCGATCGCGCTGGGGCTGTTCGAATTCGTATTTTTCGTTATCGCTTTCGTCTCGAAACCGGATGCCCACCAGATCGCCGTGCAGATGTTCCGGCCCGCCCTGGCCAATCAGGATTATCTGTTTCTTGTCGCCGCGAATATCGGCGCGGTGATCATGCCGTGGATGATTTTCTACCAGCAATCCGCCATCGCGGATAAAAAGCTCTCTCCGGCGGATTTCCGCTACGCCAAGCTGGATACGGCCATCGGTTCTGTCATTACTCAGTTGGTGATGGCGGCGGTGTTAATTTCCACAGCGGCCACCATCGGCCTCAAAAATCCTCACGCCAGCCTCAATACCGTGGGGGATATCACGGCGGCGCTCATCCCGTATCTGGGCATGACCATGGGCAAATTAATCTTCGGCATTGGTGTGCTGGGGGCCGGGTTGGTTGCTTCCATCGTTGCTTCTCTGGCGCTTGCCTGGGGGCTGGGCGAGGTTACCGGCTACCGCCGTTCATTGGAGGACCATCCCTTCCGGGCCAAATGGTTTTATGGCGTTTATGCGGCCTGCCTCATCTGCGGCGCGGTATTGGTGGATGTGGTGCCGAATCTCGTGATTTTGAACATCGCTGTAGAAGTGATGAACGCCCTGCTGCTGCCCGTGGTGCTTGGCTTTCTGGTGATGTTGGGGCTGAAAGCCCTACCCGCCGCGGTGCGGCTGCGCGGCTGGTATGCGGGGCTAACCATCCTGCTCTCGGTGATCACGGCCGGGCTTGGGGTTTATGGCGGCCTCTCCGGCGCGGGGCTGTTCTAGCGGTTGTTAAGTCAGCATCGTCATCTCGCCCCCGCGAAGTTGTGCGACGCGCTTGCTGAAGCGCGGGCCATAGAGCCGGTAACAGGTGAAAACAATCCGTAGACCTTGAGGGAGAGTACTCGCCAGAGCCTCCATGCCTGGCACCGGATCCGTGCGCTCGATCAACCTGCTCTCCTCTGATGGAAAAGCAATTGGCTGAGCATAGGCACTGGAGAGGTGCGGGCATAGTTTTTGCGCCCTGCGTGCGCAAGACAAATGCACCGGCGGCACATTGCCCGCATAGCGCCGGCTTTCATCCGGCATGACAACAAAGCCACCAGATTCCTTGGGGAAGATATATCTATCCCCCCGCGGTGTTGTCTTTCCGCAAACATGACATTTATGACTGACCATCCCGATACGGTGCCGGCTTACATGGAGCGCTGAGAAGCGCGGCGCTCCCTCTCCTTGGCGCTGAAGTTGCACCAGATCCACCAGGCCGGGAAAATCCTCGGATAATTGCAGTTCATAAGTCTGTTCCCCACTCCAGGACACAGACCAGGGGACATTTTTCCCAATTGCCCAGCCGCCCATATGGCTGGACCCATTTCCAGCCATGTTCTCAGGCGTTTTTTGCCCCGTTGGGCGGCCGAAACTTCCAGTCATAAACAATTCCCAAATGGTGCTCGGTGGGCCAGGCCAGACTGCAACGGAACTAAAGAGGGGTGCAAGTAAGGTTCTGTGGTGAAGAAATTACGCCGCTGGGTTCAAGGCGGGTTGTTTGGGCGCCTGTGCCGGCCATGGGTTTGAGGCACAGGTCTGCTTCCTGTTTACAGGCGACAGCTACGGCCCCGGGGGGTTAGGGTGCGGCATGTTACGTACCGGTATTCCCCTTGCGCTGTTGTCGGCCATTCTGTTCGGCGCCAGCACCCCGTTCGCCAAGCTTCTCCTTGGAGCCATTAACCCTTGGATGATGGCAGGTATTTTGTACCTGGGGGCTGGCGCCGGTCTTTCGGTCATCCACGTCTTCCGTATAGGTCTCCGGTTTCCGGCTATGGAAGCGCCACTGCGACGCTCCGATTTGCCGTGGCTCGGTCTGGTTATTCTGGCGGGGGGCCTTGGCGGGCCGCTCCTTCTCATGCAGGGCCTTTCCCATAGCAGCGCAACCAGTGCTTCATTGCTGTTGAACCTGGAAGGGCTGGCCACCATGGGGATTGCCTGGATAATCTTCCGCGAGAACGTGGACCGGCGCTTGCTCATCGGCGCATTCTGCATTCTTGCCGGTGCGGCAATACTCTCGTGGCGTGGTGGCGCAAGCGTGGATCTCGGTGCCGTTTTGATCACCGGCGCTTGCCTGTGCTGGGGTATCGACAATAATCTGACCCGTAAATTATCCTCTGCGGACCCGGTACAGATTGCCATGTTGAAGGGGCTGGTTGCCGGCACGGTGAATGTCGCGCTGGCTTTTGCGGCTGGAGCAAGCCTCCCGCCTCTTGGTCTGCTTATGCTGGCGGGGGTGGTAGGCTTTCTTGGTTATGGTGTCAGTCTGGTGCTATTCGTGCTGGCGCTTCGCCACCTTGGAACCGCGCGCACCAGCGCTTATTTCTCGCTCGCACCCTTCATTGGCGCGGCACTTGCCGTGGGAGTGCTGGGGGAGCCCGTTGCAGCCAGGCTTTTGGCCGCCGGTGCGTTCATGGGTATTGGCCTTTGGTTGCACCTGACCGAGAGGCACGCGCATGACCATGTACATGACGAAATGGAGCATGAGCACCGCCACCGGCACGACGAGCACCACCAACATGACCATGACGAGAATATGCCGCCGGGTGAACCGCACTCGCATCGGCACTGGCACGCACGGCTGGTTCACCGGCATGCGCATTACCCAGACCTGCACCACCGGCACGGGCATCGCCAAGCGCGTTGAATAAGGCTGTGAGGCGTGGCCCGGCCAGGGCGGGAACATTTATGAGATTTAATAAAAGTTAATGAAACACCTGATGATTCAAGGCGTTTTACCTCCCACCTTTGCTCCGCCAGGCAAGGTGGAGCCTTTCGTGGAGCAGTACAGGATGAAGCGAAATGTCTGGAATTGACCGCGCCCCTTTGGGCTCTCCTTTGATGAATCAATCCACGCCACTTTTGAAGGAAGGCCATAATTGCTGGCGAACCGAGCCGGCCGAACGTTTTTCATTCATTGTCGATGCTGCGGATTATTTTGTCGCCGCCCGCAAGGCCATGTTGAAGGCCAGGCACAGTATTTATCTCATTGGTTGGGATTTCGACGCCCGGATACAATTGGGCGATTGCACGGATGACGGGCCGCGTCCTCTCGGAGATTTCATCATCTGGCTGGCGGAGCGGACACCCACTCTGGAAATCAGGCTCCTTCGTTGGGACACAGGTGCTTTCAAGGCCATGTTCCGAGGCAGAACATGGCTGACGCTGATGCGGTGGAAGTTTCACCGGCAGATCACCTTGAAGCTTGATGGAGCACACCCGCTTGCGGGCTCGCATCATCAAAAAATTGTCGTGATCGACGATTGCATGGCGTTCTGCGGCGGAATCGACATGACGCTTGGCCGCTGGGACAAGCGAAGCCATCTTGATGACGACCCTGAGAGGGTTGCGCCGGATGGCACGCTTCTTAAACCCTGGCACGATGCAACGAGCGCGTTTGACGGCGCGGCGGCGCGGGCTGTGGCAGAGCTGGCCCGCCAGCGTTGGTTTGCTGCCACGGGGGAAGCAGTGCCTGCCGAGGTTGACCTGCATGATTGCTGGCCGGAAGGGCTGCCCCCTACATTCCAGGATATCCGCCTGGCGATCGCGCGCACAATCCCTGAAATGCCGGATCGGGAGCCCATTTTTGAAATCGAGCAAATGTATATCGATCTGGTTTCAAGGGCAAAAAAATGGATATATGCCGAAAGCCAGTATTTTGCCTCGCGCCGGGTTGCACATGCAATTGCGCGCAGACTGATTGAGGAGAACGGCCCGGAAATCGTTATCGTCAACCCTGTGAGCGCGGAGGGGTGGATTGAGCCGATTGCCATGGACTCCGCACGCGCCAGATTGGTTGAGGCATTGCAGCGTGTTGATAAATATGGCCGCTTCCGTGTCTATCATGCGCTGACGAATGGCGGAAACGAGATATACATCCACGCCAAAGTCACTATTGTAGATGATACTTACCTCCGGCTTGGTTCATCGAATTTCAACAATAGATCGCTGAAACTCGATACCGAATGCGATGTGATTCTGGCGGCCGACGAATCCGGAAATGAGGCGATTTCAGACAAAATCATTGAGATCATGCATGACCTCATCGCTGAGCATGCCGGCCTTGCCGCGGCGGATATTGCACGCCGATTTGAGGAGACGGGTTCTCTGATCGCGACGATTGAGACGCTATGCGAGAATGCCGAGGGCCGCCGCCGCTTTGCCTCATTTAAAATGCCCGAACTGGGCGCTGTTAAGGAATGGCTGGCCGATAATGAAATTCTTGACCCTGAAGGTCCGGATGCGATTTTTGAGCCATTGAGCCGCCGTGGATTATTCAAGGGATGGAGGTGGCCACGGCCTCTGAGCGCCCGCAGCACGCAAACCGCCACGTAAACCTGCCCCGCGTTAAGGCTGCCTGATCTTACCGGTCATTAATGCGTCGCGGCTTGACTTGAATCGTACGCCGCGGATAACGCTGACCAGATCATGGCTACAGATATTGGAAGTTTTTTAGGATTCATAAAGAGATTTTCAAACGCCATAGGTTTGCGCTGTGGCTGATGAAGTCTCTACCCTTCCGCAGTTGCGCATCCGCGGGCGTAGTTTTATGGCGTTTATCCTGGTGCCTGAGCTTCCGATTCGGGACTGGCTTCTGGCGCTGGATGCGCAGATGGAACGCGCACCAGGATATTTCGCGCGCAAACCCATGATCGTGAATTTTTCAGCGTTGCAGGGAGAAGGCGGCGATCCGGCTGCCCTGCTTTACGCGCTGGACATGCGGGGATTGGCGCTGATCGGCGTGGAAGGTATCGAGCGCTCCCGGCTTGCGGGCACGCGCTTTGAGACATTGCCGGACCTGCGGCAGAAAGGGGAGGGCGACGACCATTTTGGGCGCGATCTTGCCCTGCCAGAGGAGGCGGCAAAGCCTGTGCCCGCCCCCGCCTCTCTGTTAATTGACAGGCCGGTACGTTCCGGTCAGTCAATTATTTTTGAAGATGGCGACGTCACCATCATCGGCTCCGTTTCTTCCGGTGCGGAGGTTGTGGCTGGTGGTTCGCTTCACGTTTATGGCCCTGTGCGCGGGCGGCTTGTGGCTGGTGTAAAAACTGGTGCCGGGGCGCGTATTTTTTGCGGCAGATTAAGCGCCGAGCTGGTTGCCATAGATGGCATTTACGGCACGGCGGACAATTGGAACGAGCATCTCGACGGCCGCGCAGTGCAGATAAGGCTGCAGGATGGCGCGCTCAAAATTACTGCGCTGGATTGAGATGAATTCGCCGGATAGGAGTAAAATATAATGCCTAAAGTTATGGTGGTTACCTCAGGCAAGGGGGGTGTGGGTAAAACCACAAGCAGCGCTTCGCTCGGCGCGGCACTCGCGCAGAACGGCCAGAATGTCGTGCTCATCGATTTCGATGTTGGTCTGCGTAACCTCGACCTGGTTATGGGGGCTGAGCGCCGCGTGGTGTACGACCTCGTTAATGTGGTTCAGGGCGACGCCAAGCTGGCGCAGGCGCTCATCCGAGACAAGCGGCTCGATAGATTATCTCTGCTGCCAGCCTCGCAAACGCGTGACAAGGATGCATTGACCGAGGACGGCGTGCAGGCCGTGATCGAGGAGCTGAAGGAAAAATTCGACTGGATTATTTGCGACAGCCCCGCCGGTATTGAGAAAGGCGCGCAGCTTGCCATGCGTTTCGCCGACATGGCGGTGGTTGTCACCAATCCGGAAGTCTCCTCGGTTCGTGATTCAGACCGTATTATCGGTATGCTGGATTCCAAAACCTTTCGCGCTGAAAATGGCGAGAATTTCGAGAAACATCTGCTGCTGACCCGTTATAACGCTGCCCGCGCCGCGCGCGGCGAGATGTTAAATGTGAAAGACGTTCTGGACATCCTCGCCATTCCACTGCTTGGCATTGTTCCTGAAAGCCCGGATGTGCTGAACGCCTCCAATCTGGGTTGCCCGGTGACGCTGCATATGCCGGAATCCAGCGCCGCCAGGGCCTATGCTGAAGCCGCCCGCAGGCTTTGCGGTGAGAAGCTGGCGGTGGTGGAGCCGGTGGAACGCAGAGGCCTGATAAACCGCCTGTTTGGGCGGAAGGCTGCTTTAGCATGAGCATTTTTGGTTTTCTCACCCGCGCGCGCTCTGCCCCAGTCGCTCGTGATCGGTTGCAGATATTGCTCGCCCATGAGCGTAGGGCATCTGGCCGCTCAGATCTCGTGACAATTCTGCGTGAGGAAATTCTGGCCGTTATCGCCAAGCATATGTCGATCGACCACGACAAGGTAAGTGTGAAGCTCGACTGTGGCGACAATGTTTCGACATTGGAAGTAAATGTCGAGTTGCAGGAAGTTCCTAAGGCGACTGCAAACTAGAGCATTTAACGCGAGCCGACGCGAACGCAAATGCTTTGGCACCGGCTTGTGATAGCCTTATCCGATTTGTAAAATCGTCATTGGTACCTTACGCGTCCGAGAATAAGGGCATGGAAGACGGAGCATTTCAAAAACTGGACCAATTTCATGGCTTCAGTTTTTGCGGGCCGCGCATTACGGATGATGTGGGTACCATGGATTATGTTCAACCATGCATCTTAGCCCACTAAGCTGCTTCAGCTGTTATCGATTAGGCTAATACTCAAAAGCCAAAGTCGAAAGCGCATAAATATCGTGTTAAGGTAGATTATATTGTCATTGTTAAAGCTAGAGATTGTAGAAATTTGAATCGGCATACGTCCAAGTAATTATTTAATTCCGTAGATTTGATTTGTATCGGCTTTTGCCCGAAGCTATAATTCACTCGCTGCTTGCCTGAGCAAATGTTGTTAGAGCAATTTTCTCCATGCTTTAGGAGGGCGGAATGGCAAGTTTTCAATCCACAAACTTTAATGGCCTACTAAAAAAACCTGAGTCAATTTGTCGCCCCCAACAAGTAAATCCTCCAGCTCAGGCTGCCGAACGTCATGAAAGCATTGCATCGCAACAGGAGTTTTTTATCGGCGAATGCCCGGCGATGCAGCAGGTTTTTTCTCGCATCCGGCGCTATGCTCAGGTTGATGCGCCAGTCCTGATTTCGGGCGAAACCGGCACAGGAAAAGAGCTTGCCGCACGGGCCATTCATCAACGCTCTGCACGGGCCGCAATGCCTTTCGTGGCAATCAATTGTGCCGCCTTGCCGCCGACATTGATTGAGTCGGAATTATTTGGCTATGAAAAAGGGGCATTCACCGGTGCCGTAGCGCGCAAGTTAGGGCTGATTGAGCGCGCTGATGGCGGCACGTTGTTCCTGGACGAGGTTGGTGATCTACCGCACGATCTTCAGGCACATATGCTGAGATTTTTGCAGGAAGGCACAATCACACGGTTGGGGGGGCACCAGTCCATCCGTGTCAATACACGGGTCATCTCGGCTTCTCATGTAGACCTTGAAGCCGGAATTGAGTCGGGTGATTTTCGAGATGACCTGTATTACCGTCTCAATGTTCTGCTTTTACGCATGCCCTCATTGCGTGAGCGTGAGGGCGATGTATTGGTATTAGTGGCATATTTTCTACGGCGGATATCACAAGAGCTTGGGGTGGAGGGGGTTGAGTTAACCCCGGCCGCGCGCGCTACAATCCTTGCTCATAATTGGCCTGGTAATGTCAGGGAGTTAATTGCCGCCATCCGCCGTGCAGTGGTAATGAACTCTGGCGGCGCGATCAACGTTGAAGATCTCGCCCTTCGTTCGCGTCTGGTCAAGCGTCCCGTCAATGCCTATCTGCCACGCGCGCGTCAGCCCGGGCCAGATGAAGAATACGCCGCGTATATGCAGGCACTTGGCCGGCACCGGAACAATATAACCAAGGCCGCTGCAGAGCTGGGTGTTTCTCGTGTTACTTTTTATCGGAAACTGAAGCGCCATAACGCAAAATCATCTGCCGACTGTGAAAAGTAAAATTCAATACAGAATGTTTTGTAACTATCTCGTTAAGCCGTTTACAGTGATGGTTACCATGCCGTTGCCGGCGTTTTGTATTTGCCCTGGTGGCTTCAACTCGTCCCACAAAGTTATGGTTCCTGCTGGGGAGGCAGAGCTGCCAAGCCCAGGGCCCTGAAGACCGCCACCTTTAATTTGATTCATGGATTGATTTGGCAGCGGTACGAGCATCAAATTGGCTATGTCGACAATATCGGCGTATGGCGCAAGCATCTTGGCCTGCGCAGGCAGCCCCGCGCAAAAAAACAGAACAGCACTCGCCAGGGTTAGGATGGAAATACGCCTGGGGGCTTTACGCAAGCAACTGCTTACTGAAAATTTCGCCATATCATATCCTTGTTCGGCAGCAGCCTGTCAAAAGGCCAATGCTGAATTGCCAAACAGCACTCACTTGAAAGCACTACCACCATAATACATCCCAGCGCGAGCATTTGCAAAAGATTGTTGCTGGTTCAAAAACTGTGCTAAACTAGATATCCCTATATTTGCCGTTGCCGCCACGCTTATGCTTGTGTTGTTGGCCGTATTTGTTGTGATGTTGGTGATTCCACCGGCACCAAACTGAGTATTGATAACGGTTAAGCCGTTGTTTCCCTGTGTGACGATATTGATCGGCCCGCGCGCGGAAGGCGTTGCCGTTTGGGTGTTTCCGGTGGTATCAGTTACTTGCACGCTGGCTTGTGGGGTGCTGACAGACGGCAGCGATATTTGCTTCGTGCCGGTTACGGCTGCTGCGGTGAGATCGATTGTCGGCACCTCAATGCTTTTGACGATGATACCGTTTATAGTCTCCTGCTGTCTAAATCCAAAACTGATCGAGAAGGCATGGCCAAAATCGAATCCACCCCTTATGCCCGCGAGTGCGGTGGTGCTAAGCTCCTGGCTTGCTAGGCCGAGCGTTGCAACAGGGCCTGGATGGTTTGGGGGGGTGGCAAAAGCCGCAATATTTATCGAGGGCAATAATGCCGTAACAAGGTAGCTTATTGATTTTATTTGCGAGATCATGTGATGTCTCCTTTCGGGACAATCCAGCTAGAATTTTTCAAGGTCGGGCACGCTAACCTGTTGTAATGCACTTAAGGTGACCATGAATTGTGCAAGGTCAAGCGGCGCACCTGGCTCTCCCGACCAGTCCGTGCCATTGTTGAAATCTGAACGCGCGGTTGAGATGTTGGCGAGGATGATAAAAAAGATGCCAGACCATTGCTTTTGGAACACGGAAGCAGAAACCCTGCGCAGGCCAATCGCTGGGTCTGCAAGCAGCACTTCTCCTCTGCGAATACCACGCAATACAACAAAATGCTTGTAGCCGTTTTCGTTGATCAGCACGATCGAGGGAATACGGATCTGCGCCAGTTTTTCCAGCGGCGCACGAAATCCACCAGATGGTATACCACGGCGGCTGAGGTAGTTTTTCATATCCAATAAGGAGAAGCCGGATTCCTGAATGGCGGTGCGGTCACCGTTCAAAAACATGTCTGTGAATACAGAGGTTTCGCTGGCCTGGATATGGTAGGTGTATAAAAGCAAAGTCGCCAAGGCTGCGGATCCGCACGAGAAATCATATTTCTGTTTTACGACCGTTTTGAATTTAAGAGCCTGAAAGCTCTGCACGTTGAGATTAGCCGAGCCTGCGCCAGTTGCCAGCCCATTGAAAGAAATCTGCTCACCCCGCGCATTGTGCGCTATGGGCAACGGAAATATCATGGTGATAAGTACCAAAGCCTTTGCGATCTGTTTCATCGTCGGGCCCCTGGGCAGCACTTAATGCACTGTTATGTTCACGGTCATACTGCTTTGCAATAACGAATTATTGCCGGTGTTCTGTATTACAGTCGTCAAGCCGGTGTTGCCATTAACTGACTGACCAGTTGAGATCGATCCCGTTAAAGAATTGTTGGCGCTATTTCCCGTATCGATACCAAGATTAACGGCTCCAACCACCCCAAACCCGGCACGCATTTTTGACAATTGCGCGCTGCTGACTGGGCTGGCGCCGAGACTGGAAACTATAGCACTGCTTGCGCTCGTGTCAAGGCCGCTGCTTAACGTAGAAGCAGCGGCAGGAAGCATGAATATTGAAAACGCGCCGGCAAAGGTAAGAGGCATTATCAAGATTTTTGTGTTTTTCACAGGCACCTCCTAAAGGAAGACGGCTTCTCCTGCTGCATTGTAAAGCCTAACGGCGCGGTGCCTGCATGGCGGGTGGAACGCCATGCAGGCGAGCCGCGCGGCCCCTTCTTCGGCTGTTAGAAGCCGTTGAAGCCAGTGCTGCCGCCGCCAACATAGGAACCAAGCGCAACAGAGTTTTGCTGAAGAGATCCAATGCCGGTGTTCTGCTCAACAGTATTGATGCCTGATACGCCATTATTGGCATAGCTCATCGATGCATCGCCGCTCGCCACCAACGCGCCGCCGCTGCTTCCATGATGACCATCCTCTCCTTGCATACCACTACCGCCACCAGAGAATGTAAGCTTGCTGACTGAACCGGTATTGCCAGAAGTTGCAAACGTAACATTCATATGTGTGTCGGTCTTTGTGTCGCTCAGGGACACACTGCCAACAGAAACCAGCGTCTTCGTGACATCAAGTGAATTATTGGAATTACTTGTCAGAGTATTGTCATTGGCATTAACTGAAGTGGCGCCGGTTGTGGCGGCACTGCTTCCGTCGGCAGCACCTGCGTTGCCGACCACAGGTATCGACGTCAAAGTGGTGGTAGTGCTGGAGCCGCCACCTGGGCCTCCAGGGCCGCCATGCGGGTCAGCAAATGCCAGACCGCCAGCAAGCAAAAAGATCGTCGAACTCGCGAGGAATACTGAGCGCATGGAATTTCTCCGTTCGGTGTTGCCGTTTAATTAGTTTTTCATGGCCATTCCGTGCTCGGCCACGTCAGGTATTCAGCAACTTCCGTGCCAAGAGTTTATATACCGAAGCTTGTGCATTTAATCCTGGTCTTTAAGGCCTTACCGCGAAGTCTTTATCGCATAAGATAAACTAAAACTGTAAGCGAGTTGTAAACTGTTTACAGTAGCCTGTAATAAAATTTGTAAGGTTTACAATTTTGTTGCGAAGCACAAAAGAAAAACTCTTGTGGATTCAGAAATGATTATGGTTTATGTGGTAATGTAATTTCATAAATTAAAACGAGTGGGGCGCGTCATGCAAGCCTACTTCGTTAAGGCGAAGCTTACGTTACCTTTGCGCGGCGCTGGCATTTTTTTGCAAGGTCGGAGCCGCGTTGCCGCATTGCCGTTCATTATGCTGGTTTGCACGGCGGCGGCTGTTCCTGCGCAAGCCAAAACAACAAAAAATGATATAGAAAATCTAGAGGCGTCCATCGTGGCGCAGCAGGTGAAACTGGAAGAGATGCAGCAGCAGCTTGCGGAGCAAGCATTGCAATTGCAGCGGCAGCAAGCGCTGTTGGATGATGATATGGCCAGCCTTCGCGCCGCCGGGCAAGTGCCGCAGAACCAAAAGCAGACACTAACACAACAGGCTGTGCAGCCGCCGCAACCATCTGAGGAGGTGGCGGGCGCTGAACAGCAGCAGGCTCAGGCCGAAAACCAACAGGCGCAAACCAAAGTCATTCTGCAATCCTCAAGTGTGCTTTCAGGCGCGGGCGGCGTGCTTACGCCAAAGGGTCAACTCGTAATAGACCCATCAGTAGAATATGATTATTGGGCACAGAACCAACTCAATCTCAACGGCTTTACGATCATCCCAGGTATTACCTTCGGAAATATTTTTATTTCGCATGTGGACCAGCGTTACGTTATGCCAGCGCTTACGCTGAGATATGGCATTACCAACAGTCTCGAAGTTAATTTGAAAGTGCCTTATGTGTTAGGTTGGGGCAACACTACAGCGCAGCAGGCGGGCGCTTCTGCGTTGCCGCTTACCGCGGGCTCTAATGCCGCAAGCATTGGGGATATTCAGTTTGGCGCATCTTATCAATTTAATAGCGGTGATAATGGCTGGCCGATTTTTGTTGGTAATCTGGTGTTTAAAACCGCGACGGGGCAAAACCCGTATGAGGTTCCAATCTACAACGCTTTGAATACCAATAATCAGCTTCTGTTCGGTATTCCAAAAAAACTTCCCACGGGCACGGGGTTTTACGCGCTGGAGCCGAGCTTAACCGTTTTCTATCCCACTGCGCCCGGCGTACTTTTTGCTAATTTTCAATACATCAAGAGTTTTAGCCATACCTTTATTATTCCAAATGTTGGTGGCGGCCCTGGAACGCCCGTGAATCTCTCGCCTGGCTCGGCCGTGGCGGCTACATTTGGGTTGGGCTTTGCTTTGAACGACAAAGCCTCTATGACGCTGAGTTATCAGGAGGAACACGTGTTTCCTGCCCGTGCAGGCGGCTCGCAGATTACCGGTTCGTCGTACGATTTTGGAACCTTCAATTTTGGGCTTGGTTATACCCTTTCACGCAGAACCAGCGTGAATGTTGGGGTAGGAATTGGTGCCGGGCCCTATGCGCCAGTTGCGAAGGTATTGATTGAAGTGCCCGTGCACATGAATCTTTTCTAACGCTGTTGCCAGGCGGCGCCGTTATTGCCCCTCCTGAAGGAAGACACTGTAATTTTCTGCTCAAATTTCGGTGGAAAGCAGGGCTTTCAGCATTATCCGGCAGGCCAAGATAATTAGGGGATAATCTGGAAGTCAGGTGGAATCCGGGCAAGGAGCCCACCTGATTTCGTTTTGGTTTAGAACACTAAGCCAAGCTCAAGCGTGCCCACAACCTGGTTCTTGCCGGTTCCACTGTTGCCATAACCAGCCACGGGTTGGCCTTGGTTCAACAAATGCACATAGCCCGCGTTCAGGCGGCTATATATGTGGCCATGCTGCCAGGTAGGGGCCACGGCAAAGCCAACCAGCTCGGCATTTGGTGCAACAAACCAATTGTCCTGCGCGCCCGAACCATGGCTCGTTGCATATTCCGCCCATGAGCCAATGGAATAATCCGTGCCGGGAAACTGGTATTCCGCAAACTCAGCCACGCCGAGGTTGCTGGTTTCCTTGGCGATGTTGTCAGATACTCCGCCGGATGTAACGTCTGCGTATCTGTGCAGGGGTTTTGCATACTGGTACTGCACTTCAGATGTGAGGTTGAGACCGTCGATAACGGTGCTGTACCATCCGCCCAGCATGTTGGAATTAACATTTGCCAGTTGCCCTTGGCCGCCAACGCCGTTTGCGCCGCCGTTGCTCGAACCACCGCTGCCATATGCGAAGCTGTTGGGGCCGGTAACGCCCAAGGCCACGCCGCCGAAAACATTCAGGTTGCTGTCGGCGTTTATGTCGTAGCTTGTAAGAAACTGCAGATAATTGAAAACGCCGGTGTCATAGCCATCGCCAAAAATCACGGTGCCGCTGAAGGGACCCTGGTTATAGCTGGCAGATACACCGCGACTTTCACTGTTTTCAACGCTGGCGATAACAGTGCGCAACGCGACAGGGTTGTTCCAGGCAAAAGCCGATTCATAGCCCTCAAGCGAGTCAAGCTGCCCGGCGGAGATCGAAAAATCGTCCGTTAATGGAAGCGTGATATAAGCGGCCCGGAGCGGACCGGTTGTATACATGTTTCCGTTGATTTCCTTGGGCTTGTTGGCGCCAAGGTTGATGTTTGTATACTCAGCGAGCTGAATGGTGAATTGGATAGGCCCGGTTGTTTTTTTAGCCTGAATCATGAAGGCAGAGATATTGGCGCCATTCGATTTCGGCCCAACCACCGAGCTGCCAGAGGCACCGCTCTGCGCGAAGAAATAGCCGTCGACGCCGCCGGATATTTTCAATGTACCCAACGGGCCGCCGTCGATCTGCACAGGAGTTGGGCCATTTAAGGCATGGGCGGCGGGGCTGCCGAAAATGCAACCAAAAATTGTCAGGCCTAAGATATAACTTACTCGCTTCACTTTTTTCTCCGAATGCAGGGATATTGGGGCTCGCCCGCACGCATTGCAGCGGTGAGCCATACGATATAGCCAGTCAAACATATCGGATGGCGCGTCAAGACACAATTTGTCATAATATCAAATTGCGCTGTGGGTGTGGCTTTACGGCGGCCCATCAGCCATGGCGTGAGCTATGAGCATGAGGCCGGGAGCGGCTCTACCGCCGCCCCCGGCTTTACGGCATCTCCTGGACCTCGATTGTCAGATGAGACAGCGATTTAAAACGCGCCAGGCATTCGCGGTAGTAGGAGGCGGTTCGCGCGTGGTGGGTCGTGATCGAAAGGATCGCGCCAAGATGACCCGGGCCAAGCCGCCAGAGATGCAGGTCGGTGAGTTCGTCGCCATCGCGTTCAATCGCATCGCGCAGCTTCTGTTCCATGCCCCTGTCCGGCGTCATGTCCAGCAGAATGCCGCCCGTGTCGCGGATCAGCCCCACGGCCCAGCTTGCGATAACGGCCGCGCCGACAATGCCAACCAACGGGTCCATCCACAGCCAGCCGAAGGCACGGGCCAGCAACAGCCCCACGATCACCAGCACGGAAACTGCCGCATCGGCGGCGACATGCACCACAGCGGCGCGCATGTTGTTGTCCCGCCCGGCCGCGCCGCTGGCGTGCTCGTGCTCCTCGAACGCGACATCGTAGGTCTGACCGAAGAGTTTCACGCTGGCCGTGAACTCATGCGGCTCGGGAATTTCATCGGTGGATTCCAGATAGCCATCGCACGCTACAAAGCCGAAGCTCTGGCGCGTGCCGCCTGGCCGCAAAGTCTCGATCATGGCGGCATCGGCGGGGAGGCCAAGCCCCGAGGCAGCGCGCAGGCGGAAGCGCGGCGGCACGCGGTCCTCGAAAACCTCAAGCCGGATCTCGCCTGAGTCTGTCTCGATGATGCGCTCATCATCGTGGTCGTGGTGGCCATGATGATGACCGTGCCCGTGGCTATGCCCATGGTCGTGACCGCCGGAGAGCAGCAGCGCGCTGACAATGTTCACAACGAGCCCGAGGCAGGCAATCGGTATCGCTTCCGCGAAATGGATCGGCACCGGCGAGAGCAAGCGGCTCACCGCCTCAAAGCCGATCAGCAACGCGATCATGGCCAGGATGATGGCGCTGGTGAAGCCCGCGAGGTCGCCCAGCTTGCCAGTACCAAAGGAAAAACGTGGATCCTTCGCGTGCTGGCGCGCATACCGGTAGGCGAGTGCCGCCAGTAGCATCGCACCGGCATGGGTGCTCATATGCAGTCCGTCGGCAACCAGCGCGATGGAGCCGAACAGCCAGCCCCCCACAATCTCCGTCACCATCATCGCGCCGCAAAGCCAGATCACCCACCAGGTGCGCCGCTCGCTGCGCTCGTGGTCCGCGCCCAGAAAAACATGGCTATGCCCGGCCTCGGGCCTGGTTTCATTCTGCATCGATTATCTCACTTCAAGTAGGTGCGGACGACTTCGAGCAATTGTTCGGCTGCGTCCTCGTTTAGCGCGCCGGGGTGCTTCTCGCTGTCGACGAGGTGGGTGAGGACGTGGTCCTCGACAATCTGGGCCATCAGGCCCGCGGTGGCGCCGCGCATCCCGGCGAGCAGATGCATCACCTTCTCGCACCCGGCCTCGCTTTCGAGCGCGCGCTCGATAGCCTCAACCTGGCCGCGGATACGGCGCACGCGCGCCAGAAGGCGCTGTTTGTCACGGACAGTATGGGTCATGCCCGGCTATATACCTTACCCCCCTATGCCATACAAGAATCGATTTGTCATTTCGCGGCGACAACAACCAGGGGGCGTGCGCTGCGCCAAGGATGACGCTTTCGTCGAAGTGGCTAGCCTCATCTTGGTTCGCCAGCGCATCTCGTGGGGCGTGGGGCCGAAGGGTATTGAGAGCGTTGGGCCAGTGACTATCTGGCGGGCCGCTTACCCATGTTCTCAGCCAGTCTGAGCAGGTATCCGTCCGGGTCCATCATCAGGAACTATCGCTGGGGCCGGCCTCGACCTCGCCGGCGCGGTACCATGCGTCCTCGGGCGCCATGAATAGCGGCCAATCGGCCTCGGCCAGTCGGTCCAGAATGGGCTGGAGCGCCGGCACCTCGATCTGGAAATTGATGCCCCGGCCCAGCGGCGCCTCAAGCGGCCCTGTCACCCACTGGTCGTCTGCCGCGCTGCGCTGCTCCAGCATGACCTGGGCGCCGTCCAGGTCCAGGCGTAGCCGACTAACGCAATGCGCTATGGCTCGACGAGTGGCAGACAGTCATCCCCGACAACTACCCGCCCCACGCCGGGCAGGAAGAAGCCGTGGGGCGTACGGACGAGGTCACCGCCATCCATGTCCGGGCTTTGCCAGAGCGTCTTGCAGTTTGAAGCATCGACCACGAAGAGATAGGCATCCCCGCCCGAATAGGTGGGGATGTAAAGATAACGGCCATTGCCGATGAAGACCGGCATGGTGACGATACCAACCTCCGGAGAGGCCCAACACGTGCCGCTCGGCCCCGCGATGCGGAAGGAGTCTGTGTTGGTGACAAATACATCCCCGTGCCGCGCGTGTTGAACCTGAGGGGTTGCGGCCAAGTCGGCATCATCATCAAATAGCAGCCTATAATTCCCCGCCGTGATGGTCGTGTACCATGTGGTGGCCAGGTGCAGTGCGCATGTGGAAGAAGCATGACCTGGGCGCGACAAACCCAATGCAGCCGTGAGGACGAAAACGGCCACACCTATTGAAGGTTTCCGGGTCACTGACTGCTTACCAAAGTCGGCAGGCGTATGGCGAAGAATTGCACATCATGAAGATCATGTGGCGTCCAGGCATAATCGATGCCAATCCCTTCGCCCTTATGATGGGCGCCCTTGATTGACCCCCAATATCCTCGCGCATATCGCCCGGCTCTTCCGGGGATGATCACCACCACATGCCTATGGTCACGGGCCTCGGCTTTTCCTGCAATCACCAAATATCCTTGAGCCGCAAGCGAGCTTGCCATCTGATCGTTGTTGCCAAGCTGCTCCCAGGAAGGATTACTGGCAAGATATTTTACCATCTCGTTCGCATCCAGCGGCGGCATGTATTCGCCCAGATCAAGCGCCACCGTGCGGACGTAACCGCTGCAGTTGATCTCATTCTGTGGCGTCATGGCGGTCTTGGCCGCCTCTTCTATCGTCTGCTTCTTTCGCATAGAGCCTCCGTCTCGCAACCGGCCAGCCTATAACGAAAGCCGTGGAGACTGCGAAAGGAGCATCGCGGGCGACCTCATACTGCACGTCAGGGCCGTCGCCCTCAATGGAGCAGGGCCGGCTGCTCGCCAAGGGCGACCCGTGGGAGATGCGCGCCTGCCCGATGCGCCTCTCACCGGGCGATTCGCGGCGTTCCGCGGCCATCGAGGGGATAGTGGTGGGCAGCCCCAAAACGCCAA
>JAGXAO010000088.1 GCA_018971565.1 Rhodospirillales bacterium
TGCTGGCCGCGGGCGGTGAGGGCGATGTCCAGCGCGGCGCTGGCGGCCTGGGCATCGGCAAAAAACAGCTCGTAGAAATCGCCCATGCGGAAGAAGAGCAGCGCATCTTCATGCTGTGCTTTGAGAGTGAACCATTGCGCCATCGCCGGCGACGCACCCGCAGCTTCCTTCATGGCCGTGTATTTAGCCATTGCTGGCGTGGGAGGCCAAGGGCCAGAGTTTAGAGCGACAGGGTGCCAGACTCGGCGCCGCTATGCTGGGCAGCCACCAGCCGCGCGAATTCCTCGCCACTAAGCGGATGGTGGAAAAGAAAACCCTGTGCCTGCGGGCAACCGTAAGTTCGCAGGATATGGGCCTGCTCCATGGTCTCCACGCCTTCGGCTGTCACCAGCAGGTTCATCCGCTCGGCGAGGCCGATAATGGCAAGCACAATGGAACTGTCAGCCTTTTCATGGCCGAGATCGCGAATGAAGGAGCTGTCGATCTTGACCTTGCCGAAGGGGAAACGGCGCAGATAGGACAGCGAGGAATAACCGGTGCCGAAATCATCCAGTGCGATGCGTACGCCCTGCTCATGAAGCTGGCGCAACGCATCCTCTGTCGGCTTGCCGAACTCCAGCATGGTGCTTTCCACCACCTCCAGCTCCAGGCGTTTGGGCGGCAGGCCGGAGGCGGAGAGGACCTCTGTGATATGTGTCACAATCTGCGCATCCCGGATTAACAATGGCGAGATATTCACCGCGATGGTGATATTGTCTGGCCAGGTGGCGGCTTCAGCGCAGGCCCGCCGCAAAACGAAATCGCTGATCTCCTCGATTAACCCGCTTTCCTCGGCGATTGGAATGAACTGCGCGGGGGGTACAGTGCCAAGCTCGGGATGACACCAGCGCAAAAGGGCTTCCGCCCCGGCGATCCGGTTGTCTTTCAAATCGACGATCGGCTGGAACAAGACGGTGAGCTCGCCACGGCCCAGAGCCTGACGCAGCGCTATTTGCATGGCACGGCGGGCGTGCATCGCTTCGTCCATCCCAGTGTCGAACACGCGCACAATGCCACGCCCGTCGCTTTTCGCGCGGTAGAGCGCGAGGTCCGCGTTATTCATGAGCTGGGTCGGGGTTGTGCCGTCCTGCGGCGCCATGGTGATGCCGATGGAAACGCCAATCTGCAGCAACTGCCCATCGAACTGAAAGGGGCGCATGATGCGCTCTACGATGCGCGAGGCGATATTCCAGGCCTCGATTTTATCCGAGGTGATGACAATGAGCGCGAATTCATCGCCGCCAAGCCGTGCCGCGAGGTCAAATTCCCGGATGCAGCCGCGCAAACGCTCCGCCACCGCCACCAGAACGGCATCGCCGGTGGCGTGGCCCAGCGTGTCGTTGATGATTTTGAAATTATCCAGGTCGAGGCAGAGCAGGGCGAAGCCGGCGATGTTTACGGTGTCGCAGCATTGATGCAGCACTTCCGAGAAAAGCATCCGGTTGGCGAGCCTGGTCAGGCTGTCGTGCCGGGCGAGGAAGGCAATATGCTCCTGCTGGCGGCGCTGGCCGGTAATGTCTGACCCCACGCCGTGGTAGCCGCCGAAGCGGCCTTGCTTGTCCAGAATCGGTTTGCCGGTAAGTGACCAATAACGCTGGTCGCCATCGATCGTTACGGGCACCACGACGTCCCGGAATGGCGAGCGTTCGTTGATGGCGCGTTGCAGCCTCTCCAGCGTGGTGCCGGGGGCGGCGTTCAGCATCGTGTCCTCGCCCAGCATGGCTCCTGGAAACAGCCCCTGGAAACTCTCCGCCGGGCGCCGCGCCACTTGGGTAAGGCGCTGGCTTACCTCGTGGAGTTCCATCTTGGCGTTGGTTTCCCAGAGCCAGTCGGAGGCGCTTTCCTCGAAATCTCGCAGCAGGAGCCGGATAACCTCGGCGTTTTCCTCCAGCCTGATGGCGCCGATGGCGCGTTCGTTCATCCGGCGGTTGAGGTAAAGGATACAGAAGCCGGTGAGGGCGACGAAGGCCGCGAGATCGATCATCGCGTACCGGTCTTCATCGTAAAGTATCAGACTGACCATGGCGCCGACGGATGTAGGCCCCCAATAGGCGATGGCGCAGAAGGGCGGCGACACCAGCACCGGCGTGGCGATGCAACCAATGGTGACGGCATAAACCAGCGTGCGCTGGCTCAGCGACCCATCCGCGATTAACAAAATAATCAATATTCCCCAAAGGATGCCGAGCAGGAAGAGCACAGCGCTGGCGCGCTTGAAATATAAGGCCGCATCCGCCCCGGTGGCGCCTTCGCGGCGTAGCCAGCGCCAGCCAAGCCAGATGATGGTTACATAGACCGCGGCGATGAGAGCCAATATTGGATCACGCAGCTCGGCGCCTGGATTTGCCCAGAAATCAAGAACGATCAGGCAGAGCGTGTTAAGCCCGACAAGCGAGATGGCGCGGATGACATAGCTGAAATCCTTGGCCTGGTCGAGAAACAGCCGTTCGCTCAGGTCTGAAGGAATATGCATGCCCGGCGTTAAAGAATTGGCCACAGCAAGCAGCCGCGCGAATAGTTTGCGCAGGGGCAAATTCTTTTGAAATGCGGAGGGTGACTCGGTCATGCCTAGGAGAAAAATCGCCCTCTAAATGTAAAAAATCATAAAATGGCGTCCAAATAAAACTCAACCTTACATACTGTCTTTTTTTGGAAAACACCACCTTTAATTGATGATTACATTTCGGCCCTGCAACTCACATTAAAAGAAATTATTATATTAATTTAGGATTACGTAATCATAGTAGTCGCAATAATACACTTGTACTGGCGTAAAAAAATAATCGGCTACGGAATATATATTACAATATCATAATCGAAAAACCTAAGCCAGAAAGAGAAGCAAAGCCAAGGCATGAGGTAGTGCGATTTTGCCGCCGGTAAAATCGCACTGATTTTATAGCGAATTTTTTGTCTACATCTTTTAATGGAATTGGTTTTTAATCTTTCTTGTTTTGGTTGCAAGTCAAGGAAAATTTACCATGAATCCACTTATATCTCGAACCACAGGTCTTGTACGCGGCGAAATGATGCGCCGCCCTTCCAGCGGCCTGACGGCACGCTTGGCACTGGATGCGGAGACGAAAGCCGAGGCATACGCGATTCGCCATGCTAGTTATCTTGCAGGCGGTTACATCGATCCAAGGCCGGATGGGCTATTCTCGGACGCGGACGATGAGCGCCCAAACAACCGCTCGATTGTTATTTATAAGCATGGCCGCCCTGTCGCTTCAGTTCGTATGTCTGTTTACGATCGTACACCGGAACTTTCCGGCTTTGACGAGATTCCCGCCTTGCGTATTTTCCCCGATGAGGTTCATGCGCTGGCGGATAGCGTTACTTCCGGCAGGCCTGCGAAGCTGACAGAGATCAACCGGCTTGTGCGGCATCCGGATTTCGCCACGGATTACGAACTGGTATTCGTGCTGTACCGGTTCGTTGGCTTTTTTGTCGCAGAGGAGAAAGCGGATATGACTCTTTCCTGTGTTCGGCGAAACCACACCCCGTTTTATAAACGCCTGCATTTTGAATATGTTGCTGGGCCGCGCCGGTATGCAGGCGTGAAGTTTGAGACCAATTTGATGAGCTGCCCGAACTCATCCTACGGCAATGTGCTGAAGGATATTCCTGTGGTTGATGCTGGTTCTGGCCCTGCCAGTGCTTATGCCGGCCTGTTATGTGGTGAAACAGTACCAGTTTTTGCCGACTGAATTTCTCGCCACAACGTTCTCATTCAATTCACGGATTTTTTCAGATGCACTTTTTCTCCACCCTCATCACCGGCTTTGGCGCCACGCTCTGCTTCGCCGCGTTTTCCTGGGGGGTTAGTAAGCATTTCCGCTCCACCGGTGCGATGCCGCTGGGCATGAAGCTTACCAGCCTGCTGAGCTTGGCTTTGTTCGCGTTCTTTGTCTGGCATATCGCGCAGGGTGCATCTGGGCTGTGGCTGGTCTCGCTGGGGCTGTTCGCCGGCTCGCTCGCGGTGTTCGCGGCTGCCGTTGCCGCCAGCCGCCATACCCCGCCGACTTTGGCCTTCGACACCGACGCGCCGGATTTTCTCCTGCAACATGGGCCGTACCGCTATGTGCGGCACCCGTTCTACCTGGCTTATATTCTGTTCTGGCTGGGTACGGCGGTGGCCGTTCAGGGGTTTTTTGGATGGGTTGCGCCCATTCTGATGACGGCCCTCTATATTGAAGCGGCTACGCGGGAGGAGCGGAAATTCGCTAATTCAGACCTGGCCGATGCTTATAATGCCTACCGTGCCCGTGCTGGCATGTTCTGGCCCCGCCCATGGGCGCGGCTGGCTGGTTAAACCAAACCAAGCGCAGGGCAACACCCTGCGGTGGGTAGGCCAAAACGCAAAAAGCCCGGCAAATTGCCGGGCTGCCTGCTGCCTTCTGGAAGGCTTGGGTGATTAGCCCTGGCGCGCCTTCATGCGCGGGTTCTTCTTGTTGATCACGTAGACCCGGCCGTGGCGGCGGACAACGCGGCAATTTTTGTCGCGAAGCTTCGCGGATTTCAGAGAGTTACGGATCTTCATCGGATGTCTCAGCTAGAATGGGTCAATTGGAGGCGCGGTATGCCGCCCCCGCCGGTATATGTCAACCAGCCGCAGCGAATTTCACGGCCAATCCGTTAGAGCCGCCATTACGGTTTAAGCAAGACTTAGCTGAATTGCCCCTGCAATTCCGGCATTCTGGTCATGTTTCATCAAACAATCATTCGCTTTCCAGTGCCGCCCCCTGTTGATACCCGTTTAAGGTGCCGCCGCGCCCCCCGAGTCTCAGGAGCCCACGCGCAATGAAGATCAGTTTCGTCGTACCGGCTTATAACGAGCAGGTTTTGCTTCCCCGTTCGCTCTCCGCAATCCGGGATGAGGTCGGGCGAACAGGGCTAAAACTGGGGCTTGATGCGGAGATCATCGTGGTTAACAACGCCAGCACCGATAATACCCGCGCGGTTGCCCTGGCCGTGGAAGGGGTGTGCGTGGTGGATGAGCCCCGCAAGGGGCTGGTGCAGGCCCGTTGGACCGGCTTTGAGAACACCACTGGTGCGCTTATCGCCAATATCGACGCTGACACGATTATTCCGCCGGGCTGGCTGGCGGAAGTGCTGCGCGAGTTTGGCCGCTCCGAGGAATTGGTTGGCCTTTCAGGGCCTTATATATATTACGGCGTGCCCAGGAAAGTGAACGCCGTTGTTGCCTGCTACTACCGGCTGGCCTGGCTGGCTTATATGTTTAACCAGTACGTCCTGAATGTAGGCGCGATGCTCCAGGGCGGAAATTTCGTCGTCAAACGCGCCGCGATGCTGAAGCTCGGCAACCCGGATCTGCGCTTCTCCTTCTATGGAGAGGATACAGACATGGCGAACCGGCTTTCCAAGGTGGGAACGGTGAAATTCACCTTCCGGCTGCCGGCGCAATCCTCCGGCAGGCGCCTGGTCGGGGAGGGCGTGTTCACCATCGGGCTGCGCTACACGATGAATTTTATATGGGCGACCTTCCGCAAAAAGCCCTTCACCGAGGATTGGCAAGATATTCGCGGGGCTTAAACCGGTTTTTTCCAGCCGGTGTTAGTTTCCGGTTTCCTGGTAGCTGGGCGTGGGCTGCTGTAAAATTGGCAGCGCTGCCTTTCTTTTTGCGGTGGCGGCAAGCAGGAAACGCCGGTTGGTGAGAAACCAGAAGCGGAACAGCAGGCTCTCAAGCGCCGTGCGGCGGTGGAAACGCTGGCAGCGGAGCGCCTGGAGGCGGTTCGCAAAACTGCCATAGAGCCCTTGCCGCACCAAAGCCAGATCCTGCCTGGCTGTGGCGTTTAATTTCTGTGTCTGGGTGGCCAAGGCGTCGGTATGGCGCTGCATCATGGTCATATAAACTGCGGGGCCGCGCCGGATAGCCGCCAAAGCGCGGGCGTATAGCGGCTGGGCACGGCCGATCAGATTGTTTTTATGCAGACGGTAAAGCACCTGGGGCCGTTCATCGAACAGAATTTGCCCGCCACAGGCCGAGACAATAATATAGCTCCACCAATCATGCACAGTGCCTTCCGGCTCGGAAGCCGTAGCCACAAGCGCGGCGGCGGCGGCGTTCATCACCAATGTATTGCCATTGGCGATGTTCTGGGTAAGGCACGCGGGAAACCCAGCCACGCCTTGATAGTGCGTTGAAAGCTTGGCGCCGCGCAGCGCCTCATCCACCAGATATTGCCGGGCGCAGTAAAGGCCGGGGCTTTCGCCCGCGCTGGCCAGCATTTCCAGCGCGCAATGCAGCTTTTCCGGCAGCCAGACATCATCCTGATCTGCGAAGGCTACAGCCATGGCGCCGATATTCTCGCGCAGCAAGGTCAGGAAGCTGACGGCGGCGCCAAGATGCGGCCCAGAGGAGGCGGATTCCACGCAACGATCTGTTCCCACGCGGGTGGCGAATTCCTGCATGATCTCGCGTGTATTGTCCGTGGAGCCGTCGTCGCGCCAGTGCAACACCCACCGCTCATGAGTCTGCGCCAGAAAGCTGCTCAATTGTGCGGGCAGAAACTTTTCTCCGTTGAAGGTGGAGAGCAGGATCGCAACACCTGTAACTGCGGTGTCAACACATGAAGCAGGGCTCATAAAGCCAGAACTTCCCCTTCAGGGCCCATTTGCGAGCTGTAATTGATCATTTGCCCACGGATCAATAGTTACGTGAAACTCTTAGAGACCATACAGAGGCTCTTCGATTCACTGCAATATCCGTAACACACGTTAAACGTGCAGAAGGTGTAATTCATGTATTTTTTTTGTTAGGTTTGCTGATCAAGTTTTAGAAGATCGGTGACTACACCGGGCAAGGTTTCATGCCAAAACGGCAGCGCCACGCCGAAGACCCGTGCCAATTTGCCGCCATCCAACCGCGAATCTGGCGGGCGCCGGGTGGGGGTGGGCCAGTCCGCCGTGGCGATAGGCTGCACGTCCGGTGCCGTGTAGCCATGCTTCGCCGCTTCCTCGAAGATGGCGGTGGCAAAGCCGTGCCAGGTGGTTTCACCACCGCCGGTGGCGTGGAAAACGCCGCGATATTCCGGCTGCCAGCCCGTGGCGGAAATTTTGTCCGCGATGGCGAGAATGGCATCCGCCAAATCTTCCGCCGCGGTGGGGGTGCCGCGCTGGTCCGCCACCACGCGCAGAACCGGCATTTTGCGCCCGGCATTGATCATGGTGCGCGCGAAATTCTTGCCATGGGCGGAATAGACCCAGGCGGTGCGCAGGATAACGGCCTTGGCGCCGGTGGCGAGAATTGCCTCCTCGCCGTCGCGTTTGGTGGCGCCGTACACGCCGGTGGGGCTGGTGGGGTCGCTCTCCAGGTAGGGGGCACCCTTGTCGCCGTTAAACACGTAATCGGTCGAGATATGGATGAAGGGGATGTCCGCCGCTTCGCACAGCTTAGCCAGCGCAAGCGGGCCAGTATGGTTGCCGGCTTTGGCGGCCTCCTGGTCGGTCTCGGCCTTGTCCACCGCCGTATAGGCGGCGGCGTTGATCACCAGGCTGGGCTTGGTGGTTTCAAAGCAGGCAGAGATTGTGTCCGGCGTCTCGAAATCGAAGCCGGGACGCCGCACGGCGGTAAAGGTCACGCCCCGCGCGGCGAGGCGGCGGGAGAGGGCATCCCCCAATTGCCCGGAGGCGCCGGTGACGAGGATCATGCGTAGGTGAACCAGTGGTCCGCCGGGTTGAAGGTGGGGGCGATCCTGTCCTTGTCGGAAAGCACCACGCCTTCCGGCGGCACCGGCCAGTCGATGCCCAGGGCCGGATCGTTCCAGATCACCGCGCGCTCGGAGGCTTTGTCGTAATCGCCGGTGACCTTGTAGATCACCTTGGTATTCTCAGTCAGCGTGATGAAGCCGTGCAGGAAGCCACCGGGCACCCAGATCTGCGCCCAGTTCTCTTCGGAAATCTCGGCCCCGGCCCATTTGCCGTAGGTGGGCGAGCCCTTGCGGATATCCACCGCCACATCCCAGATGGCGCCGCGGATCACACGCACCAGCTTGCCCTGCACAAAGGGTGAAGCCTGGCAATGCAGGCCGCGCAGCGTGCCCTTCTGGGCGGAAAAGCTCTGATTATCCTGTACGAAATGCTCATCGAACCCCTGGGCCTTTAATTTGGCCGCACTCCAGGTTTCCGAGAAGAAGCCCCGGCTGTCCCCGAATTTCGGCGG
>JAGXAO010000009.1 GCA_018971565.1 Rhodospirillales bacterium
TCCCCGCGCATGGGGAACTCCGTGCGCGGCAGGAACACGGTGGATTTATAATCGGTCAGCGAATCACTCATGGAAAACCATCACCAGGCGGTGGAAAAAGACGCGGCGGAAACCCGTTTCAAGCCCGGGCAGGCGGTATAATTCGTATGGTATGGCCGGTCATGGCGCATTTATGCGGCGCGGCGCGGCTAAGCGTCAAGCACGCGGCGGGCATGGGCCGCATCCCGGGCGATCTGCGCCTTCAGCAGGTCGAAGGAGGCGAATTTCTGCTCCTCACGGATGAAATGGCGCAGCTGCACCGCAAGCTCCTGGCCGTACAAATCGCCCTCGAAATCGAAAAAATGCACCTCCAGCCGGGATTCAGTGCCGCCCACGGTGGGACGCAGCCCGATATTGGCCACACCCTTCACCAGCTTGCCCCCGATTTTCGCGGTAACGGCGTAAACGCCGCGTTGTGGCTCCAGATGCCGGCCCAGCTGGATGTTTGCCGTGGGAAAGCCGATGGTACGGCCACGCGCATCACCATGCACCACCTCGCCCCTTATGGAACAAGGCCGGCCCAGCAGCGCCGCCGCGCGCTCCGGGTAGCCATCCTGCAACAAGCGGCGGATGCGTGTGGAAGAAACCGGCCCCTGCGCGTCCGCCACCGGCGGCACAATGGTTAGCCCAATCCCCAGGCTCTCCGCCCGCGCGGCCAGAAACTCAACATCGCCCCCCCGCCGGTGGCCGAAGGCAAAATCCGCCCCGCAGGAGAGATGCACGGCCCCTATGCCCTTGAACAAAATCTCCTCGACGAAAAACTCGGCCGGCAAATGGGAAAATTCTGTATCGAACGGCAATTGGTACAGAAACTCCACCCCCAGCGCCGCAAGGGCGGCCGCACGCTCCGCCGCGAGGGTCAACCGGAAGGGCGGGTCTTGCGGGCGGAAGAACTCACGCGGGTGCGGCTCGAAGGTCAGCACGGCGCGCGGCGCGTCCGGCCGGGCGGCATGGGCGGCGCTCAACACGGCCACATGGCCAATATGCACACCATCAAAATTGCCCATGGCCACGCTGGCGCCACGCGCCGCGGCTGGTAATCCCCGCCAATCCGAATAAATCTTCATGCAGATGCTAAAGCCTCCACACTTGGCCGCCGGTCAAGGGTGCGGCACAACAAGGGCGAAAACAAATCCTAGGGGAAACACCGATGCGGGGTTTTATCAAGGGCCTGGCCGGGCTCATCGTTTTAATTGTCCTGGCCTGGCTGGGCGTGTGGCTCTACGCGGAAATGCGGCTGAAGCAGCTTGTCGCAGCCGAGATCAACCGGGCAAACGCCTCCGGCACGGTACAGATCAGCTATGACAAGCTCACCACCAGCAGCTCTCCGCTTGTGGCCAGCGTGGCCCTGGCAAACCCCAGCTGGACATCAAGGCCCGATGCCAGCGCCCCGGCCATCACCTTGCGCGCCGCCAAAATCGGCATGCATGTCGATATTTTCGCCCCGCTGCTGTTGCATGTGGATATGCCGCAAAGCATCGCCATCACCACGCCCGAGGCATCCGGCGCTCTCACTTTCGCGGTGGCGGATGTTACGGAAAAGCTCTCACCATCGCTATGGACCGGCAATATAGACAACCCCATCACCGGAGGCGATGCACGTTTCGCCGGTATCAATCTGCTGGCCAGCAATGGCAGCCTGCAAGTGGCGCAGATCGACAGCCTGGTATTGCACGAATCGTTGAACGCCAAAGCCAACCCTGGCCAGACGGCAATGGCGGTCAGTGAGACAATGAACCATTTCCAGCTTTCCCCCATCATCGCGCGGCTCATCAACCTGCCATTCAACGGGCAAATTGCCTATCTCGCGCTTTCAATGCGGCTTTCCGGGCCACTGAACTGGCAAAGCATCGCCAAACAGGTGGCAGCACTACCCCCTGGCGATGCGCGCGTGCATTTCATGCTGCAAAGCCTGCATCAATGGGCACTCGCCGGTGGCAGCGGCCAGGGCAAGCTCACAGCCATACTCGGCCCCAGCCGGGTTGACGCCAATGGCAGCCTGCTGTTCGACAAGCAGGCTCAGCCTTCGGGCACTTGGGACTTGACCGCCAACCATCTGGATCAGTTCACCACCGCCCTCACCAGCGCCTACCCGGCACTGCAAAACAATGTGAACCAGTTTGAGGCCCGGCTTTCACCCTACCTCTCCACAACCCAGGCGGGCGGGCAGGTGCTGGCCGTGAACACCGCTTACGGCAAGAACGGGGTAACGATAAACGGCACAAAGACAGGTGACATGCCGCCGCTGGACTGGAACAACCTGCTCAACCCGCCGCCCCCACCCCCCGTGGCGCCGGGCGACGGCTCGGGTGCTGCCTCGCCGTAAATTAATATAGCAGCAGTTGACCTTACCCCAAGGGAAAGCCGCAAGTTTAAGCCATCGCCATTATTGAAAGAGATATTCATGATCCGAATAATGCTTCTTGCAGGTCTCACCGCCCTCACGGCACCAGTCGCGTTCGCCCAAACCGCTTCCAACGGCATGGGCATGGGCGGCGCCTCAACCCAAATGGCTGGAGATGCGGCCGACAAAGCCCTGATGAGCGGAATGGCTAAAATGAGCCACGATATGGCCAACGCGCCCGAAACAGGCAATGCGGACCAGGATTTCGTCGCCATGATGATTCCGCACCATGCGGGCGCGATTTCGATGGCGGAGGCCGAGCTGCGCTACGGGCACGACCCTTATCTGCGGCACATGGCACAAGATATCATTACCGCCCAGAACCGGGAGATCGCGGAGATGAAAAACTGGCAGAAAGCGCATCCCGCGCCATAAATATCGGTCTCGACAAAAACAGCCCTTACCTCACGGCACGGGCTGTTTTCTGATTTGTTTTTCGTAAGTTATTGCGCGGCAGATATCTTCGATATCTGGTTCTGCATGGCATTCAGCAGTGCCGAAACCTGGCCACCATTATCGGTGATCACGCCCGCATAATCGTTGCGGGTGGTAATCCGCAGGCTGGTGCCAGCCACAATCACGTCGATAATCTTTGGCTGTCCGGCATCATCCTCCACCACCCAGCCCACATCGGCCGGCGCCTTGCCGGGCGTAGCAATGGTTGTATCCACCAGCACGTCATCACCCTGCGGCGTGGCGCTGTTCGTGGTAAAGGTAACGCCTTGGTAAGCCTTGATCTGGTAGGTGATGTTGTAGCTCAGGAGCTGGTGAAACAGCGTTTGAAACTGCTGCTTCTGCGCCGGTGTGGCCACATTATTGTAGCGCCCCAGAACATAATCTCCCACCTGGTCAACCGCGACGATCTGGTTGACTAGATCGCGCAGCTGCCCGGCCTTCTGGCTCTCTGAGCCACCACCATTTACGATGCCTACGAGCTTATCGCCAGACTGGGTGATAAAACTCTTGGCCTGGTCTGGCGGGAGTGCCTGAGCAGCTCCGGCCATCGCGGCCAGCATGGGGGCGGATGCAATGGCACCTAGGATGAAACGGCGAAAATGCATGGTTTGTCCTTTAATCCTCATTGAGCAGGCTGCCTGTACCAATCTGGCCAGGTTCGGTTGTCCCGCTGTTCAATCTGCTGCAATTGTGAGGCACGAGATTGGCGATAAAGGCTCCGGAATGTGGCATAAGGGTCCAGCGCCGTGGCTTTAATCTGGTCGATCGGCTGAATCAGCTCCGCACGGGTGTTTACGAGATGAAGCCCTGTTTCTGAGTAACCAAAGTCAGAAAGCGCCGCGCTCGCGGGTGCGGCTTCCATTGGGGTGGCGAACCACTCAACCGGGTAATTAGCCGCGTCACGTACACCGGAAGGCCCAAAGAGAGGCAAATAAAGATACGGCCCGGCCGGCACCCCCCACGTGGCAAGTGTCAGGCCGAAATCGGTATCCGTCTCGGGGTAGCCAATGGCCGATGCCGGATCGAAGATACCGCCGATGCCCACTGTGGAGTTGACAAGAAACCGCACCATGGAGGTGCCTGCATCTTTGGAATGCCCTTCAGCCATAAAGTTCAGCATCCGTGCTGGCTCGCCGATATTGGAAGCGAAATCCCCCACATGGTTGCGGATACCCTGGGTGGTGATGTGCACATACCCCTCGGCAACCGGCTTCATAAAATAGGTATCAAGCTTGTCGTTCACATTGTAGAAAACCCGGTTCGTGGGCTCAAGCGGGTCGTTAAGCTGCTGGTAAGCCTGATAATCCGCCGTATCAGACTTGGGCGGAGCCGTGGCACAGCCCGAAAGCGCGGTAGCCAGGGCCAAGGCCGGAACCGTTAAGGCCAACCCTTGCCTCAGCCGGCGGTGCAACTTCGTCATTTTCCTAACTCCTGACTTCAGGCCACCATGCGGAGGCATCTCAAATGTGTGTGTCATTACCGTTTCGTCAACTGGGCGGCCAGAGCTTCATTCAGCCTGTGGCCTCCTTGCCACTTGCTTAAACCCCCACGGCCTGCCACCTAACGCGGCTGACGGAGCTTGCAATATGACACATTCCCCTGTCCGACACACGCTGGAACGCTGGGCCGCGGGCGAGCGCATTGCGCCGCTGCCCGCGCGGGAAGGCGCCGAGCCGCCTGCCATCTCGTTTGAATTTTTTCCACCCAAAACAGAGGCGCTGGAAACCCAGCTCTGGCATTGTGTTGAACGGCTGGCCACCCTGCGGCCGAATTTCGTCTCCGTCACCTACGGCGCGGGCGGATCCACGCAGGAGCGCACCCACGCCACCGTGCTGCGGATTGTGAAGGAAACCGCCCTCACCCCCGCTGCGCACCTCACCTGTGTGGGCGCCACGAAAGAGGCGGTGAACGAGGTAGCTGAGCGTTATTGGCAGGCCGGGGTGAGGCATATCGTCGCCCTGCGCGGGGATGCGCCGAATGGCGAAACCTATGCGCCGCATCCTGGCGGTTATGCCTTTGCCGCGGACCTCGTGGCTGGTTTGAAAAAAATTGCGGACTTTGAAATTTCCGTCGCCGCCTACCCGGAAACCCACCCCCAGGCCACGAGCCCAGAGGCAGACCTCGACAATTTGAAGCGCAAGCTGGATGCCGGGGCAACGCGCGCCATCACCCAGGTGTTTTTCGACAATAACATCTTCCTGCGCTTTATGGACCGCGCCTTGGCCGCGGGCATCAAGGCGCCCATCGTGCCCGGCATTCTGCCTGTCACCAACTTCAACCAGATGAAGAAATTCTCTGAGGCCTGCGGCACCTCCGTGCCGGGCTGGATGGCCGGCATGTTCGAGGGGCTGGACGACGATGTGGAAACCCGCCGCATGGTGGCGGCCGCTGTGGCGGCCGAACAGGTGCGCCTACTCCAGGCCAACGGCATTGACGAGTTCCATTTCTACACCCTCAACCGCCCGGACCTCACCTATGCCATCGCCCGCATCCTCGGCGTGAAGCCAGAGGCACCCGCCGCTTGAGCGATTATCTGGCCGGGCTGAACACCGCCCAGCGTGAGGCAGTGGAGGCAACGGAGGGCCCGGTGCTGGTGCTGGCGGGTGCGGGCACGGGCAAAACCCGCGTGCTCACCACGCGCTTCGCCCATATTTTGCTCAGCCGCCGCGCCTTCCCCAACCAGATTCTCAGCGTCACCTTCACCAACAAGGCCGCGCGGGAGATGCGCGAGCGCGTGGGCAAGATCATGGGCGGGCCGGTTGAGGGGCTGTGGCTCGGCACGTTCCACTCGCTCTGCGCGCGTATGCTCCGCCGCTGGGCGGACCGTGTGGGGCTGACCAGCAGCTTCTCGATTCTGGATACGGACGACCAGCTCCGCCTGCTCAAGCAGATACTGGAAGACGCGAAGATCGACTTCAAACGCTGGCCGCCAAATGCGCTGATGGCGCAGATCCAGCGCTGGAAAGACAAAGGCTTCATGCCAGGCCAGATTCCGGCGGGCGAAAGCTCGGATTTCGCCGATGGAAGGGCAGAGGAGTTCTACGCTGGCTATCAGACCCGCCTGCGCCAGCTCAACGCGGTGGATTTCGGCGACCTCCTGTTGCTGATGGTGCATCTGCTGAAAACCGATGCCGAGGTGCTGGCGCATTACCACCGTGCTTTCCGCTATATTCTGGTGGACGAATACCAGGACACCAACCTCGTGCAATATTACTGGCTGCGGCTGCTGGCCCAGGGGCACAAGAATATCTGCTGCGTGGGCGATGACGACCAGAGCATCTATAGCTGGCGCGGTGCGGAAATTGAAAACATCCTGAAATTCGAAAGGGATTTTCCAGGTGCCAAGATCGTCCGGCTGGAGGCGAATTATCGCTCTACCCGGCCCATTCTCACCGCCGCCTCGCATCTCATCTCCCACAACGAAGGCCGGCTTGGCAAAACCCTGCACCCTGGCCGCAACGATGCGGATGGCGAGAAGGTTGAAGTAATTTCCTTGTGGGATTCTGAGGAGGAAGCCCGCAGCGTGGGCGGGCGCATCGAAAGCCTCTGGCGCGCCGGCCATTCCTTGGACGAGATCGCCATTCTGGTGCGCGCCGGGTTCCAGACCCGCGCCTTTGAGGAAAGGCTGCTCACGCTTGGCGTGCCTTACCGCATCGTCGGCGGCTTGCGCTTCTACGAACGACAGGAAATCCGCGACGCGATCGCTTATTTGCGCGTGCTGGCACAACCGGCGGACGACCTCGCTTTCGAGCGTATCGTGAATCTGCCGAAGCGCGGCGTGGGGGAAAGTGCGATGCGTAATCTGCACGAAACCGCACGAACCACTGATCTTTCCTTGCACGACGCGATGGTGAAGCTGGTTTCCGAAGGCGGATTCAAGGGCAAGCTCGGCGCCACTTTGCGCGGGCTCGTGGAACAGTTCCAGGCTTGGCGCGGACTTCTTGAAGCGCAAGGCCCGGTAGTGGCGCTGGACGCGTTGCTGGAAGAAAGCGGCTACATCGCCATGTGGAAGGCGGATAAATCGCCCGACGCACCGGGGCGGCTGGAAAACCTGAAGGAGCTTTCCCGCGCCTTGGCGGATTTCGAGACCTTGGCGCAGTTCCTTGAGCATGTCGCACTCGTCACCGAGGTGGAAACGGAAAGTGATGGCGCCAAGGTTTCGATGATGACCCTGCACGGCGCGAAAGGTTTGGAATTCGACACGGTTTTCCTCCCTGGTTGGGAGGAAGGCGTTTTCCCAAACCAGCGCAGCCTGGATGAAGGCGGCAATAAAAGCCTGGAGGAAGAACGCCGCCTGGCTTATGTCGGCATCACCCGCGCAAAGCAGCGCGCCATTATCCTGCACGCAGCCAACCGGCGCATTTACGCCAATTGGCAAAGCTCCATACCCAGCCGTTTCATTGAGGAGCTGCCGGAGGAGGTGATCCGCCGTTCCGGCTCCGCCCAGCCACAAACCGCGCGCAAGGCCCCTTCCGCCACACAATTCCCCGTGCAGGCCCGCCGCCTGGAAGCGTGGGAGGCACAAGCCCGCCCTGCCCGTGCAAACAAAATTCCCGTCGGGGCCAGGGTATTCCACCAAAAATTCGGCTATGGCCGCGTTATCGCCGCCGATGACGACCGGCTGGATATTGATTTCGAGACATCAGGAGAAAAACGCGTGCTGGACCGTTTTGTGGAGCGCCAGGATGGCTGAGGAAGTTCTGGATTGCGTCAGCCTGCGCGTACCCGCTTTGGTGATGGAAAACTTCGAGGCCGCACTCTCCAGCGTCTGCCGCGCCGTGTCGTTTTATCACGACGAGGACGCAGATGAATGGGACCTGCAAGGTGTAAAGGAACGCGGCGCGTATGAGGAAGACCTCGCCGCCGCGTTTATGATTGCTGAAATGGTCTCCGGCTTTTCGCCACACATCACGCGCGGGCTGGTGCCGGTGGGCGGCTGGCTGGCGCGCACGCAGCAGGCTTTCCCGGAGCAGCTTATCGGCAAGCGTTTCGCCGTGCGCGGCACCCATATTCAGGATGCCAAATTGCCAGGCCGCATCACCATCACGCTGGATGCCGGGCTCGCTTTTGGCACGGGCGAACACAACTCCACGCGCGGCTGCATGGTCACGCTGGAGGACCTCGTGAAGCATCATCACCCGCAACGCATCCTGGATCTCGGCACCGGCTCCGGCATTCTCGCCATTGCCGCCGCAAAACTGATGCACAAAAATGTGCTGGCCACAGATATCGACGCCCGCGCCGCCCGCGTGGCCGGAGAAAACGCCAAACTGAACGGGGTGGCGGGCATGGTGCATGCCATTCGGGCCGATGGCTGGGCAGACCCGCACATCACCAAGGCGGCACCGTTCGACCTGGTGTTCGCCAACATTCTTGCCCGCCCGCTCTGCGCCATGGCGCACGAGCTGACTGCCCATCTGGCCCCTGGCGGAGTGGCGATTCTGGCGGGGCTACTGAACACCCAGGTAAACTGGGTGCTTTCCTGCCACCGCCGCGCCGGGCTTAAGCTTGAACGCCGGCTGGTGGATGGAGCCTGGTCGATTCTGACGCTACGGAAATAGAGCCGCGTTTGGCCAGGGGCCACAAAAGAACACCATGGCAGAGCAACAAAAAAGGCCGGGGAAACTCCCCGGCCTTTTTAATCTTAGCGTCCCAGAGCCTGGACGATTTCCTCAGTCATCTTCTTGGCATCGCCGAAGAGCATCATCGTGTTGTCCCGGAAGAACAGCTCGTTATCCACACCGGCATAGCCGGAGGACATACCGCGCTTCACGAACAGCACGGTCTTGGCCTTGTCGACGTCCAAAATCGGCATACCGAAGATCGGGCTTTGCGGGTTGGTTTTCGCCGCCGGGTTCGTCACGTCGTTAGCGCCGATCACGTAAACAACATCCGCTGTGGCGAATTCATTGTTGATCTGCTCCAGCTCGAACACATCGTCATACGGCACACTGGCTTCGGCCAGCAGCACGTTCATGTGCCCGGGCATACGGCCCGCCACCGGGTGAATGGCGTATTTCACTTCCACGCCGTCTTCCTTCAGAAGATCCCCCAGTTCACGTAGGGCGTGCTGCGCCTGAGACACCGCCATGCCATAGCCCGGCACCACGATAACCTTGGATGCGTTCTTCATAATGAAGGCTGCATCGTCGGCGGAGCCATGCTTCACCGCTTTGCCTTCTGAGCTGGTAGCAGCCGCAGCCGCCCCATCGCCAGAATTACCAAACCCACCGGCGATCACGTTAATAATCGAACGGTTCATGCCCTTACACATGATGTAGGACAGAATTGCACCGGAAGAACCGACCAGCGCACCGGTTACAATGAGCGCCAGATTGCCGATGGTAAAGCCGATGCCCGATGCCGCCCAGCCGGAATAGGAATTGAGCATGGAAACTACCACCGGCATATCCGCGCCGCCGATGGGGATGATCAACAGGAAGCCCAGCGCGAAGGCCAGCACGGCAATGAGTGCAAACAGCACCATGCTGCCGCCGGACGCCACAAACGCGATGACCAGCAACAGAATCGCGATGCCGATACCGGCATTGAGCTGATGCTGGCCACGGAACGTGATCGGCGTACCCTTCATCAATGCCTGCAGCTTCGCGAAGGCGATAAGCGAGCCGGAGAAGGTGACGGCGCCGATGGCAAGGCCGATCGACATTTCGATCAGGCTTTCGGTGTGGATATGGTGCGGCGTGCCGATGCCAAAGCTCTGCGGCGCGTTAAGCGCCGAAGTGGCAACGAACACAGCAGCCAAGCCGACCAGAGAGTGGAACGCGGCAACAAGCTGCGGCAGCGCTGTCATCTTGATCTTCTGGGCCACGACAAGGCCGATGGACCCGCCAATGGCCACGCCGAGCACGATAACCAGCGCCCAGCCCCAATCCATCCCGCCATGCAGGAAGGTGGCAAGAATGGCGATAACCATGCCGGCCATGCCAAACCGGTTGCCCTGGCGCGAGGTGGTGGGGTGCGATAGGCCCCGTAGCGCCAGGATGAACAGAACCGCCGCGACGAGATACGCGAAGGAGGTGAGAGACTGATTCATCTTGCGCTACTTCTTCTTGAACATGGCCAGCATACGGTTGGTTACCGCGAAGCCGCCAAAAATATTAACCGAGACCAGCACCACGGCAAAAAAGCCGAACACATGCGCCACCATGGAGCCATGCAGCCCGGTGGCCAGCATGGCGCCGACGATGATGACAGAGGAAATGGCGTTGGTTACGGCCATCAACGGCGAGTGCAGCGCGGGGGTCACGCTCCACACCACGTAATAGCCGACGAATACGGCCAGCACAAAAATGCTGAACAGATAAACGAAAGGCGCTGCCGGCGGCGCATTCTGCGCGACCACTGCGGCAACCCCTGCGGCGTTCTGCGCGAGCACGGAAGCCTGATGAGCAAGGTCTGCCGCCTGGGCGGCCAAATCTGCGGGTGTCATAATGGAAAAGCCTCCCTTTCTTTAGGCGGCGGGCTTGAAATTGGGGTGGACGATCTCGCCGCCCCTGGTCAATAGCGCGCCTTTAATCAGATCATCATCCGGGTTGAGATTGGGCGCTTTCGCGTCTTTGTCCCAGAAGGTGGTAAGGAACGTAAGCAGATTACGCGCGTAAAGCTGGCTCGCAGCCACGGCTATGCGCGCCGGCCAATTCCTGTGCCCGATGATCGTAACACCGTTTGGCGTGGTGATAATCTCGCCCGGCACTGTATCGGCGCAATTGCCGCCAGCCTCAGCGGCCAGATCCACAATGATGGAACCAGGCTTCATGCCCGCCACCATCTCCGATGTTACAATCACAGGCGCCTTACGGCCCTGCACCAGGGCGGTGCAGATCACGATGTCGTTCTTGGCGATCGTGCTGGTCATCAACGCGGCCTGCTTGGCACGGAACTCGTCGGACATCTGCCCGGCATACGGTCCGGTCTGCTTGGCACTCTCCTCGTCGTCCACGCCCACGTAAGTAGCACCGAGCGAGCGGATTTCTTCCTTCGCGGCGGGGCGCACATCTGTACCCGAGACGATACCACCCAGGCGGCGCGCCGTGGCGATAGCCTGCAAGCCAGCCACACCGGCGCCAATCACGAACACGCGGGCAGGCGGCACCGTGCCAGCGGCCGTCATCATCAACGGAAAGCCGCGCGGAAAGGCGAAAGACGCCTCGATAACAGCGCGGTAACCCGCAAGATTCGCCTGGGAGGACAGCACGTCCATGCTCTGCGCACGGGTAATGCGCGGCAGCAGCTCCAGCCCAACCGCGTCGATTTTCGCGGCAGCGAAAGCCGGGGCCAAGCTGGGGTCAGATGCAGCGCCAAGCGTGGCGATCACAAGCGTGCCCGGTGCCAGCAGCGCGCGCACCGCCTCATCCGGCGCGTTCACGGCGAACAGAATCCCGGCACCACTGGCAGCGGCAGCGGCATCAGCCACAACCTCCGCACCCGCGGCAGCAAAATCCTGATCAGATATCGCGGATTGGATGCCCGCCCCCGCTTCAATGGCGACCGTCAGCCCCAGCCCGATCAATTTCTTCACCGTGTCAGGGGTTGCCGCAACGCGGTCTTCTCCCGCACGGCGCTCCTTCAAAACCGCTAGACGCATTTACCTGTCCTCAAGTCCCTTTAAGTTTTGCGGCACCTTGGGTTAACGCGCTTAATATTGCAAGCGCCCACCCGGCCATAAACGACGCAAACCCAACTGCTTTAGTGGGTTTACATCGGCTTTCGGCTGACGTTACTCCCGTTAATCCGCCCGTGAGCTTAGCTGTACCGGTTTTGCAAACTCCCCTGCCGCCCCGATTCGTACCGCCACATGCCCTTTCTCAGCTGAGAAACCTATATACTCATAAGTCAGCCCAACCTGCCGGATGAATTCCTGAAACGCCTTATACTCATGCGCCCTCCACCCGGGGTAATTAAAGTATTCATCAAAAAGCACAACAGTGCCAGGAACAATACGGCCTTGTAACGAATTAAAGATTATCACCGTGCTGGCATAGATATCACAATCCACGTGGATGAAAGCAGCATCCTCTTCATGAACAGCAAGAAACGGCGGCAATGTCGCATCAAACCAGCCCGGATGCAGAACGGCATTGGGCGGCACTTTTGGCAACCTTCCCTTCTGGGTGAATGCCCCGGCCTGCTCCTTGGTGCCGGACCACGCTTCTGGCAAACCGCCAAAACTGTCGAACCCATGCACCTGGCGGGAGGTCTGGCCTGCAAGGTTCCGCAAACTAGCCCCCTTCGCCACACCGAACTCCAGCACCAACCCCTGCTGCGGCGCGCGGGAGAGGGCGAATTTCGCCAACTCATCCCGGTCCGCCAGCACCATCGCCTCGCTCATATGGGCAATGATATATTCCACCGCCTCACGCTTGGCGTGCAGCCGCAAATCCAGCCATAAATCATTGGCATATATTGAATGGAGAAGCTTGCGATACGCCCTGGCGAAAAAGCCGGAGCGGAAGAAGCCACGTTGGAGAATCGCCATGAGAGCCGGTTTACTTGGCCTCAGGCACCCCGGCAACCCGCAGCGCTTCAGCCTGCCTTGCGGCCATCGCCGCTTCATCGAACCCTTCCACGGTCTCCTGAAACAGGCGCGACCAGTTGAGCTCCGCGCCCAAGCGCATGAACACCGCCCCCAACCCGATTGCGGAGCGGTCCATCAGCACGAATTCCCTTGGCGGGCGCACGCCCCCGGTGCGCTGCAGCCCGGCATGCACCTTCTGCGCCACCTCGCGGCCAAACTCCGTGCCCTGCCCTTCCTGGATCGGCCGTATCCGGTCCTCGATCAGCGGTTGATACAGAAATTTCGCCCATTCATTCAGCACTTCCACCTGCTCATCCGTGATGCCCTGGAAGCCCCAGATATCGTAGGCGTGGCGGGCGCGGGCTTCGTCCTGGTCGCGCACGGCGCCATAAAGCTCCAGCACTCCACCCACGAATTTCGGAGGAAACACACGGATGCAGCCATAATCCAGCAGGTTCAACCCACCTGCCTCGCTCACCTGGTAATTGCCCAGATGCGGGTCGCCATGGATCACCCCATAGCGGTAGAAGGGAATATACCAGGCGCGGAACAAGGCGGTGGCCAATGCGTTGCGGCGTTCCTGGCTGGGGCCGGATTCCATCCAACTCCGAAACCCCTGCCCCTTCAGCCAACTCATCGTCAGCATTCGGGTGGTGGTATAGCCCTCCACCGGAGCCGGCACGTTTATGTCCGGCACGTCCGTCAGCATCCGCCGGTAAAGCCGCATCTGCGCCGCCTCGCGCTGATAATCCAACTCTTCGCGGAAGCGCTCGCTCAGCTCGACATAAATATCGTCCTGGATAATCGCGTTATCCATGCGCTTATAAACCGCCATGGCCATCTTAACCTGGCGCAAATCCGCCTCGATAACGCTTGGCATGTCTGGATATTGCAGCTTCACAGCCACATCCCGCCCATCCGGCAGCACGGCGCGGTGCACCTGCCCCAGGCTGGCCGCGGCAACCGCCTCGCGGGTGAAGCTCTTGAACTTGCTCTCCCAATCCGCCCCCAGCTCGCCAGACATGCGCCGGCGCACGAAGGGCCAGCCCATCGGCGGCGCGTTGGATTGCAGTTCGGCCAACTGCTTGGCGTATTCGGGTGGCAGCGCGTCCGGCACGGTGGAAAGGAACTGCGCCACCTTCATCATCGGGCCTTTCAGGCCACCCAGCAGGGATTTCAGATCCTCCGCATGGCGGGCCTGGTCGGTTTTGATGCCGAACACCCGCTCCCCCGCGATGCGCGCGGCGATGCCGCCCACGGCGCCGGAGGTGCGGGCCATGCGCCGCATCTCGCCAAACAAATTCCCGCCGCGGTCGCTCATGCTGTTTCCAGCTCGTCGATAAAGCCCGAGATCACATCCAGCCCCTTGTTCCAGAAGGCGGGGTCGGAGGCATCCAACCCGAAGGGCGCCAGCAGCTCTTTGTGCCGCTTGGTGCCGCCCGCCGCCAGCATCTCCCGGTATTTTGCCGCGAAGCAAGCTTTGTCCGGGCTTTCCTGATAAACGGCATAGAGCGCGTTCACCAGGCAATCCCCAAAGGCATAGGCATACACATAGAAGGGGGAGTGGAAGAAGTGCGAAATATAGGCCCAGAAGGTCCGGTAATCTTCGGTGAAATTGAAAGCCGGGCCGAGGCTCCTGGTCTGCACGTCCAGCCAGATTTCGGAAATCCGCTCGGGCAGAATTTCACCCTCGGCACGCTCGGTATGAAACGCCACCTCGAACTCATGGAAGGCGATCTGCCGCACCACGGTGTTCAGCATGTCCTCCACCTTCTGCGCCAGCATAATCCTGCGGCGGGCGGGGTCGGTCTCCGCATCCAGCAGAGAGCGGAAGGTTAGCATCTCCCCGAACACGCTGGCGGTCTCCGCCAAGGTTAACGGTGTTCCGGCCAGCAGATAGCCCTGCTTCGCCGCCAGGCTTTGATGCGCGCCATGGCCCAGCTCGTGCGCCAGGGTCATCACATCCCTGGTTTTGCCGTGGAAATTCATCAGCACATAAGGGTGCGCGGAGGGCACAGTAGAGTGCGAGAACGCGCCCCCCGCCTTACCGGGGCGCAATGCCGCGTCGATCCAATTCTTGTCGAAGAACGGCTTGATGGTCTCCGCCAACTCTGTGCTGAAGCCGCCATAGGCGTTTAGCACAATATCCCGCGCCTGGGCCCAGGAGAGCGGCTTGTCCGCATCCGTCGGCAGCGGGGCGTTGCGGTCCCAATGCTCCAGCTTCTCCAGACCCAGCCACTTGGCCTTCAGCGCATAATAACGGTGCGAAAGCCTGCCATAGGAGGATTTCACAGCCTCCACCAACGCGCCCACCACGTCATCCTCCACCATGTTCGCCCGGTTTCGGAACGACCAGGGGTGCGGATAGGCATGCCACTCATCGTCAATCGCCTTATCCTTGGCGATGGTGTTCAGCACGAGCGCGAACAGCTTTTCGTTTGCCTCCATGGCCTTGGCCACCGCCTTGGCGGCGGCTTCGCGTTTGGCGCGGTCGGAGTCGGAAAGCTTGTTCAGCGCGGCGGAAAGGGTCAGCTCCTCGCCACTCACCTCAAGGCGCAAGCCCGCGATGGTCTCGTCGAACAAGCGGGTCCAGGCGGAATGGCCGGTGACCTCCTTTTCCATGAACAACTGCTCAACCACATCTTCGCGCTGATGCGGCAGGAACGTGCGCAGGTCGCGTAACCAGGGGGCATAATGCGCTAAAGCAGGGTCTTGCAGCTTTTCTTCCGGCAGGCGGTTCACCTCCAGCGTGAAGAACAGGGTTTTGGTACCCAAAGCGGTCACGCGCTCAGACATCGTCTGGTAAAACTGCCCATGCGCGGGGATGGAGGAATCCGCCGAGAACAGCAGCACCGCGTAGGACATGATGCGCCCGGGAATTTCCTGCAGCGCCTCATATTCACTGATAGCCTTGGCCAGTTCCGCGCCTGAAAGCCCCGCCAGCCTGCCCTGATAAGCGGCGGCGAATTTATCCGCCCCCTTTTGAACCTGCCTGAGGTCAGCCTCCAGGCGCGGATCGGAGGGCGCGGCGTAGAGATCCGCCAGATCCCAGCTAGGTAGAGACGCTGTATTCCCAGTGGAAACCCCATCCGGCTGCCGCGCCAAGCGATTCTGGTCCATGCCCGCTCCGTTTCAAACTATACCGGCATAGATTTAGGCGCTGCGGGGCCAAGGTCAAACAGGCGAGACTCACATTCCAATAGCGCGGCGGTATACGTCCAGCAGCGTCTCCTGCTCTTCCACCTCTGCAGGCTCCTGTTTGCGGATGCGGATAAGCTGGCGAATCACCTTCACATCGAACCCGGCGGACTTCGCCTCGGAAAAAATATCCTTGATGTCGCTGGCCAGCGCCTTGCGCTCCTCCTCCAGGCGCTCAACCCGCTCGATGATACTGCGCAGCCGGTCTCCGGCAATGTTGGTTGGTTTCTCTTCAGTGGTAGCGGACATACTCTTCTCCAATGCGGGCCGCGGGGATAGGGCCGCTCGAAACGCTGGTCAATGCGCGATTTCAGTGATCAGATTTTGTTTCGCTCATCTTCGCCACTTGCTCCGGCGTGGCAGGAAGCTGATATTTTGCTTGCCATTCTTTGTACGGCATACCGTAAATAATCTCCCGCGCTTCCGGGTCGCTCAAGGCGAGCCCCTGGGCCTCCGCCGCTTCCCGGTACCAGCGTGAGAGGCAATTGCGGCAGAACCCGGCCAGGTTCATCAGGTCTATATTCTGCACGTCCGTCCGGGCGCGCAAATGCTCAACCAATGCACGAAATGCGGCCGCTTCCAGTTTTTCATTCACCGCTTCATCCACCCTGGGGTTGCTCAAGGCCCTGCTCCCGCTCATAATCGCGCCGTGAAACTTCGTTCATCGCGCCATAATAACTTCCGCGCGGCCCGCCAGGCACCTGCTCCATGGCTCCTGGCGTGCCTCGTTGTGTGTTTGTCAGCCTGCCGCAAGCGGCGGCCGCGCGCAATATCGCGTTCAGTGCCAGCAGGGATGCCAGGCGCTAAAGCCTTCCCACCGCGCCGGTTGCCTTTGGGCAGCAGGCCCCCTTTTCCCGCCTGAGGATAAAAATGGATATTTTGCGCCGCCACCGCCGCACCAAGATCATCGCGACTCTTGGCCCGGCCAGTTCTTCCCCGGAGATGATTTTTCAACTTTTCCAGGCCGGGGTAGACATGTTCCGGCTGAACTTCTCCCATGGCAGCCACGAGGACCACGCCGCACGGATCGAGATGGTTCGTGCCGCCGAGAAACGCACCGGGCGGCCAATCGGAATTTTGGCCGATGTGCAAGGACCCAAGCTGCGAGTCGGCACATTTCAGGCCGGCCGTGTGCAGTTGCAAACCGGGCAGCAATTCACGCTGGATATGAACCGCGCGCCTGGGGATATCCAGCGCGTCTGCTTGCCTCACCCCGAGATCATCAGCACGGCGGATATTGGTTCCACTTTGCTTTTGGATGACGGCAAGCTGCGGTTGCGCGTGCTGCGCAAGCATGATGACCGCCTCCTCACCGAAGTGATCACCGGTGGCGTGCTGTCCGACCGCAAGGGCGTGAACGTACCCGACGTGATACTCCCTATCCCGGTGTTAACCGAAAAAGACCGCGCCGACCTCGACTTCGTGCTGCCGCTGGGCATCGATTATATCGGCCTCTCCTTCGTGCAACGGGCAGAGGACGTGATTGAGGCCCGGGACATTGCCGCCGGGCGGGCGCTGACCATGGTGAAACTGGAAAAGCCGCAGGCGATGGATAATCTCGACGCCATCATGGATGTCACCGACTCGGTGATGGTCGCACGCGGGGATCTCGGCGTGGAACTGCCACCCGAGGAAATACCCGTGGCGCAAAAGCGCATCATCCGGGCCGCCCAGCTCCGCGGCAAGCCGGTGGTGGTCGCCACCCAGATGCTGGAGAGCATGATCTCCTCGCCCGCCCCCACCCGCGCTGAGGCATCCGACGTTGCCACCGCCGTGTTCGACGGCGCCGACGTGGTGATGCTCTCCGCCGAGAGTGCCGCCGGGCAATACCCGCGCGAAGCGGTGGATATGATGGATCGCATCATCACCCGCGTGGAGCGCGACCAGGATTGGCGCACCGGGCTGGATGCCAAAAGGCTGCAGCCGGAGAAAAACTCGCCGGATGCCATTGCCGCCGCGGCCGTGCAGGTGGCGCATACCATTAACGCAAAAGCCATCGTGGCCTTCACCGAATCGGGCGCCACCGCGCTACGCGTGGCGCGCGAACGGCCTGATTGCCATGTTATCGGGTTGACGATGAACCCCGGCGTGGCCCGCCGCCTTTCCTGTGTCTGGGGCGTCCATGCTGTTGTTACGGATGCCGCGCATTCAATGACGGAAGCCGTTGAACAAGCCATGAAAATCGCCAAGCTTGAAGGCTTTGCTCAGGAGGGTGAGGAGATTGTGGTGGTGGCCGGCGTGCCGTTTGGCCAGGCCGGTACAACCAACGCCCTGCGCGTGGCGCGTCTTTAATAAGGCTGTAATTAAGATGAAAGCGGTTTAACCGCTTTCATCAATGCTTTATTATGAAGCTGTTGGGCTATTTTTCTGCAGCCATTCCAGCCTTGGCCATGGCGCCGTTTGGCTGTATTGGAAAAAACACGTTTAAGGCTTCGACGGGTTAAGGTTAAGGATTTCTGCATTGTATACACCACGCAAGGCCGCCGCTTACAGCAAGGCCATTCTTGGGATGGGCGCCGCGGCCTTGATGCTGGCTGGCTGTTCCAGGCCCTCCCCCAAGGTTGCAGCCGTGGCGCCAGCCGCGCCGGTCGGGCATGTATATCCCGTCGCGGTGGACATGCCGCCACCGGTTTCCTCCAGAATTAAATTCACGCCCGCTGATAAAGAAAAATTTCAGCAGGCATTTAATATCGTCGGCCTGAAATCAGCCCTGATGGTGGCCGCACTCTCTTGCGACGAACAGCCCCAGTACGATGCCTTCATGAACACATTCCAGCCCCATGTGCTGAAGGAACAGCATCTGATGGATGCATATTTTTATAAAGCCAGCGGCCCCTATAGCGGGCAGAAGATGGAGGATACCTTCATCACCTTGCTGGCAAATAACCAGTCCGTAGCCGGCATCGCGCAAGGGCAGGTTTTTTGCGTGAATAACGATGCAGAATTCAAAGCCGTGCTGGCTTTGAAAACACCCGATGCGCTGGATAGCTTCGTGACCGACCAGGCACCTACTTCCCAGATGGCCAGCACCGCCCCGGCGCAGTAAGCCAGCCCATAAAAACCCGGCCAAATGGCCGGGTTTTTTGATTCACAAATTCAATTTATGAATCGCCCGGTTTGCCCGGGCGTCATTAAAACGCTGCTTCTTCGAAAATCCGGGTCACGTCACCGTTCCAGTCACCATGGTAACGGGTCAGCCATTGTTCAGCCTGGGTGGGGGCGCCGGCGGCGATCTCCTGCAGCGGAGCCAGGTAGAACGTTTCGTCCTGCCCTTTTTGGTTCAGGCGGGCGCGGGCCTTCAGGCCATCGGCGGCGATGGCGGCAACCTCCTTGGCCAGATCGCGCAGCGTACCCGCGCCAAACTTCGTGTTGATGCCCGTGGCGGGCACGGCCGCGCGCAGGGCCAGAATGTCCGGATAAATGACCCCCTTCACCAGTGCTGAGGCCGCCGCCAGTGCCGCCGGGTCATAGAAAATCCCGGTCCAGAGGGAGGATTGCGCCAGCATCATCGCCGGGCTGCCGGAATCCGCACCGCGGGTTTCAATGTATTTCTTCAAACGCGCATCCGGAAACGCCGTGGTGGCATGGTCGGCGAAATCTCCGATGGTGGCGCGTTCACCTGGCAAAGCTTCCAGCCTGCCCGCCATAAAGTCCCGGAAGGAGGCGCCCGCCACGTCGTGATATACGCCGTCCCGGTAGATGAAATACATCGGCACATCGAGCAACCAGTTGGCATAGGCCTCGAAGCCGAACCCTTCCTGGAAGATCGCGGCGGGAATGCCGGAACGGGCATTATCCGTATCACCCCACACATAGGCGCGGTTGGAAAGCAGCCCGTTAGGTTTGCCCTCATAAAAGGGAGAGTTGGCAAAGAGAGCCGTGGCCAGGGGCTGCAAGGCCGAGGCCACGCGCATCTTCGCCACCATGTCCGCCTCGGAGGAGAAATCCAAATTCACCTGCACGGTGCAGGTGCGCAGCATCATGTCCAGCCCGCGCGTGCCAACCTTGGGCATATAGGCGCGCATGATTTTGTAACGGCCCTTGGGCATCCAATCAAACTGCGCGCGGCTGGCGGTGGGGTGAAAGCCGAGTGGCGCGAAGCCCAGCCCCAGGCCTGGGGCTACTTCATGCAGGCGGGCGATATGCGCGTCCAGCTCTGCTTTGGTTGCGTGCAAATCCGGCAGCGTGGCGCCGGAGAGCTCGAACTGCCCGCCCGGCTCCAGGGAGAGCGAGGCCCCACCCTGCCCTTTCAGCCCGATGATATTGCTGTGGTCGAGGATGGGGCCCCAGCCATCGTGGGCTTGCACCGCGTCCAGCAGCGCGCCGATGCCATCCGCGCCTTCATAAGCCGGCGGAGAAAAATCTGCGCTGCGGAAGCCAAAGGCTTCATGCTCTGTGCCAATGGTGAAAGCCGCTGGGGGCTTGCAGCCCGATTCCAGATAAGCGGCCAGATCTGAGACGCTGGTGATCTCACGCGCGTCGGCATCGCCGGGGTTAGACAAATCCTTCGTTCCTTCAACGTCTTAAGGCGACGCCGCCAGAAGCAGCGCCAACCCGGCTATGGCGGCGGTCTCGGCCCGCAGGATGCGGCGCCCCAATGACACGCGTGTAATGAGGGGTGTGCGAGCGATAGCTTCAAGCTCCAGATCGGTAAAGCCGCCCTCCGGTCCAATCATAAGTGCGCTGGGGCCCGTGGCGGGGCCGAGCAATGGCGAGGTCCGGCGTTCATCCGCCACGTAAAGCGGGCGCGCCGGCCAATCGGCCATCAGCTTCGTCACCGGCCTGGGTTCGCGGATTTCCGGCACATGCAGCCTCTCGCACTGTTCCGCCGCCTCGGTGGCGATGGCACGCAGACGCTCAAGATTCACATGGTCGGCATTGGTGCGGGCGGTGATGATGGGCTGGATGACGGAAACGCCCAGTTCCGTCGCTTTTTCCACCACCATGTCGGTTTTCTGGCGCTTCAGCAGGGCGAAGCAGAGCCAGGCATCGGGCTCGGGTTCCGGCAAGCGGTTTTGCGCCACGGCTTCAAGCAGCGCGGCCTTGCGTGAAATTTTAAAGACTTTGGCGCGCCATTCTCCGGCCTGCCCATTAAAAACCCGTATAGTGTCGCCTTCCGAAAGGCGCATGACATTGGCAAGGTAATGGGCCTGGCCGTCAGACAATGAAAACGCCTGGCCCGGCGCGGGCAGATCGGAAATGTAGAGACGAATTGACGTGTCAGCCATGCCGGGCTGAATAGCACCCATGAGCGGATTCACCGATATCAGGCATAGCGGCTGGGTGGCGCGGCTGCCCTCACGTTATCTTCCCTATATTCTACTTGCCCGGTTGGACCGGCCGATTGGCGCCTGGCTGCTGTTCTTGCCAGGTTTCTGGGCCATCTGCCTCACCGCCCATGGCTTCTGGGCAGGGCTGTGGCTGAGCCTCCTGTTTGCCCTTGGCGCGGTGGTGATGCGCGGAGCGGGATGCGTGGTGAACGATTTATGGGACCGCAAGATGGACGCGCAGGTGGAACGCACGCGCGGCCGCCCGCTGGCTGCCGGCATGGTCTCACCCTTCCAGGCGCTGCTGTTTCTGGCGGCACTCTGCGCCGCGGGGCTGGTGATTCTGCTGCTGCTGAACAACACCGCGCGCTGGCTGGGCGTGGCATCTCTGGGGCTGGTGGCGCTTTACCCGCTGGCCAAGCGCGTAACCTGGTGGCCACAGGCATTTCTGGGCCTCACCTTCGGCTGGGGTGCGCTGCTGGGCTATGCTGCCGCGCGCGGGCATCTCACCTGGCCGGTGGTGCCGCTTTATCTCGCTGCGATTCTCTGGATCATCGGGTACGATACGATCTATGCGCATCAAGACCGCGCAGATGACGCGCTGTTGGGCGTGAAATCCACCGCCAGACTGTTCGGCCGCCGCACGCGGGAGGCTTTGTGCATCTGCTACGGCCTCTGCTTCCTGCTGCTGCTGGTGGCGATGAGCGCCTTCTCCCTGCATCGTTGGGGCTATTGGATGATGCTGCTGCCGGCAGGGCTGATGGTGTGGCAGATCATCCGGCTGGATATCGATAATCCGGCGCGCTGCCTCGCTCTCTTCAAGCTCAACCGTGAGGTGGGGTTGGCCGTGGCGCTGGCGATTCTGGTGGGGTGGGTGTAACCGCCACAAAAACGCTAGATTATTATATGTTTATGTGGGCAGCTAACCTGCCCTCTATTTCAGCTAAGCCCCTATACTAACTGAATGATGAGCCTGAATAAAAACATCCTTGCCGTAAGCCTGCTTGCCATGAGCACCATGCTGCCACCACACGCGCAAGCGGCACAGCTTGCCGGTGTTACCATGCCCGATGCCCAGACTCTGGGCACACAGACTCTTACGCTCAACGGCATTGGGCTGCGGACATATTCGTTTATGCATGTTCATATTTATGTGGCGGGTTTATACCTGCCACACCCGATGGATAATGCGCAAAGCATTCTGCAATCTTCGGAACCGAAGATCCTGTCCCTGCATTTCGTGCGCAGCGTGGGTATTTCTCAGGAACGATCTTCCTGGAAAAAAGGGCTGATTGCCAACTGCGCGGCGCCATGCGCGCTGAGCGCCGCCGAACTCCAGAAGTTTTTGGCAACATTGAAGCCAATTTCAGCTGGCGAGGAGATCAAATTCATTTTCGAAGACCAAGGTTTGAACGCCTATGAAAATGGGGTGCTTGTCGGGCATGTTGACAACCAGCAATTGGCCGAACTTGTGCTGGCTGTTTTCATCGGCCCGCATGTGGATGCACCGAAGCTGAAAACCGCGCTGCTGGGCGGCCATTGACGCCAGAGGAAAAACCAGGAAATTGACGCTGCCGGGGTGTCTGCGTGGTGCGGACTGAGATTATACCCGTTGAACCTGTCTGGGTCATGCCAGCGAAGGGAGAGCGCCAATGGCCCTCAATCGTCGTTTATTTTTATCCACCGCCACATCTGCGCTTGCCGCTCCCGCGGTTTCGCGTGCCGCGGCACCACTGCCATTCACTTTAATTCTGGACTGGTTCGTAAACCCAGACCACGCGCCGCTCTTCGCCGCCAAATATTGCGGCGCCTATGCGAAGGCCGGGCTCGATGTAAAGCTCATCGCCCCCACCGACCCCGATGTGCCGCCAAAGCTCGTCGCCGCCGGAAAAGCCGATGCGGCGCTGACCTACCAGACCCAGCTTTATCTGCTGGTGGACCAGGCCGTGCCCGTGCGCCGTACCGGCACGCTGATCAACAAGCCGTTAAATACGCTCACCGCGCTGAAGCGCAGCGGAATTTCCAAACTCACGGACCTGAAAGGCCGCAAGGTGGGCTATTCCGTGGCTGGGGTGGAGCCGGTGATCATCGGCGCAATGTTGAAACATGTGGGCATGAGCCTGAAGGATGTTCAGCTCGTGAATGTGAATTTCGAGCTGGTCTCCGCCCTGCAAACCAACGCGGTGGATGCCGTGATCGGCACCTACAGGACCTATGAGGATATCCAGCTTGCACAGGCCGGGCTGGACCCGGTGATCTTCCTGCCTGAGGATTACGGCGTGCCCCCATCAGATGAGCTGCTGCTGCTCTCGAATGTCAACGGATTGAAGAATCCGGCGCTGCCCGCTTTCCTCGGCGCACTGAAAGAAGGTGTGGCGGCGCTGAAGGCCAACCCGGACGGGATGCTGGCGAAGTTCCTGAAGGATAATCCCAGCCTGAACGACAAGTTGGACATTGCCTCCTGGCACGCGCTGCCGTCTTATTTCGACACCGATCCGGCGGCGTTGAATGTACAGCGCTACAAAACCTACAGAGATTTCCTGTTCGAGAATGGCGTGATCAAACAGAAATTGCCTCTGAGCGATTACGCAGTGACCATAGCCTGACAAAAAACCCCGGCATTTTCGTGCCGGGGTTTTTGTTTCAATCAGAGCCGGTTAGTGGAAGATGATTTCCACGCGACGGTTCTGCGGCTCGCGCACGCCAGGGCCGGTGGGCACCAGCAGGTGGGTTTCGCCGTAGCCGTGCATCTCGATCTCGGAAGCCGGAACGCCATCAGCCACGAGCTGGGCGGCAACCGCCTTCGCACGACGCTCAGACAGACCCATGTTGTAATCGGCGGTACCGGAGGTATCGGTATAGCCGTTGACTTCCAGGGTCGTGACATTCTGGGTGTGAGAGTCAGACGCGGCCTGCGCGATAATCTGGGTCGCCCGCGGGGTAAGATTGTACTTATCCCAGTCGAAGAACACCAGATAGGTTTTCGCCGGAGCCGGAGCCGGAGCCGCCATCGGGGCCGAAGCAGGGGTGGGGGCGGGGGCGGGGGGAGCAGGCGGCGCGAATTCATAACGCAGCCCGACATTGATCTGGTTATTATATTCGCCCTGCTGCCGGACGCTAACAGGCACGAAACCGCCTGTGTAATGATAGCGGCGCGCCGCGGTCAGGCCTATGAAGCGATACTCAAGCGTGGCGGAAAGCCCCTTGAGCGGCGCGATCGGGAAGGACAAGCCAACAATGCCCTGATAGGCGAAGGAGCCTCGCGCCTCATTGATTGTCAGCCCGGTTACACTGAAATCGTTATACTTGGCTTCCTGCCAGCCAACGCCGGCGCCCACATAGGGGTAGAGCCAGGGCAGACCGATATCGAAATCGTAAATGCCGTTGAGAAAGCCGCCATACTGGGTTTCGTGCCCGCTGGCGGGCGCGCTGAAAACGCCAGCTTTCATCTTGTCAGCGGCGTTGCGGATGTAGTCACCCTCAAGCTCCACGCGCCAGCCATTATTGAAGCCGTAGCCGATAGCGGCGTTCAGGTCGTAACCATTTTTAAACACGACCTTTCGGTCGCCGGAATAGTCCCTGCCGCCGATATTTATGTTCTTCTGTGTGACAGAACTTTTCAGGTCCAAGCCTCCACCCAGGCTGACATATGGCCCCGCGACGGGTTGAGCCGCGGCACGGCCCGCCAGCGCCAGGGGCGCGGCCAGCATTGTCATGGCAAAAAGGGCGGCTCGAAACTGCATTATATGTCTCCCTTAGACGAAGCACTTATCCGGTTGGTATAAAACGCAAAATCTATGTGAAGGTAAACCGTGCCGTTGCGAAGGGGGGGGGGCGTGCAAAGCGATGGTTGCTGTAGCTAAAATGCCACGGCTGGGCGTTAGACCAAAAAAACCCCGGCAGTTGCCTGCCGGGGTTTTTGTTTCAATCAGAGCCGGTTAGTGGAAAATAATCTCCACCCGGCGGTTCTGCGGCTCGCGCACGCCAGGGCCGGTGGGCACCAGCAGGTGGGTTTCGCCGTAGCCATGCATCTCGATCTCGGAAGCCGGAACGCCATCCGCCACGAGCTGGGCGGCAACCGCCTTCGCACGACGCTCAGACAGACCCATGTTGTAATCAGCGGTACCGGAGGTATCGGTATAGCCGTTGACTTCCAGGGTCGTGACGTTCTGGGTGTGAGAGTCAGACGCGGCCTGCGCGATAATCTGGGTCGCGCGCGGGGTAAGATTGTACTTATCCCAGTCGAAGAACACCAGATAGGTTTTAGCCGGAGCCGGAGCCGGAGCCGCCATCGGGGCAGGAGCCGGAGCAGGAGCCGGAGCCGCCGGTGGCTGGAACAGCTGATAGCGCAGACCCAGCAGGAAGGTGTGGCTGGAAGACTGGCCAACCTTGACGTCGCCGTAGTTGCGGCTTGCGGTCAGCTGAGTGAACTTATACTCAGCCGTGGCGGACAGACCCGGCACGAACGGCAGCGGGTAAGAGAGGCCGCCGATGATGTTATAGGCGAAGCTGCCCTTGGTCCCGCCAAGAACGTGACCGCTGGCAGAGTTCATGTCGCTGTTGAACTTCTGCCACTGATAGCCGACGCCAGCGCCGACATAGGGGAAGATCGGCAGGCCGACATTCATGTCGTACAGCACGTTGACCATCGGGCCATAAGTGTTCAGGCCACCGGTCACAGAATTCTGGGTGCCGTTATCATTGTCGATCTTATGGTCGGTATTGCGGTAGAAGTTGCCGTTCAATTCAACACGGAAACCATCGCCAAAGCCGTAACCCACAGCGGCATCACCGGAGTAGGAGTTGCGGAAAAGCGCTTTACCGCTCGCGCCAGTGGTATTGTCGTGCAGATTGATCGGATTTTGGATGGTGGTGCCCAAACCAAGGCTAACATAGGGACCGGTCACCGGCTGCGCTTGTGCGGCGATGGGCAGCACAAGGCAAGTGGCGGCGGCAAGAGCTAAACGAAGCTTCATGTCGTGACTCCAATACAGAGTAAAATTAATCAACCTAGAGCCATTTAATCCTCTGCGATGGGAATCAACAGGGCAATTTCGCTTTTCGATTTAACATTCTCTCCCTGTTGTATATTTAGCACAAGTTTGGGCCAGAACCCCTTGATTTACGAACAGGTAATAACTCTGAAAGCTTCGCCGGCGTCGCCCGCATCGGTAGCTCCGGGCACGGAATGAACCATCCAACCCCGATAAACCGGGCTGCCGCCGCCCTGGGGGGCATTTGATTGAAGCGTAATGAACGCCGCGGAATCCGGCAGCACACCGGGCGGGCGCATTTCACAGGCCTGCACGCTCACCGTAAGGTCCCCCGCGACATTTTGCCCGCCGACAGGAATGGTAAGTATTTTGGTGCTGCCATCGATTTTATTGAGAACACCCAGCTCAGCCGTTTGGCCTGCAACCCACTTATCGGCGGGCACGGGCGCTATGTCGGGCGAGGCAGGCGGCGTGGTTCCGGCAACGGCCGGGGGCACGCTGCCAACCGCTGGCAATGGCCCCGCGGAAGGTGAGACCGCCTGCACCGGCGAGGCGTCGCCATTATCGGCATTGCCCGCGTTAGGGCCGCCGGATGCGGCATTTGGGGGAGGAAACGGCGTCTGCACAAGGCCAGGTGGCAGCGCAGGCTGCGGCGCCACAGGCACTTCCGGGGCATTGGGAAGCCCCGCCACAACAGGCGGCGCAGGGGGCACCACAACCACATCTTGTCCCGGCTGGCTTTGCCCAAGCATGGTTTGGGCGCATGCCGTGCCACCAATGAGCATGGCGGCCGAAGCCAGAAGCATAAGCCGCATTACTGAGGCAGTGCCGCGGGGTTCGACGGCTGGGCAGTACCGGCGGAAGATTGCGCCTTGCTGGGGCCGTTACCCATTGAGAAGATAAATTTACCAAGCAGATCTTCGATATTCACGGCGGATTGCGTCACCTGGAAACTGGCGCCCGGCTTAAGCATATTATTGGAACCGCCGGGCGAAATCGCGACATAAGAACCGCCGAGCAGACTGTCCGACGTGATGGAGGCACTGCTGTCATCCGGCACTTTGATATTGTTATTCATCGCCAGCTTGACGATTGCGGCATAGGTTTGCGGATTCAGCGTCTCAGAAGAGACATGGCCGATGACCACACCGCCGATCTTCACATCGGCACCCACCGTCAGCCCGCCTATGGAGCCGAATTGTGCCTGCAGCGGATAGCCGCCGGTATTGAGTTCGCCCGCCCCGCGCAGCGCATAGGCAAGAAAGAGAATGGCGACGGCAATGACGGCGAAGCCGACCGTCAGCTCAGGAGCGCGGCGCACCATCAGGCTTGATCCGGAGTCCAGGATTCATAATCGGCCGAGGCGGCCGCCCGCTTGCCCCCCATGTAATCATGGCCCGCGGGGCGGTAGCTCTGCGCTGTGCCGGTGAGGTTCGGCTTGTGCGGGCGCTGCCAGGGGCGGGCCCGCGCCACCAGCGGCGCATCGGTAAGATGGTGCAGCCAGGCGTGCCATTCGGGCGGCACCACGGAAGGGTCCTGCGGGCCGGCATAAACCACCCAGCGGCGTGCGCGGGGCTTGCCCGGGCGCTCGAAATACTGGTTTCCCATATCGTCGCGGCCGATGAAGCGGCCCCGGAACATGGTAAGGAAGTAAAGACCGGGATTGCTGATCAGCCCTTTGAGGCCAAGCGGCCGGGCCTTGGGCGTGGGGCCGTTGGCGGCCGGTGTCTGCGCGGCAGTGCTCATGGCCCCCGATATAAGTGATGCCGGGCAAATGGTCCATCTCCATGTTGCGGCGCGTTTAACCTGGGCGCTTTCAAGCTATCCACAGGATTTTGTGTCCCTTGCGCAGATTCAACACAAGATACACTTTTATTGAGTCATATCAGGGCCTAAACTCCCCGCATGGCACAAAGCAGAACCGATAAATCCTGGCATGGCATCAAGCTAGCGGCCTTCGACGCAGCTTCAGACCCCGATGCCCCACCTGTGATGGTAACACTGCCCGCCGCATGGGGACAGAAAGCCGCCGATGCGCTGGCCGCCATCCTGCCGGGCAAGCGCATGCTGCATATTGCCGAGGCCGCCGAAGCCTGGATTGCCCCCATCGCCGCGCGGGCCGCCGCGGCTGGTTTGACCGAGGGGATTGCAAGCGCATTGCATAAGCTCGTGGCCCTGCACCGCGCCAGCCCCAGCGCCAATGTGTGGCGCAACCGCGCCGCCGGGCAGCCAGGCTTTGTGTTCAACCCCTCAGCCTATCTGGATGAAGCAGGCACGTTCGACATCGCGGCACTGGGCCATGACGTGCGGCTGGCGGTGACAGCGCTGACCCTCGCCGCACCCGCCGAACACCGGCTGCGGCTGGGTTTTACAGATTTGAACCTGCTCCTCGCCCGGCTGGGCCTGGCCTACGATTCCCAGGAGGCGCGGGATTTGGCCGTGGCACTGGCGGGGTATATCGGCGCACAGGCGGATATCGCCTCCGCAACGCTGCTGGCGCGCGGGGCCGCCCCCGGCTACCGAATCACCAGCGCGAAACTGCCGGAAAACAGCGCGCTGCCCGGCCTGCTGCCCGCCGCCACCGCCGCGCGGGAAGAAGCGGCCAGCCTGGGCCAGCGCCGCCATGAAACATTGCTGGGCTTTTTAAACGAGCCAGAAACCGAGGCGTTGCTGGGTGCGGAACAGGTGAATTTCGCCCCTGCCCTCTCGGCGCTGGATGAGGACGGCAAGCTTGCCCACTGGGCTTTGCAATCCCTCGCCGCGCGCGGGCTGACAACGGAAACCGCCCTGGCCCGGATGCTGAGCGGGGAGGAAATTTTTGCCACCCCCCGTACCGCTGCCCATGCCGCGATGCACGACGCCCTGGCCGCCCTGGTGCCGGTGATGCCGGCACGCCCTGCCGCCCCGGTGGCGCCACGCCGTGCCTCCACCCGCGAGATGCTGCCCACGCGCCGCAGCGGCTACACACAGAAAGTGGCCGTGGGCGGGCACAAGCTGTTCCTCTCCACCGGCGAATATAAGGATGGCCGCCTGGGTGAAATCTTCATTGCCCTGCACAAGGAGGGCTCGGCCTTCCGCGGGCTGATGGATGCCTTCGCCATCTCCATCAGCATTGGGCTGCAGCACGGGGTAAGCCTGGAAGATTACGTGGAAGCCTTCACCTTCACCCGTTTCGGGCCCGCCGGCGCCGTGGAGGGCGACCCCGCCGTACCCGCCGCCACCTCCATGCTGGATTACGTTTTCCGCAATCTGGCGGTGAATTATCTGGGCCAGACCAACCTGGCCCCGGCCAGCATTGACGAGCCGGACAGCGTGGGCGAGGGTGCCGCAGAGCGTGCGCCGCTGCTGCCGCTGGACCTGCCAGCCCCAGCACCGCGAGAGCGCCGCCGAAACTTAAAACTGGTGGGCTGACCTATGACCATTTCCGCGCGGCTGGCAGAGCTGGGCATCACCCTGCCACAAGCCATGGCCCCGGTTGCGAACTACGTTCCGGTGAGCATCACCGGCAATTTGGTTACGGTGAGCGGCCAGCTGCCCGCCATGGCTGGCAAGGTGACTGTAACAGGCAAGCTGGGGGCTGCCGTTTCACTTGAGGAAGGCCGGCATGCGGCGCGGTTGTGCGTTATCAACATGCTGGCGCAGTTGCAGGCCGCACTACCCGGCGGGCTGGACAGCATCAGCAAGGTCGTCCGCCTCGGAGGTTTCATCGCCTGCACACCAGATTTTACCCAGCATGCGGTGGTGATGAACGGCGCATCAGACCTTGCCGTGGCGGTTTTTGGCGAGGCCGGGCGCCACGCGCGCTCCACCATCGGCGTACCCTCACTGCCGCTCGATGCCGCTGTTGAGGTCGAAGGGCTGTTTTATATCGGCTGAAACCCACCTCACGCCGACATCGAACTTTTTTCTGCCTTTTTCCAGGCTATAAACGACGTATGAGCCATAGCGAAAACCCGCTTCTGCCGATGCGCATGGCGGTAAACATCATGCTCGACGGCGTTCTGGCGTCTCTGGCAGTGGGGGTAAGCTTCTGGCTCGCCAATCCGGCCGCGCCCATTCCGCAGCCCCACGCCCTGCCGCTGGCAGGCGCCGGGGCGATCTGGCTGATCGGCATTCCCTTCGGGCTTTCCCGGCTGCATTGGCGGTTTGTTTCCTTGCATGACCTTGTGCTGCTGGGGTTCGCGGCCATTGTCACGTCCATCATGCTCACGCTGCTGATGGTGGGGGCGGGAGCGCCACTGCCCTCCCCAGCGTTTCCGGTTATTCTTGCCCTGGTGATGGCGGCCGCTCTTAGCGTGCCGAAGCTGCTCTACCGCCTGCTGAGGCAGCGGCGTGGCAAGCAGGGCGCGGCCCAAACCGCGCTGCTGGTGGGCGATGGAGAAAATGCCGAACTGTTTCTCTCCGCCCACGCGCAGCAGCCGAGCGCGCCTTACAGGGTGACGGGGTTGATCGCGCTCTCCGAAAAACATATCGGCCGGCGTGTGCATGGGCTGGATGTGCTGAGCGCCGCTGAGGAAGGCGAGGCAATGCTGGAAAGGCTGGCGGAAAAGCCGGACCTGTTAATTATCACGGCGCCGCACTTTACCGGAGACCGATTGAAGGCGCTGATGCGCGTTGCCGAGGCCCGGAATATTCGGGTCATGCGTGCGCCGAGCCTCACACGTCTGGCGCCGGCAGACCAGAAAGTGGCGCTGCAGCCCATCGCTATCGAAGACCTGCTGAACCGCCGCCAAGTGCGGCTGGAGCTGGACGCGATGGCAGCCCTGATCGCGGGGCAGCGGGTGATGGTCACCGGAGCAGGTGGAAGCATCGGCTCTGAGCTGTGCCGCCAATTGGCCGGGTTTGGCCCGGCGGAAATTCTGCTGCTGGATTCATCTGAATTCGCGCTCTGGCAGATCGATCTGGAGATCAGGGAGCTTGCTCCGGCTTTGCCACGGCGGACAATGGTAGCGGATGTGCGCAACGCGGCACATATCCATTCCATCACGCAAACCTTCCGCCCGGAGCTGGTGTTTCACGCCGCCGCGCTGAAGCATGTGCCGATTGTGGAGGCGAACCGGCTGGAGGGCCTGCGCACCAATGCACTGGGCACAATGGTGGTGGCAGATGCCGCCGCCACCGCCGGGGCGAAGCTGATGGTGTTGATCTCGACCGACAAGGCGGTGAACCCCAGCTCCGTCATGGGCGCCTCCAAGCGCCTCGCGGAGATGTATGCCCAGGCGCTGGATGTGGCGGCACGGCATAATGGCCAGGGTATGCGCTGTGTTACGGTGCGGTTTGGCAATGTGCTGGGCTCCACCGGCTCCGTGGTGCCGTTGTTCCGCCGCCAGTTGGCACAGGGCGGGCCACTCACCGTAACCGACCCCGAAATGCAGCGCTATTTTATGACCGTGCGCGAGGCTGTGGGGCTGGTGCTGCAAGCTTCAGCCGCTGGCAGCGGGGAAGAAGCCATTCCGGATGGCGGCATCTTTGTGCTGGATATGGGTGAGCCGGTGAAGATCGTGGACCTCGCCCGGCAGATGATCCGCCTGGCAGGGCTGAAGCCTGATGAGGATATCCAGATTAAATTCACCGGGCTGCGGCCAGGGGAAAAGCTGTTTGAAGAACTTTTCCACGGGGCTGAGGAGCCCTTGCCGACACAACATGAGGGGCTGCTGATGGCCACCCCTCGGCTTGTGGACCTCGCCGCCGTTACAGCCACCATGACAGAACTCGCCGCGGCGGCCCGCGCGGGGGATGAGGATAGCGCCATTACGATCCTCCAAAGAACGGTCCCGGAATTTTTAGCCCCGCCGGGTCTCGCCGTGCCGCGCGCGGCAGAGTAGGTTACACCCCCATGAATGCACAAAATTTTCCGCCAATCCCGTTTCTTGACCTCAAAGCCCAGCAAGCAAGGCTAGGGCAAGGCCTAAGGGACCGGCTGGATGCGGTGCTGGCGCATGGGCAATATATTCTCGGGCCCGAGGTGCTGGAGCTGGAGGCAAAGCTGGCGGCATTCTGCGGTGCCGCCCATTGCGTGAGCGTGAGTTCCGGCACGGATGCGCTGCAGATCGCGCTGATGGCCGAAGGCATCGGGCGGGGGGATGCGGTGTTTCTGCCCGCTTTCACCTACACCGCCACCGCCGAGGTGCCGCTGCTGCTGGGCGCCACGCCGGTGTTCGTGGATGTGGACCCGCGCAATTTTCAGATCGACCTGAACAGCCTGCAAGACCGCATCGAGACCGTGAAACGCGCGGGCAAACTGAAGCCGCGCGCCATCATCGGCGTGGATCTGTTCGGCCAGCCCGCGGATTGGGCGGGAATCAACGCCATCGCGGCACGGGAGGGGCTGTTCACCCTGGATGATTGCGCGCAGAGCTTCGGCGCCGCGCAAAATGGCGTGCGGTTGGGCAAGGCGGCAGACGCCACGGCCACCAGCTTTTTCCCCTCCAAACCACTGGGCGCTTATGGCGATGGCGGGGCACTGTTCACTGAATCGGCGGAGCGTGCGGCGCTGTATCGCTCTTTGCGCAGCCATGGCGAGGGAACCACGCGCTACGAGGTGCTGCGAACCGGCATGAACGGCCGGCTGGATACGATGCAGGCCGCCGTGCTGCTGGCCAAGCTGGAGGTTTTTGAGAGCGAGATCGCCCGGCGTGAGGAAATTGCTTGCATCTATGATGTGGCGCTGAAGGATGTGCTGACGACTCCGGTACGGATGCAGGGCGCGCAAAGCGCCTGGGCGGTGTATTCCGTGCTGCTGCCGGACGAAACCACGCGGGATGCCGCCAAGGCCGCCCTGGCCGGGGCAGCCATTGGCCATGCGGTGTATTACCCCCGCGCCTTGCACCAGCAGCCTGCCTATGAGGCGGCGCATGACGGCGTGTCCTTGGCCGTGGCGGAGAGCCTGGGTGGGCGCGTATTGGCCCTGCCGATCCACCCGGACCTGAGCGATGAACAAGCCCGGCGGGTAGCCGCCACTCTGGCCCAGGCCCTGGAGCGATAACATGCCGCGTGGCGACCTGTTTCCAGAAATCGGGCCGTTCGAAACCGGGTATCTCCCGCTCTCCGACGGGCACGTGATGTATTGGGAGCAGGTGGGCAACCCCGCCGGTAAACCAGTGCTGTTTCTGCATGGCGGGCCGGGCGCTGGCGCCGGAGCGGTGCACCGGCGGTTTTTCGACCCCGCGATCTGGCGCGTCATTATTTTCGACCAGCGGGGTGCCGGACGTTCCCGCCCGTTGGGCAGCCTTGAGAACAATAACACCCCGCAATTGATCGAAGATATCGAGACATTGCGCAAATTCATGAATGTCGGGCGCATGCTGCTGTTCGGCGGCTCCTGGGGGTCTACCTTGGCGCTGGCCTATGCCCAAGCGCACCCTGAGCATGTGGCAGGCGCCGTGCTGCGCGGAATTTTCCTTGGCCGGGCACATGAGGTGGAATGGTTCCTCTACGGCTTGCAGCGGGTGTTTCCGGATTCGCACGCCGCCTTCGCCAGCTTCCTGCCGCCGGAGGAGCGGCATGACCTGCTGGAAGGTTATTTCAGGCGCCTGACCAACCCGGACCCGATAATACAAGCCGAAGCGGCACGGGTTTGGAGCATGTATGAAGGCTCTTGCTCCACATTGCTGCCGAGCAGCGAAGCGGTTTCCGCCTTTGCGCAAGACCGTGCCGCCATCGGGCTGGCACGAATAGAGGCGCATTATTTTCGCCAAGGCCTGTTTCTGCCCCCTGGAGGGCTGTTGGCACATATGGATCAACTGCAGAATATTCCCGGTGAGATCGTGCAGGGGCGCTACGACATGATCTGCCCTGCGCAATCAGCTTTTGAGCTGGCCGCCGTCTGGGGGCAGGCCCGCCTGACCCTTGTGCCGGATGCCGGACACTCGGCTTTGGAGCCGGGCGTTCGCGCCGCATTGATTTCGGCACTCGAACGCTGCCGGAGCCTGCTGTGAGGCTGGCACGGCGGGGATTATTCGGGGCCGGACTGAGCCTTGCAATGACCGGAGCCGTGAGGGCCGCACAACAGCCTTGGCGTGGCGCGTTGATTATGGGCACGGGGCGGCCTGGCGGCGCTTTTGCCATATTTGGGCCAGCCTGGGGCCAGCTCATTAAAAATACCACGGGGATAGGCATCGCCTACCGTGCCACGGGCGGTTCCAGCGCCAATCTGCTACTGATTGAGGAAGGCAGCGCACAGCTTGGCCTTTCCAGCATCGCGGTGGCGGGGCAAGCGCGCACAGGAACCGGAGCCTGGACAGCCGGGGTGAAGCTGGAAAGCTTCCGGGCACTATTTCCGGCCTACCCTTCAGTACTGCAGATTATTTCCACCCATACCGGGGTTTCAGGCTTGGCAGAGTTGAATGGCCAGGCGATTGGCATAGGGCCAGACGGTGCAAGCGGTGCGGCCGCAGTCCCGGCGATTCTGGCGAGCGTGGGCGTGCGCCCAAGCCATATGGAAACCAACGATTACGGGCAGCAGGTGAAAAAAATGCTGGATGGCAAGCTTGCCGCTTGTGCCTTCATCGGGGCACCTCCATTGCCAGCACTTACCGCCGCCGCCATGGGCCAGAAATTACAGTTAATCGGTTTCTCTCTGGCACAAGCGGCACAAGCAGCAAATGCGGTGCCCGGCCTCTCGCGCATGGTGTTGCCAGCCAACACCTTCCCCGGCCAGACTGTAGACGTAGGCAGCGTGGGCACGCTGAACATCGCTGTTGGCGCTGCCTCGCTACCTGATAATCTGGCCCAGGCCGTTACGGAAGCGGCATTAAAAAACCGGCCTCTGCTGGGGGCTGCGGTGCGGGCAGCAGCATATGCCGCGCCTTTGCAGCCGGTTTACGAGGCTGGGATCAGCTTTCACCCCGGTGCCGCGAAGGCTTTGCGGGAGGCGGGTATAAACTTGCCGCGCAGCGCCGTGCAGCGTTAGATCAGCCGGCCATCGCGCAAGCTTACCCGCCGGTCCATCCGCGCCGCCAGGTCCGGGTTATGGGTGGCGATGAGGGCGGCCGTGTTCTCGCTACGTACCACACGCAACAGCTCTTCAAACACGATGTTGGAGGTGGCGACATCGAGATTACCCGTCGGCTCGTCCGCCAGCAGCAGTGAGGGATGATTGGCAAGCGCGCGGGCAATGGCCACACGCTGTTTCTCGCCACCCGAAAGCTTGCCCGGCAGATGCGAAGCACGCGGGCCGAGACCGAATTTCTCCAGCAGTTCCATGGAACGCTTATCAGCCTGCGTCTGGCTTGCGCCCGCGATCATCTGCGGTATGGAGATATTCTCCAGCGCCGTGAACTCCGCCAGCAGATGGTGAAACTGATAGACGAACCCAACATGCTTCAAGCGCAAGGCAGTGCGCCCGGCATCGTTCAGCACGCCGGTATCCTGGCCATCGATGATCACCGAACCGCTGTCTGGTTTTTCCAAAAGCCCTGCCAGATGCAGCAAGGTTGACTTTCCTGAGCCAGACGGCGCGACCAATGCCACGATCTCGCCGCGCGCGAGGGTAAGCTCCGCGCCGTTGAGCACTGTGAGTGCGCCTTCACCGGATTTATAGGTGCGGCCAATAGCTTTCATGGAGAGGAGATATTCACTCACTGCGCAAGGTCTCCACCGGGTCTATCTTGGCAGCGCGCCAACTGGGGTAAATGGTGGCCAGCACCGAAAGCGTGAGTGACATGACGATAACTTCCGTGACCTCTCGCCAGTCCAGCTGTGCGGGCAGGGATTCCAGGTAATAAATGGTGGGATTGAACAATTGCTGGCCGGTGAGGCTCTGGATGAACAGCCGGATCTGGTTGATGTGCTGGCAGAACAAAACCCCCAGCACGAAGCCTATAAAGGTGCCCAGCACACCAACGGATGCACCGGCCATCAGGAATATCCGCAGGACGGAGCCGGAACTGGCCCCCATGGTGCGTAAAATCGCGATGTCCTTTGCCTTGTCCTTCACCATCATGATGAGTGAGGAGATGACGTTGAAGGCGGCGACGATGATGATGAGGGTGAGGATAAGGAACATCACATTCCGTTCTACCGTTACGGCTGCGAGGAAGGAATCGTTGTTCTGCTTCCAGTCCTGAATGCTCAGCCCCATGCCGGGAAATGCGTTGAGAATGGCCTGCTTCACCGCGTCATCATGGTCCGGGTCTTTCACGAAAACCTGAATCTGTGAGGCAGTACCGTTCTGCTGGAAGAGCGTTTGCGCGGCCTCAAGCGGCAGAAACACAAAACTTGAATCATATTGTTGCATACCGGTTTCAAAAATCGCCACCACCGTGAAGCTCTCGATGGACGGAATGGTGCCGATGATCGTGGCTTTTCCCTGAGGCAGGATCAGCGAAATCTGCGAACCGACGGAGACGTTGAATTGCTGCGCCAAAGCCCCGCCGATGGCGATGGTGTCACCGCCTGTGAGGTCCGCCAGGCTGCCCGCGATAACATGCCGGGAAACTGTTGGAAGCTGCACCAGCCCCTGCGGCGTGATGCCCCGCGCGACACCGCCGGTGGCCCCGCCCTGCGGGCCGGACATCAGCACCTCGCCCTGCGAGATGGGGAAAGCGCCTGTGACACCCTGAATGGTTGCGATCTTGGCGGCCATTTCGTCGTAATTGCTCAGTGGCGCGCTGGCGCCATACACGCCGATATCGCCATTCAACCCCAGAATCTGGCTCAGCAATTCCTGGCGGAAGCCGTTCATCACGCTCATCACGATGATGAGCGTGGCGACCCCCAACGCAATGCCAACGAGCGAAAAAATGGCGATGACCGAAACGAAGCGTTCACCCCGCCGGGCGCGCAGGTAACGTGCCGCGATCTTGCGCTCGAAGGCATTGAACATCAGCCGCGCACCTTGGCCAGGGCTTCCTCAACTGGCAGCTCGAACCGCTCGCCGGTGGCGCGGCGTTTCAACTCCACCATGCCATTGGCCGCACCGCGCGGGCCGATGATGATCTGCCAGGGATGGCCGAGCAGATCCGCCTCCGCGAACTTCGCCCCTGCCCGCTCCTCGCGGTCGTCATAAAGCGCGTCGCTACCAAAACTGGCGTAGATTTTCTCGCACAACGCATCTGTCGTGGCGTCACCCTGGCGGAGATTGAGGATGGCGGCCTTGAA
>JAGXAO010000089.1 GCA_018971565.1 Rhodospirillales bacterium
GTTGAGGCGAATTTTAAGGTTTGCCCGCGCCATCCGATTAGGGTTTAGGCATCACGCGCGAAAAATGCGCAACTAGGAGGCATAATGATTACGATGCGTCGGCAACTTCTGGGACTGGGCTTTGTGGCCGCGTCCTCTCTTCTGGCTTTGAACACGGCTCACGCCATGAACGGCCCGACCGCCATTCAGATCGATGGCGGCCCGCTGGGCAGCCTGAGCCTCAGCGGTGGCGTTGACGGTTACGGCTACTATGTCAGCAAGCTGCCGAGCGGCACCTTGAACCATGGCGCCAACGTTGCGAACGCGCTGGTCGAGTTGCAGAAAAACACGGGTGAGCTGCAGTTCACCATCGAAGTCGGCTCCAATGGCGGCGCCATCACGGTTGGCGCATCCGGCCGCCCTGCCCAGACCTCCATTAACAATTTCAGCACCGGCCCGCTTTATGCCGGTTATGTCACCATCGCGCCGACAGATATGCCGTTCACCGTCTCCGCTGGCCGCATGGCCTCGCTGGAAGGCTGGGAATCAGCTATCGACTGGAACAACGAGTCGCAGCTCACCACCGATATTTTCTATGTTGAGAACAGCCAGTCGGATGGCGTTGAGGGCAGCTATACTGCTGGCCCGGTTACCGCGACCGTTGAGTTCGGCGATGGCTGGGACACGCATGTGTTCAACTTCCTGCAGGCTCTGGTTAGCTACACCATCAACGACAACAACAATGTGAACGTTTTTTACGCTGGTAATCTGGGCCGCACCGGCCTGAGCGCTCGCACCTATGGCTGGGGCTCCGACACCACAGTTGCTGGCTACGGCCCATACTTCATGAACTCCCAGATGATCGGTGGCTGGTACAGCTACACCATGGGCAACCTGAACATCCTGCCTGAAGTTCAGTATGTCTATGCCAAGACCGACCATCAGCTGGGCATCGACAAGCCCACCTCCAACCTGGGTGCGGCCGTGTTTGGCGACTACACCTTCGGCAAGTCGCCTTACTCGCTCGGCGGCTGGGTGGAATACGAAAACTCCCAGGGCGCTGGCAACTGGTTCGTCGGGCCGAAATCCGAAGCTGTTGGCTTCGCTGTTTCGCCAACCTGGCAGTATAAGGATCTGTTCGCCCGCGTGAACGGTGGCGGCCTGTACCTGCTGCATAACCGCGACACCAATGGCAACACCTACGGCTACGGCGCCAATGGCACGGACAAGTTCCAGCTCATCGGCACGCTGGAAGCCGGCCTGCTGTTCTAATCTGGCAGTTTCTGCCTGAAATAAAAAAGGCCGGGGCATTGCTCCGGCCTTTTTATTTGTCCGCGCTTCAGCCCCGGCGGCCGAACATTTTTTCCAGGTCGGCACGGGTAAGCTTCAGGAAAGTTGGCCGCCCGTGGGAGCATGTGGCCGCGCGCGGGGTGGCTTCCATTTCGCGCAACAGGGCGTTGATCTCCTCGCGCTGCAACCGCCGCCCGGCGCGGATGGAACGGTGGCAGGCAAGGCGCGCCAGCGCGGCATCCAGCTTCGCCTCCAGCGCCAAAGGCGCGCCGGACTCTGCAAATTCTTCCGCCAGGTCACGCAGCAACCGTGCCGCGTCCGGCTCCTTCAAGGCGGCGGGCACGCCGCGCACCAGCACCGCCCCAGGGCCGAAAGCCTCAATCTCCAGGCCGAGCCGCGCCAGGATTTCTATTTCCGCCAGCAGCCGGGCGGTTTCCATCGGTGGAAACTCCACCACCACCGGCACCAGCAAGGGCTGTGTGGCGATGCGTCCTTCCGCGAATTGCGACCGCAGGCGTTCCTCCGTCAGCCGCTCATGCGCCGCGTGCTGGTCGACGATGACGAGCGAGCCATCCGGCGCCTGGGCCAGCACATAGGTGTCCAATATCTGCGCCAGTGGTGCGCCGAGCGGATGCTCAGCCTCCTCCGGCCCGGTTTCCCCAAACACAGGCCGCGCCAGCGGCGGTGCTGCCAGCGCCAGCTCCGCCTCGGCAAAGCCGCGCGCGGCACGGCCGGGCGGCGCGGGCGGCAAGAGGAAGCTGCGGCCTGGCAATGCCGCCACCGGCGCGGTGCCCAGGCTCACGGGTTGCGCCAAAGCGCGGTTAATCGCGCCGATAACCAGGCTGCGGATGCCGTTCTGGTCGGCAAAGCGCAGCTCTGACTTCGCGGGGTGCACATTCACGTCCAGCGCCTCATCAGGCAGGTCCAGCCGCAAAGCCGCCACGGGAAAGCGCCCGGCGGGAATCACGTCCCGGTAGGCCAGGCGCAGAGAGAGGCGCAAAAGCGAATCCTGCACCGGGCGGCCATTCACCACGAAGCTCTGCAATTGCGAGGTGGCGCGGTTGAGGCTGGCCGGGCCGATGAGGCCGGAGAGGCGGACATCGTCGCGCTCAGCCTTTAAAGGCAGCATGGTGTTGGCGGCCTCGCGCCCGAACAGGGCGGCGACACGGGCGGGCTCCTCCTGGGCCGGAAGGTCGAAGATCACCCGCTCGTCCGAAACCAGGCGGAAGGCCACATGCGGGGCGCAGAGCGCCAGGCGCCAGACGGTACGCTCGGCAGCCTCAGCCTCTGCGCGCGCGGAGCGGAGGAATTTGCGCCGGGCGGGGGTGGCGTAGAACAGGTCCTCGGCAATGGCGCGGGTGCCCTTCAAACCCGGCACCGGCCGTGCCGCTGTTACCACGCCACCCGCAACGTCAATCCGCCAGGCGGAATCCTGCCCAGCCGGGCGGCTGATGAGGGTAAGCCGGGCGGCGGCACCTATGGAGGGCAGCGCCTCGCCCCGGAAGCCCAGCGTGGAAATCTGCACCAGCATGTCGTCTTGCAGTTTCGAGGTGGCATGGCGCTCGATGGCCAGGGGCAGCTCAGCTTCTGGTATGCCGCACCCATCGTCGATGATCTCGATCCGTTCGATCCCGCCGCCCGCCAGAATCACCTCGATGCGCTTGGCCCCGGCATCCAGCGCATTTTCCACCAGCTCCTTCACCGCCGCGGCGGGGCGCTCGATCACCTCGCCAGCGGCAATGCGGTTGATGGTGGGCTCAGACAGGCGGCGAATGGGCATGGGGCTGCATAACATGAAGCTGCGAGTCATGCGCGGCAACGCTTCACGAAAGAAAGTTTCCCTGCAATAGTGGCGTTGCCCCAGAAGTGGAGATCGCTCATGAAAATTCTTGTCTTCCAGCATGCCGTCTCGGAGCATCCAGGCAGCTTCCGGGATGTGATGAAAGCCCGAGGCTGCGTTATGCATGCTGTGGAGCTGGACGAGGGCGAGGCGATTCCGCCTTTGGAGGGTTTTGACGCACTACTGGTAATGGGTGGGCCCATGGATGTGTGGCAGACCGTCAGGCACCCCTGGCTGCTGGATGAGATGGCGGCGATCAAATCCTGGGTGGAAGCCGGGCGGCCTTATCTGGGCATGTGCCTTGGCCACCAGTTGCTGGCGCAGGCGCTGGGCGGAGAGGTTGGGCGGATGCAGGAACCCGAAGTGGGGATGAGCAGGGTAGACATCGTGCCCGATCCAGTTTTCGCGGGCTTGCCGGCCGCGTGGCCTTGCCTGCAGTGGCACGGCGCGGAAGTGAAGCGCCTGCCGGCAGGGGGTGAGCTTCTGGCAAGCTCACCGGCTTGCGCCATTCAGGCCCAGCGTTGGGGGCGCTTTGCCTACGGACTGCAGTTTCATATGGAGTTGACCCGCACCACCACCGCCGAATGGGGCGCGTTGCCGGAATACAAGCAGGCGCTGGAGCGTGTGCGCGGGCCTGGCGCGTTGAATACGCTGGCGGTGGAGGTGGATGCTGAATTCTCCGGGCTGTATAATGCCGCGCAGATTGTGTTCGGCAATTTTCTGGATATCGCCGCCCAGGCGTTGGCCCCGGCCTGAAAGCCCGGAGGCTGATCCTTACCCCGGATAGCGCCAGATTTTCAGCCGTGCCTTGCCGTGGGCGCGTTCGGCCAAGGGCTCAGCCACATCCAGCGCCTCGCCAGGCCCCAGCTCGGCCACGATAACCGCCCCCGGCGCGATCCAGCCTTTCGCTGCCAGCGCCGCCAGGGAGGGTGCCACAAGCGCCTGCCCGTAAGGCGGGTCGAGAAACACCAGATCATGCGCCGCACCTTCAGGCGGGCGTAGCGCATCGGCCGGAACAATCCGTGCCGCATCCGCCTTGCACACGGTGATATTGGTTTTCAAAACTGCTAAGGCGGGTATTGCAAGTTCAATGAAGCTCGCCGATGCGGCCCCACGTGAGAGCGCCTCCAGCCCATAGGCCCCGGTGCCCGCGAACACATCCAGCACCTTCGCACCTTGCAGTTCGCACCAGGGCGCGTGGGCCAGAATGTCGAACACCGCCTGCCGTGCGCGGATGTTGGTGGGCCGCGTGGCCTGGCCAGTTGGCGCCGCCAAAACGCGGCCCTTCCACCGCCCGGCGATAATCCTCACTTCGCCAATCCGGGCACCTGCTCACGCAAAATCTTGCCGTTTACTTCTTCCGCCGCCCCGCGTGGCAGTGTGCCGAGCTGGAACGGCCCGTAGGCCACGCGAATCAACCTTGTCACCGGCAATTCCAGCGCCTCCATCACCCGGCGGATTTCTCGGTTTTTGCCTTCACGCAGGCTCATGGAAAGCCAGGTGTTGGAACGCTGCACGGAATCAATCGCGGCTTCAATGGGGCCGTATTTAATCCGGTCCACCACCAGCCCATCGGCCAGGCGTTTGATTTTGTCCTGGGATACACCGCCATGCACCCGCACGCGGTAGCGGCGCAGCCAGCCGGTGGCAGGCAGTTCCAACTGGCGGGAGAGCGCGCCATCATTGGTCAGCAGCAACAACCCCTCGGAGGTTAAATCCAGCCGCCCGATGGAGATAAGGCGTGGCAGGCCAGGGGGCAGTCTTTCAAAAACTGTGGGCCTGCCTTCAGGGTCTTTGTGCGTCGTCACCAGCCCTTCTGGCTTGTGGTAACGGAACAGCCGGGTGCGTTCGGGCTCACCCACGGGCTTGCCATCCACCAGCACCATATCGCCTTTTTTCACGAACACCGCCGGGTGGGTCACCGCCGTGTTATTCATCCGCACGCGCCCGGCCTCTATCATCACCTCCGCGTCGCGGCGGCTGGCCACCCCGGCGCGGGAGAGGAATTTGGCGATGCGCTCGCCGCGCTCTGCGTTTTCTTCACTCATGGCAGGCGGCCAGAAAAGCGCGGTAAAGTGCGGCGTCGCCCGCATCCACCAGATATTCAGGATGCCATTGCACACCGATACAGAATTTCATTGCCGGGTCCTCAATGCCTTCAATCACGCCATCGGGGGCTACCGCATTCACCACACCCCGCCCGGCGGATTTAACCGCCTGATGGTGAGAGGTATTCACCTGCATCACCGGCCCGGCGATCTCGAACAATTTGGTGCCGGGCAGAATCTCCACGCCGTGGCCTGCCTCGTAATGGCTGGTTTTCTGCTCATGCTCCAAGGCACCGGGAATGGCATCCGGTATATGCTGGTGCAGGCTGCCGCCAAGTGCCACCGCGAGTAGCTGCTGCCCGCCGCAAATGCCAAGCACCGGCATGTTGCGCGCCATGGCCCCGCGCAGAAAGGCAAGCTCGGCGGTGGTGCGGTCCGCCTTCAGTTCCACCGTGGCGTGGGTTTCTGTGTCTCCATAAAGGGCCGGGTCCACATCGAACGCCCCGCCGGTTACGATAAGCCCGTCCAGCCTGTCCAGATACTCTCCGGCCAGCTCTGCGTCGTGCGGCAATGCCACCGCCAGCCCGCCGCACGCGGCCAGGGCGTCGGCGTAATTCTGGCGCAGCGCATACCAGGGATATTTGGACCAGCCACCGGCGGGTTCCGCATCCAGTGTCAGGCCAATCAAGGGGCGTTTTTTCATGCCCTCACCTAGACCTTGCGGTGGGGTTGAGGCAAATTCTTCCCCTATGAGCTCGCCCATGCAACTCGCCCTGGATGAAGCGCGCCGCGCCGCGCTGGCGGGTGAGGTGCCGGTGGGGGCGGTGGTGACGGATGGCGCGGGGGCCGTGCTGGCCGTGGCTGCCAACCGGGTGGAAGCGGCGCAGGACCCCACTTGCCATGCGGAATTTCTGGCTCTTTCCGCCGCCCGTGCCGCAAGGGGCGGTAAATATCTGGCCGATTGCACGTTGACGGTAACGCTGGAACCCTGCGCCTTCTGCGCCGGGGCAATCGCGGCCTTCAGGCTCGGCCGCCTCGTCTTCGGCGCCTACGACCCGAAAACCGGCGCCGTGGAGCATGGGCCGCTTCTGTTCACCCAGCCCACCACACACCACAAGCCGGAAATCATCGGCGGCGTGCGCGAACAGGAAAGTGCTGCCCTGCTCAGGGAGTTTTTCGAGGCCAGGCGCGATGCCTGATTTTATGCGCGAGGCGGTGCTCGGCGGGCGCGTGGCCGGCGTGGACGAGGTTGGGCGCGGCCCCTTGGCGGGGCCGGTTCTGGCGGCAGCCGTTGTGCTGCCCGTGGGTCTCACCACGCAGCTTGCCGAATTGCTGGACGATTCAAAAAAGCTCAGCCCCAAGAAGCGCGCGGCGGCCTTGCTGGCGTTGCGTGGCTCAGGAGCGGAAATTGGGGTGGGCGCGGCCTCGGTTGGGGAGATTTACAGGATGAATATCCTGCATGCCTCGCTTCTGGCGATGCGCCGGGCCATCGCGGCCCTGCCCGCCGCCCCGGACCATGTGCTGGTGGATGGCAATAAGGCGCCCGGCATCGCCATTCCCTGTACAACACTTATCGGCGGGGATGGTTTGAGCCTTTCCATCGCCGCCGCTTCCATCGTGGCCAAGGAAATCCGCGACAAGCTGATGCAGCGCCTGGATGCGCGCTACCCGCATTACGGCTGGGCGAGCAATGCCGGCTACGCGGCGGCGATCCACCGCGCCGCGATCGTTATGTACGGGCCTACCCCGCATCACCGGCGCGGTTTTGGGCCGTTACTGGCTGCCTTGTAACGCGCTTCCGGCCACGGGCTGCTGCATTAACGTGCCGGCAGATGGCGCTGCCGGGCCACGCAGAGGCTGAATATTCGGCCGGTATTGCGCGGGCAGAAAGCCTACAACCCAAACCGCCCCTTGATGCGCCAGCGGCAAAAACCGCGCATTCGCAACCGGCGTGGGCCAGGCGTTGGAAGGCTCGGCCAGGCCCAGCGCGATATAGGCAAGAAACACAAGCACGGCCCCCCGCGCGGCGCCGAACACAATACCCAGAGAATGGTCCAGCCCGGAAAGCGGTGAATCGCGCACCAGTCCGCCAATCAGCCCGCTGATCAGGCTCAGCACGATAAGCACCACCAGAAACACCACCGCCATGGCGCCATAAATGGCGAAATGGGCGAGATGCTTGGGCAATAGTGAGACGATATACGGCTCGACCAGCCCGTAATAGCGCAGGCAGGCAAGCAGCGCGCCAATCCAGGCGATAACGCCCAGTACCTCGCGCACAAAGCCGCGCACCATTGAGAAAAGGGCTGAAAGCGCCACCACGCCCAGCATCACCGCGTCAACCCAGGTCATACCGTCCCTTTGCCTTTTGCGCCGGGTTTCTGGCCCGTGGCGATGATCCCAACTAAGTCTGTCAGATGTCCGATTTCAATCAGCGAGAGCGATTTCGGCACGTTCAATCTGCCAGCGCCTCCCGCCACGCGCTTCGGCCCGGCGGCGCGGGCAAAGCCAAGCTTCGCCGCCTCCTTCAGTCGCAGCTCAGTCTGCGCCACCTGGCGCAACTCGCCAGAAAGGCCGATCTCACCAAAAAACACCATTTCCGGGTCGCTCGGCACGTCAGACGCCGCGGAGATCAGCGCCGCCGCCACGGCCAGATCGGCGGCGGGCTCGTTCACCCGCAATCCACCCGCCACGTTCAAATACACATCATTCATGGCCAGTTTCAGCCCGCAGCGCGTCTCCAGCACCGCCAGCAGCATGGAAAGCCGGCCGGAATCCCAGCCGATGACCGAGCGCCTGGGCGAGCCGCCAGGGTTGGGCGCCAGCAGGCATTGAATTTCCACCAGCACCGGGCGCGAACCCTCCAGCCCCGCCAGCACCGCGCTGCCCGCCACATTGCCCCGCCGCTCCGCCAAAAACAG
>JAGXAO010000090.1 GCA_018971565.1 Rhodospirillales bacterium
CTGGCCGCGCAGGCCCACGTGCCGGAGGATAAGCTGATCCGTGATGCCTGCATTCAGCGGTTTGAGTATAGCTACGAGCTGAGCCACAAAATGCTGCGGCGCTATCTGGAAGCCAGTGAACCGGCGGAAGTTCACCAACTCTCTTTCCCCGACCTGATCCGGCTTGGCCATGAGCGTGGATTGCTCGGGGAAAGCTGGGATGTGTGGATGGATTTCCGCGATGCCCGCAACGCCACCAGCCATGCCTATGACGAAGACAAGGCACGCAAGGTTTTTGCAAAAATTCCAGCTTTCGCCAAAGCGGCGCGGTTTCTAGCCGCGCAAATCGCGGCGCGGCAGAAATGATCGACATGGCAACGCACGAGCTGGCTTTGGTGCAGGAGATTTTGCGCGCGCATGTTCCAGGCGTGAAAATCTGGGTGTTCGGCTCACGCGCCAAAGGTACTACCCGGCGCGGCTCCGATCTCGATCTAGCGATCAGCGCCGTACCACCCGCCGCAAAGGCACGCCTGGCCGAAGCATTCGAAAATGCGCCGCTGGCCTATAAAGTTGACATCGTTGACCTTGCAACCGTCTCCCCTGAATTCCGCGCGTTGATCGACGCGCATAAAATCGCCCTTCCCGGCTTCGAGTAAGGACTTCCCATGCCCAAACGCACAGACATCAAATCCATCATGATCATCGGCGCCGGGCCGATTGTCATCGGCCAGGCCTGCGAGTTCGATTATTCCGGTGCGCAGGCGTGCAAGGCTTTGCGTGAGGAGGGCTACCGCGTGGTGCTCGTCAACTCCAACCCGGCGACGATCATGACCGATCCGTCGCTGGCGGATGCGACCTATATCGAGCCGATTACGCCGGAGATGGTGGAGAAGATTATCCTGAAAGAAAAGCCGGATGCGCTGCTGCCGACCATGGGCGGGCAGACGGCACTGAACACCGCCATGTCCCTCGCCAAATCCGGCGTGCTGGAAAAGCTAGGCGTGGAGCTGATCGGTGCGAATGCCGAGGTGATCGACCGTGCCGAGGACCGTTTGAAATTCCGCGACGCGATGGCGGAGATCGGCATTGCCGGTCCCAAATCCGCCATCGCGCATAACCGTGAGGAAGCCACAACAGCGCTGGAATTCGTCGGCCTCCCCGCCGTTATTCGCCCCTCCTTCACGCTGGGCGGCACAGGCGGCGGGATTGCGTATAACCGCGAGGAATTTTTCGAGATCGTGCTCTCGGGCATCGACGCTTCGCCGACCAACGAAGTCCTTGTTGAGGAATCCGTGCTGGGCTGGAAAGAATACGAAATGGAAGTTGTCCGTGACTCCGCGGATAACTGCATCATCATCTGCGCCATCGAGAATATCGACCCGATGGGCGTGCATACGGGGGATTCCGTTACCGTCGCCCCGGCGCTGACGCTGACGGATAAAGAATACCAGATCATGCGCGATGCAAGCATCGCCTGTCTGCGCCGCATCGGCGTGGAAACAGGCGGCTCCAACGTGCAGTTCGGCATCAACCCGGAAGATGGCCGCATGGTGGTCATCGAGATGAACCCGCGCGTCTCGCGCTCCTCCGCGCTGGCCTCCAAGGCAACCGGCTTTCCCATCGCCAAGGTGGCGGCGAAACTGGCCGTGGGCTACACGCTGGATGAATTGCAGAACGACATCACCAAGGCCACGCCTGCATCTTTCGAGCCGGTGATCGATTACGTCGTCATCAAAATCCCCCGTTTTACCTTCGAGAAATTCCCCGGCACCCCGGCGCTGCTTTCCACCTCGATGAAGTCCGTGGGTGAGGCGATGGCGATTGGCCGGAATTTCCAGGAGGCGTTGCAGAAGGGTTTGCGCTCGCTCGAAACCGGGCTTTCCGGGCTGGATGAAATGCCGGCCCCCGGCGATGGCGGGGCGGATGCGTTCCGCGCCGCCCTTTCCACCCCCAGGCCGGACCGGCTGCTGGTGGCGGCCCAGGCCTTGCGTGCCGGAATTTCCGCGGAGGAGATTCATTCCGCCTGCAAGTTCGACCCCTGGTTCCTGGAGCAGATGCAAGGCATCATCGCCGCCGAAAACGAGGTCAAGGCCAACGGCCTGCCGCGCGATGCGTTCGGCTTCCGCCGCCTGAAGGCGATGGGCTTTGCCGATAAGCGCCTGGCGCAACTCTCCGGCCAGAAGGAAAGTGCGGTGACCGCCGCGCGGCTTAAGCTGAATGTGAAGCCTGTTTACAAGCGCATCGACACCTGCGCTGGCGAGTTCGCCTCCGCCACCTCCTATATGTACTCCACCTATGAAGGCTCCTACGGCGTGCCGCTGGACGAGGCCGAGGTGACCGAGCGCAAGAAGGTCGTTATTCTCGGCGGCGGGCCGAACCGGATCGGCCAGGGCATCGAGTTCGATTATTGCTGTGTGCACGCCGCCTATGCGCTGCGCGAGGCGGGCTATGAGACCATCATGGTCAATTGCAACCCGGAAACCGTTTCCACGGATTACGACACCTCCGACCGGCTGTATTTCGAGCCGCTTTTCGACGAGGATGTGCTCTCCCTGCTGCGTAAGGAGCAGGAAAAGGGCACACTGCTGGGCTGCATTGTGCAATATGGCGGGCAGACGCCGCTGAAGCTCTCCCTCTCCCTGGAAGCCGCCGGCATCCCCATCCTTGGCACCTCGGCAGATGCCATCGACCTTGCGGAAGACCGCGAGCGCTTCCAGGAGCTGCTGAAGAAGCTTGGCCTGCGCCAGCCCGATAACGGCATCGCCCGCTCCACCGAGCAGGCCGAGGCCATTGCCGAGCGCATCGGCTACCCGGTGATCATCCGGCCTTCTTACGTGCTGGGCGGCCGGGCGATGGAGATTGTGTACGACCGCACGGGGCTGGAGCGCTATATGCGCGAGGCGGTGCGCGTTTCCGGCGACAACCCGGTGCTGATTGACCGCTACCTGAACGAGGCGAGCGAAGTGGATGTGGACTGCATCTGCGACGGCACGGATGTCTATGTGGCGGGCGTCATGGAACATATCGAGGAAGCCGGCATCCATTCCGGAGATTCCGCCTGCTCGCTGCCGCCGTATTCGCTCTCCCCCGCCATTGTGGCGGAGCTGCGGGCCGAGACCGTTTCCATGGCCAAGGCGCTGGGCGTGATAGGGCTGATGAACGTGCAATACGCCATCCAGAACGACATGATCTACGTGCTGGAGGTGAACCCCCGCGCCTCGCGCACGGTGCCGTTCGTGGCCAAGGCAACCGGCGTGCCGGTGGCCAAAATCGGCGCGCTGGTGATGGCCGGGGCGAAGCTTGCTGGTTTCAAGCTGGATGATTCCGTGCAGCCGCGCCATGTGGCCGTGAAGGAGGCGGTGTTCCCCTTCGCGCGCTTCCCGAATGTGGACACATTGCTGGGGCCGGAGATGAAATCCACCGGAGAGGTGATGGGGCTGGACAATAATTTCGCCCGCGCCTTCGCCAAGGCGCAGCTGGGTGCGGGGGTGAAGCTGCCGCTTGCCGGCACCGCCTTTGTTTCAGTGAAGGATGCCGATAAACCAGCCATTCTGCCGGTGGCACGGCGGTTGACGGAGCTTGGTTTCTCCATCCTGGCCACGGGCGGCACCGCCCAGTGCCTGGCGGAGGCCGGAATCCCCGTGAAGCGGGTAAACAAGGTGCTGGAAGGCCGCCCGCATTGCGTGGACGCCATCCGCTCCGGCGATGTCCAGCTCATCATCAACACGGCCTCCGGCGCACAATCCGTAGCTGACAGCTTCGACATCCGCCGTTCCGCCCTCACCCATGGTGTGCCTAACTTCACCACCATCGCCGGGGCCAGGGCAGCGGCGCACGCCATTGCGGCGTTGATGGCGGGCACTCTTGATGTTGCGCCGCTTCAGTCGTACTTTCATCAATCTTTCTGACCGCTGCGGGCGTTCACACGCCCGTGGTGGTTTGTTGCGTAACTTCCAACCCATCGGGGGCCACGCGCCCTTGAGGAGATGCAGTGCAGAAATTTCCTATGACCGCGGCTGGCCTCGTGGCGCTAGAAGACGAATTGCGGAACCTCAAAGCTGTTGAGCGTCCGGCGATTATCCGTGCCATTGCCGAGGCCCGTGCCCATGGCGACCTTTCGGAAAATGCCGAGTACCATGCCGCGCGTGAACGCCAGTCTTTTACCGAAGGCCGCATTGCGGAGCTGGAAGAGATCGTCTCGGCGGTGGAAGTGATCAACCCAACTTCTCTCTCCGGAGATACCGTGAAATTCGGCGCCACCGTGCTGCTGGTGGATGAGGATACCGAGCAGGAAGCCACCTACCAGATTGTCGGGCTGTATGAGGCGGACATCAAACAGAGCAAGCTCTCCGTCACCTCGCCGCTGGCTAAAGCGCTGATTTCAAAGCGGGTGGGTGAAACCGTGGCGGTGCCAGCCCCTGGCGGCGACCGCTCCTACGAAATCCTGAAAATCAGCTATATCTGAGATGCTCACCTACGATGATGTCCTGGCTGCGTCCGCGCGGATTCAGGGTGCCGTGCTACGCACGCCCTTCCTGAAATCGGATGCGCTCTCCCGCCTCACCGGGGCGGAGCTATACATCAAGCACGACCATCTCCAGGCCACCGGCGCCTTCAAGGAACGGGGTGCGGCCAACCGCATCGCGCTGCTTTCAGCCGATGAGCGCAGGCGCGGCGTTGTTGCGATGTCGGCCGGCAACCACGCCCAGGCCGTGGCGCGGCACGCCCAACTCGCCGGTATCAAGGCCACCATCGTCATGCCCCGCCACACCCCGGCGACGAAAGTAACACGCACCGCAAGCTGGGGAGCGAATGTGGTGCTGCATGGCGAAACTCTGGCAGAGGCCGCCGCCGAGGCCCGGAGGCTGGAGACCGAGGAAGGGCTGTTCTTCATCCACCCCTATGATGACCCGGCGGTGATGGCGGGCCAGGGCACCATGGCGCTGGAAATGTTCGAGGATGCGCCGGAACTGGACGCACTGGTGGTGGCCACGGGCGGCGGCGGGCTCATCGCGGGCAGTGCCATTGTGGCGCGGCATATGCGCCCTGAATGCAAAGTTTATGGCGTGGAGGTGGAACATTACGCCGCCTTCGCCCAAGCGCTGGCGGGCCGGGAGATTAAGGTAGGCGGGCCGACCATTGCCGAGGGTATCGCGGTGCGGGACATTGGCCAGAACCCGCTTTCAGTGCTGAAGGCGCTGGAGGTGCCGGTGCTGGTGGTTTCCGAGCACGCGGTGGAAAGCGCCATCGCCGCCTATGTTGAAAACGCCAAGCAGGTGACCGAGGGCGCGGGAGCCGCCAGCCTCGCCGCTGTGTTGAGCTTCCCCGAGCATTTCCGGGGCAAGAAGGTCGGCATCTCCATCTGCGGGGCGAATATCGACCCGCGTATTCTCGCCAACACCCTCATGCGCTGCCTGCTGCGCGATGGCCGCCTGCTGCGCCTGGTTCTGGAAATGCCCGACCGGCCGGGGATGCTGGCGGAGGTGTCCCGGCGTATCGGCGAACTTGGCGGCAATATTCTGGAGGTTTCGCATCACCGGCTGTTCTCCAGCCCTTCAGTGCAGGATGCCCAGCTTGAGGTGATGATAGAGGCGCGGGACGCGGGTCATGGCGAGGCCATCGAGGCCTCGCTAGCGGAAATGTTCGTGCTGCGGCGGCTTTAGGCCGCGTAACGCCGGGGCGGTTTACGCCCGGAGGTCAAATACTCCGCCGCGGATGCAACAACTTTCGTATGTTAAATTCATGCGTCAGGGACGTTATAAACAGCACCGCGCAAATCGCGAATAATGCGATATCCTTATAGAGAAATTCGCCCATCAGGTTCCAGGCGATCGGGTCGGTCGACAAGCTCCATTTAACAACCCCTGGTGTCGTGAAAAAGAACGACCACGTGACCGCGAATGTGAGGCAGCCCATGAAGGCAGCAAGTGCTGAAATGAAGGGAATAAAGGCTCCTACCACCAGCAGCGTCGCAATCGTAAGTTCGATTACGCCAAGAATATCGGCCTCACCCCGAATTCCAAAAATGGAAAGCCAGAAAATAAACGGACTATGGCTGATATAAACCGTAATGCCGTGGGCCGATTGGGGTGTAAATTTCTGGATGCCAAACGACACGAAGATAAGCACCATCACCCAGCGAAGGATCGCAAGAGGCCAGAAGGAGCCAGCACCCCGCTCCGAAATTTTGAAGTATTCCGACAATCTGAGCGATCCTTTCCCGATTGGACTACCAACCCGCCTTTGTTGGGTAGTGGACGGCCTGGTCCAGGCCGCTCATCCGGGATTAAAATTGGACTGTCAAGTCCAGTCATGATAGGCTTGGATCATGACTCGTTGTTTAAAATCTGCTGCTCGCCCCGCCGCGACTTCCCGGGGCGCCGCAACCCGGAGCAGAATCGTTAAAGCCGCGGCACAGCTCGTGGCGAAACACGGGGTCACCGGAACCACGCTGGACGATGTGATGGCCGCAAGCGGCACCAGCAAATCGCAGATCTATCATTATTTCAAAGATCGCGACGCTTTAATGGAAGCGGTTGTAGGGGCACAGTCCAGCGCTGTCCTGTCATTTCAGGAAGGCTGCCTTAGCAAGGTCCGGACAATTGCAGATTTACGCGCATGGCGAGACAAGATCGTCGAGATTCACCGCTTGAGGCGCGGAGCTGGCGGCTGCCCGATCGGGTCACTTGCAAGCGAACTGGCTGATCGTTCCGAAACGTCGCGCCATGCGCTGGCGCAAAGCTTTGTACAATGGGAAGCCCATGTTGCGGCAGCACTGGAGGCGATAAAGCGAGACCGCGGCGTGCCGCAGGAGATAGACGTTTCAGCCCTGGCGGTGGCGATTGTGGCTGCCTTGCAGGGCGGCTTGCTGATGACACAAACCGCCCGGACGACCAGACCCCTGGAAGCTGCGCTGGATATGGCTCTGGAGCAGGTAAGCCAGTTTCTCACCCACTTCGGTTCGACGGGCTGAAAACCATCGTCCCGAGGCTTTTGAAGGTATTTATGTTTTCAGCTTGAACGGCCCCGGCACGCGGCTGGCGGCCTGGCGGGTGACCATCCAGCCTGGATATTCCGGCGGTAACTCACTCACCGCATCCAGCTTCGCCACCTCTTCGGGCAGCAGCACCAGCTCCGCCGCCGCCAGATTATCGTCCAACTGCTCAATCGTCTTGGCGCCGATGATGATGCTGGTGACGTGCGGTTTGGCCAGCAGCCAGGCCAAGGCCACCCGCGCCACGGAAACCCCGTTGGCCAGGCCAATCTCGCGCATCACCTCTATGCAGGCATCCGCCCGCTCCTTGTTCACCGGCGGAAAATCGAAATTCACCCGGCGCGAATCATTCGGCGTGGTGGAGCCTGGCCCGTATTTGCCGGATAGATAGCCCCCGGCCAGCGGTGACCACACCATCAGCCCCAGCTTCTCCTCGTTCAGCATCGGCGCCAGATCCCGCTCCAAATCCCGCCCGGCGATGGAATAATAGGCTTGCAGCGTCTCAAACCGCGCATAGCCCTTCGCCTCGGAAATGCCGAGCGCCTTGGCGATTTTCCACGCCGCCCAGTTGGAAACGCCGATGTAGCGCACCAGGCCTTGGCTTACGAGATCGTCCAGCGCGCGCAAGGTTTCCTCGATTGGGGTGACAGGGTCGTTGCCGTGGATCTGGTAAAGGTCGATATGGTCGGTTTGCAGGCGATCCAGGCTGGCCTTCACGCCATCCATGATATGCCCGCGGGAGGCGCCACGGTCGTTCGGCCCCGGGCCCATCTCGCCGAACACCTTGGAGGCGATCACCACATCCGAACGTTTTACGCCTAGGTTTTTAATAGCTTGGCCCACCAGCCGCTCGGACTGGCCCATGGAATACACATCCGCCGTATCGATGAAATTCACCCCTTGCGCCAAGGCGCGGGCGACGATGGCGTCCACCTCGTCCTGGCGAAGCTCGCCAATCGCTTTCCAGAATCCCGCATCCTCATTGCCGCCAAAGGTCATGGTGCCGAGGCAGATTTCAGACACATAAAGGCCGGTGCGGCCAAGCTGCTTGTATTTCATGCTGATTGTCTCCTG
>JAGXAO010000010.1 GCA_018971565.1 Rhodospirillales bacterium
CCGCCATCGGCGCCGTGGCCGGTGATGATGTGGAGTGAACGGGCTATGTTTCGACATGTTAGGGAAATTTTTGTACCAGCTGCGGCGGCGCAAGCCGCGGTAACTCCAGGGATGATTTCGAATTCTATATTTTGAGTACGTAACGCTTCCATCTCTTCGGTGGCGCGGCCGAAGATCATGGGGTCGCCACCCTTAAGGCGCACGACCAGATGGCCCGCTGCGGCTTCTGCTACCAGCAAGGTGCAGATAGTTTCCTGCGTGGTGGAATGGCGGCCGCAGCGCTTGCCGACATCGATGATTTTTGCATCGGGATTGGCCATTGCGATGATACGGGGATCCACCAGGCTATCATGCAGAAGCACGTCCGCCTGCCCGAGCACGCGGGCGGCTTTCAGGGTCAGCAGATCCGGATCGCCCGGCCCGGCGCCTACGAGAAAAACGCGGCTCATGGCAGGGACAGGAGCACGCGCCCCGCCTCCACTTTAACGGTGAACCGCGGGGTACAACCTACGTCCAGCCCTTGAGCTTCCCCCGATTGCAGGGAGATAACCCAGTTATGCAGCGGGCAGGTTACGGAGGTGCCGTGCACAATGCCCTGGCTGAGCGGGCCTTGTTTGTGCGGGCATTCGTCGAGCAAGGCAAAGACATCGTCGTCTGCCGTGCGGAAGATGGCGATGTCGCCAAAAGTCGTTGTGACGGTGCGGGCGCCGAGGGGTGCGATGTCTTCCAGTGCGCCGATGTCGATGATATTTTTTACGTTATTCATGCCGTCCATTAGACCAACTCCGCCATGGCATCGTATTTTTTGCCGCGTGTATTGCAGGCGGATTCCTCCGCCCAAGGGTCAGTTTGTGCGAATGTCTGAGCGTAGAGAAAATCCGCGCAGAGCGACTTACGCAACTCAGAATTATCAACAATTTTTTCTTGCACGTATTTTAGACCGACACGCTCGATCCAAGGCGCGGTACGCTCCAGATAGCGTGCTTCCATACGATAAAGTTGCAAGAAAGCGCAGGCATATTCCATGACATCCGCATCAGTCGTAACCTTGCAGAGCAAATCTGTAGCGCGGACCTTTATGCCGCCATTGCCGCCTATATGCAGGTCCCACCCGGCCTCGGTGGCGACGACGCCGAAATCTTTAATCGTAGCTTCGGCGCAGTTGCGCGGACAACCAGAGACAGCAAGTTTTACTTTGTGCGGATGCCAGGAGCCCCAGGTGGCTTTTTCGAGAGCGATCCCCATGCTGGTGGAATCCTGTGTGCCGAAGCGGCACCATTCCGAGCCGACGCAGGTTTTTACGGTACGCAAGGCTTTGCCATAGCCATGACCGGAAACAAGACCGGCGGCATTCAAATCCTGCCAGACGGCGCGTAGGTCCTCCTTGCGCACGCCGAGCATGTCCACACGTTGGCCGCCGGTGATTTTCACGGTGGGGATATTGAATTTATCCACCACGTCGGCAATGGCGCGCAGCTCTCCCGCTGTTGTGGTGCCACCCCACATGCGCGGGATGACGGAATAGGTGCCGTCTTTTTGAATGTTGGCATGCATGCGCTCGTTAACAAAACGGGACTGTGCATCATCCACATAGTCTCCTGGCCAGGCTGCGAGGAGATAAAAGTTGAGTGCGGGGCGGCAGGAAGCGCAGCCGTTGGGGGTGCGCCACTCTAATGCCTGCATAACCGCCGGGATGGTTTTCAGCGAGTCGTCTTTTATATGCCGGCGAACTTCATCATGACCGTGGATTGTGCATTTACACATTGATTTTACGGTTGCGGCACCGAATTCAGTGCCAATCGAAAGTTTTAACAATCCTTCAACAAGATTGGTACAAGAGCCACAGGAAGCGGAGGCTTTGGTTCGGGTACGAACATCGTCTACGCTTTTCAAACCGTGCTCGGCGATGGCGGTGCAGATGGTGCCCTTTGTTACACCATTGCAGCCGCATATTTCGGCACCATCGGGCAGGCAGGCAATGGCTTCGGCTGGGTCTGTTAAAGAGGGTGCCTGGCCGAAAATCATTGTCTCTCGTAAAGTACCAAGTTTTTTTTGATCTTTCAGAAGTTGGAAATACCAGCCGGCATCGCGCGCATCACCAAAGCAAACCACGCCGACGAGTTTTTCATCGCGCAGCACCAGGCGTTTATATATGCCGCGCGCGGCGTCGCGGAATACAACATCCTCGGCGCCCTGTCCGCCCAGGAAATCACCCGCGGAAAACATTTCGATACCAGAGACTTTTAACCGTGTACCGGTGGTGACAGGCGTGAAACTGGTTTGCGCCATGCCGGTGATGTGGTCGGCCGCAACTTTGGCCATGTCCCAGATAGGCGCTACCAAGCCGTAGCACTGCTTGTTATGTTCGACACATTCGCCGATGGCATAAATCGCCGGATCTGAGGTGCGCATATAGTCATCCACCACCACGCCACGCTCGCAAGCCAGGCCAACGGCGCGCGCCAACCCGGCATTGGGGCGGATGCCCACGGCCATTACCACGAGATCGGCCTCGATGCATGTACCATCCTTCAGAAGCACCGCATTGACTGACGAGTCGGCATCCTCCCCTAGGAAACATTCAGTATTGGCGCTGGTATGGATGTTCATGCCGCGAAGAGAGAGTTTCTGCTCCAGCAGATGGGCCGCCGAAGCGTCGAGCTGGCGCTCCATCAATGTGGGCATCAGATGCACCACGCTCACCTCCATGCCCCGCAGGTTTAGCCCGTGGGCTGCTTCCAGCCCAAGCAACCCGCCGCCGATGACAACGGCTTTTTTGCCTGGTGCCGCGATACCCAGCATTTCCTCGACGTCCGCCGCTGAACGAAAGGTCATGACGCCGGGACGGTTCACTCCCGGCAACGGTAGAGTGAAAGGATTCGAGCCTGTTGCCAGCAACAGAATATCATACGAACGTTGCGTACCTTTGGCTCCGCGTACGGTCTTGTGTTCGCGATCGATCCAGTCCACGTGCTCGCCGGCGATCAGATCGATACCGTTGGCATCGTACCATTCATAGCTGTTGAGCACGATCTGCTCGAAGCTTTTTTCGCCTGCAAGAAGTGGGGAGAGCATGATGCGATCGTAATTGGGTTGCGGCTCGGCGCCGAATACAGTGATGTCGAACATGCCTGGAGCACGGAGCAGAATCTCCTCCACCGTGCGCATTCCGGCCATGCCGTTGCCGATGACGATTAGTTTTTTACGCGGGCTGACCGTCATATTCATTGGTCTTGTGTCCTTATAAGAATTTCGGTGTCGTTTTTTCAAAAGCGACTATGTTATTTTGGAATCCCGCAAGGGCAGGCTAAATTTTGGGCACCACGCCGGAAGCAAAGCCCTGACTGAAACTGGCGCGCCAGTGTTTCTTCACGATATTAATGCCAATGAAAGCAACCGTCGCCAGACCAGCGAAAATCAAAAAGCCACTTTGATATGAACCAGTCCATTGCTTAGAAAATCCTAGAGAGGAGGCGAGGTAGAAACCGCCGATGCCGCCAGCGCATCCGACCAGGCCGGTCATGGTGCCGATCTCACGACCAAAGCGGATAGGAACGAGTTGGAATACCGCGCCATTACCGGTGCCCAGTGCCAGCATGGCGATGATGAAGGCGGCCAGGGCCATGGGAAGTGTAGGTAAGCCGAAGCTGATGAGGATGAGCATGGCGGCGGCAACCACGTAGAGGACCGAAAGGGCAGCAACGCCACCGATTCTATCAGCCAGCCAGCCTCCGATGGGGCGGAAGAGCGATCCCGCGAAAACACATGCCGCAACGGCATAGCCTGCCTGCACCGGAGCCAGGCCGTATTGGCTGTGGAAGTAGATGCTTAAACTTGAGGCTAGGCCAACGAAGCCACCAAAAGTGACGGCGTAGAACAGCATGAACCACCAGGTATCGGAGATGGCGAGCACGCGCAGATAACCAGCCAGAGTTTGCTTGGGCGGTTGAGTGGGGGCGTCTTTCGCCAGGCAAATGAAAGCCACTAGGACGAAGCACATGAATAAAGCAGCCATGCCAAACACGTTGACCCAGCCGAAGGTGAGGCCAAGTGCCGGAGCAGCGAGGGAGGCGATGACCGTGCCCATATTGCCGGCACCGGCAATGCCCATGGCTTTGCCCTGGTGCTCCGGCGGGTACCAGCGCGAGGCCATGGGCAGCGCGATGGCAAAGGAGGCGCCGGCCATGCCGAGAGTCGTGCCGACGAGGAGAATGGCATCAAAACACGGCACGCCGAAATACCAGGCGACGATGAGGCCGAGAATGACGACGACCTGCGCGAAAATACCAGCCTTTTTTGCGCCGAAATGGTCGACCATGACGCCATTGAAGATGCGTAAAAGCGCACCGGCGAGAACAGGAGTGGCGACCATCAAGCCTTTATGTGCGGGGTCTAGCTGGAGGGCTTTGGAGATTTGGATGCCCAAGGGGCCAAGCAGGACCCAGCACATAAAGCTGAAATCGAAATATAGAAAGGCTGCGAGCAATGTCGGCAAATGGCCGGATTTGAGGAAGCTTTTGTCTGCGGGAAAAGACATGTGCGTAACTCCGCGATAGACGCTTTGCGCCACCGCTTGCGAACCGTCCCTTGGCCGCGAGAGATTTTGGGGCCGAAACCCCATCGGACGAAGGCAATCGCCATTGACTGCCTTGTAAACGGCACCAACCGTTCATGTAGAGCACAGCAAATGCCATGCCAAACCACACTCCCACGGTAATACAGGCTTGCTCGGGCGCTTCTAAAATAGATTGAACAAATAATAATCTGTATTGATCAAATTATGGTTAGTGTTACTCGCATCCGCCTTAACTCGCGGTAATTGTGTCGCAAAACATCTCTTTTATTTCCTCTGGCTTGCGGCCGCCTGCTGCAAGATAGAGCGTCGGCCGGTAGAGGTCGCGGGCTAGGTCCAGAGCATTCTCGGGCACAGTGCCCCAGCGTAGCATCTGTGTTGCAAACCAGGCGGCGTGGCGGGGTGAAGGGTAAGTGGCGCTGAATGTTGGGCCGCCCTCGGCCGGATCGAGCGAGGTTTCGAGGGTATCCTGCGGCAGGTCGAGATATTCCGGACGGGCCAGCAATGCGGCAAGAACGGGGCGGTTGGCGGGGGAGGTGCAATAAGCAGCGGCCTCGCGCAAGGCGGTAAGCAGAAGGTGCGTGCGGGCGGAGTCCCGGTCCACGAAATCGGCGCGCATGGCGAGACATTTTTCCGGATGATTGCGCCAGATGTTGCCGGTTTTAATGGCCTCAAAGCCGAGCCCTGCTTTGGCGGCCACATGATTCCAGGGGGCGCCGGCGCAAAAGCCGTCGATGGCGCCAGCGGCAAGGGAACTGACCATTTCAGAAGGGGATAGAACCGTGATCTCGACGCTCGTATCCACGCCAACCCCGTTGGCGGCGAGCCAGTAGCGCAGCAGCAGGTCGTGCGTGGAGTAGGCATGTACCACAGCCAGCCGTAGTCTCTGCCGTGAGGTCAGTGCCTGAATGCCGCCGCTGGGGAACTCATTTTGCCACTTGCGGGCCAAGGTCAGAGCATTGCCATTCGCGCTGAGGGACATCGGCACCACGAGGTCGGTCCTGCGGCCGCGCAGGCCCAGAGCGCAGGCGATAGCCAGAGGCGGCAGCATCACGGCACCCTCGAGAAGGCCATAGCCGAGCTTATCGGCGATATTGGCCCAGCTCGGCTCGACGATGATCTCGACATCGAGCCCGTGCGCGCGGAAAATGCCGTGCCTATCGGCGGCGACGACCGGGGCTGCGTCACTCAAGCGCAACATACCGAGGCGGATTCTCTCACTCACTGCGGGTATCTCCTCTGACAGCGCGCTCGCTCAGCAGGCCGAGAGCAGCGTCTTTCAGTTTTTTCTGTTGGGCCATGGCCCGGCGTTGCAAATACCGGTGAGCCATTGGCTCTGTCATCTTATCCTGGGCCATCAGCAGGCGTTTGGCGGCGTCGATCGTATTACGGGTTTCCGCATGGTCCTCGGCCTCGGCGAGGCGCGTTTGCAGGCCCTGCATACGCTGGAACACGGCCATGGCGGCCCGCAGAATGGGTTTGATGGCGGGCAAAGCCACCCCACCGGCATGGTAGGAGCAGACCCCGGCATCGATGGCTTCTTCCATGAATTGCGGGTCGTCCTCATCTATGAACATAAGGACCGGCAGCATTGTCTGGGCATTCAAGGCGCGCACCGAATCAAGTCCATCGCGATCGGGCCTTGCCATGTCGACGATGACGACATCTGGGGCCGCATGGCGCACGGCATCCAGCAGATTTTCGCCAGGGCCGACGAATGTGACGCTGGCGCGGTCATCTAATGCCTTGAATTGAGCAAACAGCTCTTTTGCGTGGCTGTTATCGCACGCGGCCACAAGTATCTTCATACGCTCGCCAACTCCATGGCGGAGAAGCAAGCAAGTCTCGGGCCAGACAGAATACAATACCCCCCTTATGCCGGTGGGGCAGAGAGCGGGGTGAGAAGCTTGAGCTATTTTGCTTAACGAAATAAACTACTTGGTAGTTTGCGGCATTGTTTATTTTAGAGCAAAGCGCTTGCGGCAAAACCCGGCGCTTCGCTCAACTCTTCGCATTTTAGTCTTTGGCGGGGTAACCAAAGCTGAAGTTTTCCTTAAAGGGCTTCCACCAGGGCGGAATACCGGTGGCGGCATCTGTGTGGCGGTAATATCCGTTCACCGAGGGCGGCTCAAAAATATAGAGAACGTCGTATTTTCCGGGGCCGTCCATTGCCAGGCTATCGGCATAATGCGGGCCGTCATTGGCGGACATCGGTAGAAGCACGCCGTCATGGCTCCAATTTGTTCCTTCCTTGGTTAGCACGTAGCTGATTTTGACATAAGGAATCCATGCCTGATCTGGATAACCCCAGCGATTATTCGCGGTTGCGTGCAGGTCCACTTCAAGATGAATAACACTTGGCCCCATCGGCATGTCGGGCGGCATTGGGTTCATCTGCACACCAAGCAGATAGGAAGAAACAATTTCCATATCGCCTTTGTAGTCTGGTCCGCCGACATAATACTCCTTGGCGTGAGCCGCCATGGCGGCGAGGCTGAACAGAGAAGTAAGAAAAATAAATTTACGCATGAGTCAAATTTTCCGAGGATGATTTGTTCAATTTTGTAGGCCGGTGAGATAACCAGAGCAGTGCGGCAAGCGTAATTATCCAGGCCAGTAGCTGTATGCCCATGGGCCTGTCTGAATAACCCAGCAGTGCTTGGGCGGCCTTGCCGGCAATGGAACCTGTGGAGAGTAGCCAGGAAGTGTTCCAAAGTTGATAGCCCAATGCAGGAATATAATTATCGTTGGCCAGTAGGGCCGCGGCCTGCCCGGCCATTCCCGCGGCGAGCAGAGAAATAAGCGAGGATGTAGCACCGAACAGATGCCTTAGCGGGATTGCGAGCAGCCCCCGGTACAATGCCCACGACACCGCCCCGCCCCCCAGAATGCCCAGAACACCGCCGCTGATTAATGCCGCAGCGCTTAAGTTAGCTGCTGTGGCAATGCCGTAGAGAAAGAGAGCGACCTCCGAGCCTTCACGCAGAATGGCGATGGCAATGACCATAGCCATCGCCATCATCGTGCGTTGGCCAGCCAGCACTTCGGCTCCCATGCCTCGCATCTGCGCAGCCATCTCCCTGCCATGCCGGGCCATCCAGGCCGCGTGCCAGGCGAGCATCAGTACAGCAAAAACCAGAATTACCGCGTCGAAGACATCCTGCCCATTTCCGGCGAACATCTGGGTAAGCTCCCCCAGCCCGGCAGCAAGTAAGCCTGCACCGGTGAGCCCGGCGAGCAAACCACCCCAAAGATAGCGCGCCCGGCGCGGTATGCCCGCAGTTGCAGCCATAACGATGCCGACGATAAGCCCGGCTTCCAAAACCTCGCGAAATACAATGATGAAGCTGGCCAGCATCTATTTGGCTTCCACAATGCCGTGCGCGGTTTCGGGATGGTAATCATCGTAAAAAATATACTGTCCCTGGCCCAGCGGGCCGGCCATTACAGCAATGGTTTGGCCTGGCATGAGAATTTTTTCTACCCGCAAATCGGGGCTTTCAAATTCGTCAGGCGTGGTATCGTGGCTGGTAACCTGCAATTTAAACCGGCTACCCGCTGGAACAACGATATGGTCCGGGGTGAAGTGGTGAGCTTCCAGCACCAGGCTAAGAGGTGCCGCCAAAACAGGGGTGCTTGTTAACGCCGCCGCGAACCCAAAAGCCATCCGCCTATAATAAAAGGCCTTTTTTGCCATGAAAGGCTTGCTCCATTAACTGCAAATGATTATCGATTGCTACAAAATTGACTTATTGAAAATAATTCTTAATAGCAAGTGGTTTTGAGCAAATAATATCCTCGGGGTACGGATCATGACTTTTGGGCTTCAGCTTGCCAACGCGCTCGACCCATATCGCATTCCAGCGCGTTGGCTGGTGGCGTTATATAATCGCGACATTACGGTTGCGCTCCAACCATGGCAGTTTTTAATCCGCGCTCTGCACGTATCGGTTGTCTGCGTGTTTTTTGGCGCTTTAAGCATATTAGACTTGCGCTTGCTGGGTTTTGCGCCCGACCTGCCGGTTCGGCCGTTGCTGCGTTTGGTATTGCCGGTTGTGTATACCGCATTTGGGCTTGCCCTATTAACAGGCTTCGCATTGTTTTTTTATGACCCCGTGGCAGTGGGTAGCCATGATTGGTTGACACCGAAACTGCTATTTATCGCACTTGGTGTTGTAAACGCGGTCTGGTTCAACAGGCGTTATCTTTTGCCCCAGCTTGCCTCAACCGATGAGGTTACCCATTCAGGCCATTGGGCGGCATTTGTCTCGTTGTTCCTGTGGGGGGCGGCGATATTTTGTGCATGCCTTAATGCCGAACCACCGCCGCGCCTTTATCTAGGGAGTTGAAAGATCGTCAACTGGTGTATGACGCAGCCTCTATGCCTCGCTAAGCGCCGCCAACCCCGCGCGCGAGAGCAGTTGCCCCTTCGCTACGGCAATTGGTATCAAACCGCCATGCCCGGCATGGTAACGCGGGCGCGAACACCCTTTGTACCGTCCGGACGGTTACAGACCTCAAGGCCAAAACCATGACGGGTGGAAATGCGGCGCGCGATGGCGAGACCAAGGCCTGAACCTTCCGCCGTTTGCGGTGCGGCACGATAGAAGCGTTCGAAAATATTCGCCTCTGTACCCGCGGGCAAACCGGGACCGTTATCCTGTATTTCCACGCAAAATCCGTTCTTTACCCGTTGCAGTGAGACATCCACCTGGCCGCCGCTTGCTGTGTAGATTATGGCGTTTTCAATGAGGTTGGCGAATAAGGTCCGTACTTCATCCTCCACGCCGCTGACCATCGCGGGAGGAATGATTGCGGCGCCGAGATCAATACCGTTGCTGCTAGCAAGCGGCGCCTGATCCGCCACGCACGCTAGCAGCAGTGCCGCGGCATCCAGAACTGCCGGGCTGGGCAATTCTGGCTCATCCAGCCGCGCCAGCCGGAGAAGCTGGCCCACCAGCCCGGCCGCCCGCCGCGCCGCCGCTGTAAGTGCTTCCAGCCTTGGGCGCTGGGTAGGCGCGGGCTTGTCCGCCATTAGGTTGTCGATCTCGATCTGCATGGCGGCGAGGGGTGTGCGCAGTGAATGCGCGGCATCGGCCAGAAAGCGCTTCTGGGTGACCAGTGCCGCATTCAACCGCAGGATCAGCCCGTTCATGCTCTCCACGAGAGGGGTGAGTTCGGCTGGTACCTCCGTGAGCGGCAATGGCGTTGTCGCCCTGGCGCCGCGCGTGGCCAGATCGTGAGTCAGGCTATCCATCCGCCGCAATGTGCGGTGCAGCGCCAGCCCACCGACCAGCCACGAAAGCGGGATGAGCAGCAGCACAGGCAAAGCGGTACCCAGCGCCGCACTGCTGGCTATTTCCTCGCGCACCCGCATGCGCTGGGCCACCTGGACACTCTTGCCCGCATTGCGCAACATGTACACACGCCAGACTTTATTGTTCGTCTGCAAGGTGGCGAAGCCCGGCTTTGGCAGAGGTGGAATGTTCGCGCCGGGAAGAGATTGATGCAGAATATGCCCTGCCGCATCCCGAATGGTAATGGCAAAACGGTCTTCCGGGTCTTGGTCTGGGGCCGCGGGTGCGGTGGCGGCGGTCAGCCCTGGCCCGGCGTTCAGTGCAATCTGCCGCAGTTGCCCATCCAGAAACAAAGCTGTCTCATGTTTGCTGTACAGATATGTCGCGGTGGCGGTGATGCATCCGGCAATGGCCAGCATGGCGCTTATCCAGGTGAAGAAGGTGCGCCGCAGGGAGGGGGCGTGGTTCACTTCGCTACCATCCAGCCCGCGCCCCGGATATTGAGAATAACATCTTTGCCGAATTTACGCCGGATGGAATGGATCAATACCTCCACCGCATTGCTCTCGACTTCTTCGCCCCAGCCATAGATATATTCCTCAATCTGCGCCCGTGAAAAAATGTGCCCTGGCTTTTCCATCAGGATTCGCATGAGCGCGTATTCACGCGCGGATAATATCTCCATGCGTCCGCCACGGGAGAATTGGTGTGTCGCGGTGTCGAGTACAGCCTCACCCGTACTTAATTTTGAGTTCACCTGGCCCGCCCGCCGCCGCCTCAGCAGGGCGCGCATTCGGGCGAGTAACTCCGGCACCTCGAAGGGTTTCACCAGATAATCATCGGCGCCAAGGTCCAGCCCTGCCACCCGGCTTTCAACAGCATCCCGCGCCGTAATAATCAAGATGGGGGTTTCAATGCCTTGCTGCCGTGAGGCTTTCAGTACCGCCATGCCATCTGCGCCGGGAAGGCCGAGGTCAAGCAGGGCAATCGCATAGGCCGGGTCCCGCAATGCTTCTAGTGCCATTGGCCCGTCGCGCACCCAGTCCACAGCCATGCCAGCAGCTTTCAGCGCGGCAACCAGGCCGCCGCCGATCTGCTTGTCGTCTTCAATCAATAGTACGCGCATGAACAGAAAATGGGCTAAACATTATCGCCCGGCAACAGCGGTGAGGCCAAAATTCATCCAAACCATAAAGCGGCGCCAAGCGTGGAGCCATATTTTTCAATAATGGCGCGCAATGCTGCTCTTGCCATGCCTCGGCAAGCCCGGCGCCCTCAGGTGTCCGAGAAGATGTTGGCAGGAGACCAAAGATGTCAAAGTGGCGATTAAAAGTATCACCAGGCATCATCCAAATTAAAGCCTTCAGGATTGGCCGAACTTACCGCGCAACACTGGCACGGCGTCCTGGCTTGCATCTTTTTGTGAACATGCATAAGATGTATTTTAAATACATGTTATGAGATTAAATACCATATAACTCGAGAATGACGTGTGGCTGACCATGGTGGCGCGCCACTGGACTGGCCAGATTGAGCGATAACAGCCCAGGTTTTCTCTTGTTTTCGATACGACCGGCCCTGCGCCGCCAGTGTGGCGCCAGGATGGAACGCGAGTGCCTTACTGAAGGAAGTTTATTTATGCTGACAACTGACCAGACCGCCATCATCAAATCTACGGTTTCCATATTGGAAACCGGCGGAGAGGCGCTTACAACGCATTTTTATAAGACCATGCTGGCGGAATACCCGCAGGTGCAGCCGCTTTTCAATCAGGCACATCAGGCCAGCGGGGCCCAGCCGCGCGCCTTAGCCAATGGCGTGTTAATGTATGCCAAGAATATTGACAAACTCCAGGAGCTTGGCCCCTTGGCGGCGCAAATCGTCAATAAACACGTGGCGTTGCAGGTTTTGCCTGAATATTATCCCATCGTAGAGGCTTGCCTGTTGCGCGCCATCCGCGAGGTGTTGGGGGCGGACATTGCCACGGATTTGGTGATAGACGCCTGGGCCGCGGCTTATCAGCAGCTCGCTGATCTGCTGATAAGCGCTGAGGAGAAAATTTATGACCAGCTTGCCGCCGCACCTGGGGGCTGGCGTGGCGCACGGGCCTTCCGCGTCACCAAAAAAACTACAGAAAGCCTTGAAATAACATCGTTTTATCTGGAGCCTGCGGACGGCCAATCTGTGGTTGGCTTCGTGCCTGGGCAATATCTCGGGTTACGGTTTACCATTGAAGGGCAGGAAGTGCGGCGCAACTATTCTCTTTCAGCTGCACCTAATGGCCGTTCTTATCGCATCAGCGTCAAGCGGGAGCCCGGCGGTCTTGTCTCCAACTTCCTCCACGATAAAGTCAGCGAAGGTGATACGCTGGACGTTTTTCCGCCAGCCGGAGAGTTTGTTCTGCAAGATAGTGGCAACCCGTTGGTGTTGATCAGTGGTGGTGTCGGAATCACCCCGACGCTTGCCATGGCAGAAGCGGCGCTTGCCCAGGGTAACCGGGAGGTTATCTTTCTGCATTACGTCCGCAATAAGGCTGCGCATGCCTTCGAAAAAACGCTGAAGGAGTGGGCGGCGTGTTACCCTAATTTCCGGTATTTCGTGGTGTTCGAACACGGTGAGCAAGACCAGGCTCATGCGCTCGGCCGCCCTGCCATCGAGCATCTGCAAAGCGTTATGCCACCCGATCTTAGCTCCGATGTTTATTTCCTGGGGCCGAAGCCATTTATGGCGGCTATCAAGAAATTCCTCACGGCGCTGGGCTTACCGGGCGAAAGATGCCGGTACGAGTTTTTTGGGCCAGCTGAAGCCTTGGGCTGACCGCCTTAAGGCCATGCCGCTGGCCGGTATGGCCTTTTATTCTCGGTAGGCTCTAACTATGGGCCATGACGAAGAAACAACCGCCTGATGATCTGCTGACCAATGGGGATTATCAAACTTTGGCCGCGATTCGTGCCGCCCTGCGGCGTTTCATGCATTTCAGCGAGGATGCGGCGAAAAATGCAGGGCTGACACCACAGCAGCACCAGGCTCTGCTTACAATCCGGGCTGCGCCTGAGATGGTGCTTTCGATTGGTGACCTGGCGGATTTGCTACTTATCCAGCCGCATACGGCGAGCGAGCTGGCAGACCGGCTCGGCATATTGGGTTTTGTAGAACGTCGGCCAGACGTGAAGGACCGGCGCATGATGAAACTGCATCTGACGCACGCCGCGGAGGAGGCGCTCCGGGGTCTCTCTGTCACACACAGGGCAGAGCTGAGGCGCCTTCGGCCGTTATTGAGCGAACTGCTGGGGAAGCTTGAATAGTCGGCTTGATTATATCGTAGTACGATATATATGTTTGCCCGATTGTAGTTGAGGTAATATTTGGCATGGCGGCATCCGGCGGCGGGCACGGTATTTTAGAAAAGCTTGGAGATTTCACAGCCGAACCCAGGGTGCTGATTATCGCTGCAATGGGAATTGTGGTGGGTACCGGCGGCGTGGTTGCGGCTTGGGCGCTTCTCCGCCTCATCGCTTTTGGCACATCTCTCGCGTATTGGGGCCACTTTGGCGGCGTGGGCGCGGCACCGGCGCATCTGCCGGTATGGACGATCGCCGTACCTGCTGTAGGCGGCCTGGCCATAGGCCTGATGGCGCGCTACGGCAGCGAGAAGATACGTGGCCACGGCATACCGGAGGCGCTGGAGGCGATCGTCCTGGGTGGCTCACGCATGGGGCTTAAGGTTGCCATCCTGAAGCCGATCTCCTCGGCCATTTCCATCGGCACGGGCGGCCCATTTGGTGCCGAAGGGCCGATTATCATGACCGGCGGCGCCATAGGGTCGCTCTTCGCCCAATTCTTTGCGCTCACAAATATGGAGCGCAAAACCCTGCTAGTGGCGGGAGCCTGCGCCGGAATGACAGCTATTTTCGGCACTCCCGTCGCCGCCATGCTGCTTGCCATTGAATTGTTGTTGTTCGAGCTCAAGCCACGCAGTTTTCTGCCGGTTGCCGCCGCCTGCATTACCGCGGCATTGGAGCGCAACTGCCTGCTTACACCGGCGCCATTATTCCCTTTCATCGGCGGCGTAACTGTGAACCCCATACATGGAATCGGATGGGTTGGGCTTGGTTTGGCTACCGGCTTCGGCTCGGCATTGCTTACCATCACGGTCTATGCTGCAGAGGACTGGTTTATGCGGCGGAAGTTGCACTGGATGTGGTGGCCCGCGCTCGGCGGATTGCTTGTTGGGCTTGGCGGGCTGGTTGATCCGCGCGCGCTGGGTGTTGGTTATCCGGATATCGCGCAGATGCTCACAGGCGGTCTGGTTGGTCTTTCGGCATTGCGGCTTATGGTGGTGAAGGCCGTCATATGGTCTGTGGCTTTGGGCTCCGGTACATCTGGTGGCGTGCTTGCACCCTTGTTGATTATCGGCGGCGGCTTGGGTGCGGTATTGGCCCCGTGGCTACCGGCCGCGGCGCCGGGGTTCTGGGCGGTTCTTGGCATGGCGGCGATGATGGGCGGCACCATGCGTGCGCCGTTGACGGCGACCTTGTTCGCGGTGGAGCTGACTGGAAATCATGAGGTTTTACTGCCGGTGATCACCGCCTGTATGGCGAGTTACGCGGTGACCGTGCTGGTTATGAGGCGCTCAATCCTAACTGAAAAACTGGCGCGCCGTGGGCATCACATCACCCGCGAATATAGTATCGATTCAGCTTCTCTGGCCCGTGTGCGCGAAATTATGGCGACGCCAGTTGAAACGCTGAGCGCGGCCACGAGCGTGGGCGACGCCATTGCTTTTTTTCTTGCTCCGTCGCATCGGCACCGCTCCTATCCGGTGGTTGATGAAGAACAGCGCCTCGTTGGCCTGGTTTCGCGTGCCGATATTCTTGACTGGATCGGCGCACAAACTCCACCCACGGGGTGCCTCGCCGAGATTTTGGCAAAAACGGCAACGCCCAGCGCCTCGCCCAGTGAGACAATTTCAGCTGTAGCCGTCCGGATGATGGTCCGCCGGGCGCCCAGAATTCCGGTCGTCGATCCTGAAACACGAAAGCTTGTTGGCATGATATCAAGGGGCGATTTGATCAAGCTGCGTTGGAAAGAGTTCGAGGCTGAGACGGTTCGTGAAGCGCATTTCAAACGCAAGCGTAAGCAGAAGGAACAAAATATTGGCCATAAGGAAAGATGGATGTTCAATACTGAGAGAGAAAACTAGCAACCTGATTCTATGGGCAGGAAGGTGTTGGCAATAGGTGGATGAACTTCTCAAATTCTGTATTGGATTTGCATTTTACTTCGATTAACCTCGGATCTGATTTCTTGATTCAGGACGCGGTAATATGCCTCGTTAGAAAAGATAAAGACGCCAGCCGGCATCTCGCGGCACCCACTTCTAAATTCTTGCGGAGTTTTAAACAATGCCAACCGTTATATATGTAAACTCGAATGGCTCCCGCACATCTATTACGGTTGAGACGGGCATGAGTGTCATGGCTGGTGCCGTTGAGCATGGTGTTGATGGCATTGTTGGCCAATGCGGCGGCAACGCCATCTGCGGCACCTGTCATGTTTACGTCAACCCGGGTCAGCTCTCGCTGCTTGAGCCGATTTCGGACGATGAAGACGCAACGTTGGAAATCGTAGCCGCCGAAAGGCGTCCAAACAGCCGTCTGGGTTGCCAGATAACGATGAAGCCGGAACTTGATGGCTTGATCGTTGAGATGCCGGAGTTTCAGCTTTGACCCGCAATTCCACAATCGTGATCGTCGGGGGCGGTCAAGCCGGTTTCCAGGCCGCGGTATCTTTGCGCGAGCGGGGCTTTGATGGCAGGGTTGTTATGGTGGCGGAAGAACCCGCATTGCCATACCAGCATCCTCCATTGTCAAAAGCCTATCTCATGGGCAAGCTCGACCGTGCGGCGTTGCGCTTCCGACCCGAAGCATTTTTTGCGGATAACGGGATCGAGCTTCGCTCTGGCCTTAGGGTTGAAAAAATTGACCGGGATGCCCGGCAGGTCTTGCTTAATGGTGGTGAAGCTATTGCGTATGACCACCTCATACTCGCCCTGGGCGCCCGAAACCGCCCCTTGCCGGTACCAGGCTTTAACCTTGATGGCGTGGCTCAGCTGCGTACGGTAGAAGATGCGGATATACTTCGAGAATTTTTAGACAAAGCTGGTCGGGTCGTGGTCATCGGCGCCGGTTTCATCGGACTCGAATTCGCAAGCGCAGCGGCTGAACGTGGCGCCGAGGTCACAGTGCTCGAAACCGCGGATCGGCCGATGGCACGGGTTCTTTCGAAAGAAATGGCCGATTATTTCCGCGTGGCGCACGAAGCTCACGGTATTCGGTTCAAATTTGGTGCGGCTGCGGCCAGGCTTTTGGGTGAAGCCAGAGTGGAGGCCGTTGAGACCAGCGATGGGCAGCATTTTCCCGCGGATCTTGTGCTTGTTGGCATTGGGGTGATTCCAAATACGGAAATTGCCGCGGCGGCGGGCCTTGCGGTTGGTAACGGTATCATCGTGGATGAACATCTCACAACGAACGATCCCTTAATATCGGCGATAGGCGATTGCGCGATGCACCCAAACCCTTATGCGGTGAATGGCACAATACGGTTGGAATCGGTTCAAGGGGCGGTGGATCAGGCGTATTGCGTTGCTAATTGCCTGACCGGCCATCCAATATCCTACGGAAGCTTGCCTTGGTTCTGGAGCGAGCAAGGATCGTTGAGGCTACAGATCGCCGGGCTGACGCAGCCGCATGACCAGACGGTAGTCCGTGAAACAGAAGCGGACGGCAAGGGTGGTTTGTCGGTATATTGCTTCCGGTCTGGCAGGCTAATAGGCGTGGAGTCCGTGAACCGGCCGCTCGACCATGCGCTTGCCCGAAGATTACTGGTTTCGGGAAAAGAAATGCCGACACCTGAAGAGGTTGCTAACCCGGCGTTTGCACTTAAAACTTGGATAACAGCATAAAGCCACGTGCCGTTAGGCGCCGATGACTACGAACGTTGGCATCGCAAGCCGCGTCTAAACGCATCTAATCGCGGTGTATGTCACGCTATAGTCATATATAAAATCTGTGAATTTTACAAAAATTTTGCGTTTTTCAGCAACATTTCTGACACACTTTGTTGCGGTAAATCATCTTAATCCATACTGGCTGCCCTTGGTTACATCAATAAGCTGGGGCACCGATGAAAACAAAGTTCAATCGCCATTTTTTACTTTACGCGACGACTGCGCTTTGTGCCGCGGCATGGGGTGAAGCGGCATTTGGCCAGGCGGCGTCCTCTTCTGCGGTGCTTGACCTTGGCTCAGTCACCGCAACCGCCGGTTCGGTAGCATCAGGGAATGTAGCGCCTAGCGCCACCGGAACGCAGGCGCAGGCGATCAGGCAGCAGAAACTTGCCCCGAACATCATCTCCGTACAGCCGGCATCGGTGATGCGTAAGCTGCCGGATGCCAATGTCGCGGAAAATCTCCAGCACGTGCCTGGTGTTTCCATGGAATCAGATTCCGGATTTGGCCGGTTCATCAATATCCGCGGTCTTGCCGAGGACCTCAACGCCACGCAGTATGCCGGCATCAATCTTCCGGCCACCAATACCAACGCGAACCCGGATGGCGGGAACCGCGCCACGTCGCTCGATTTTTTGCCGCCGGGCGTCATTGGCGGTGCCGAGGTGATCGATTCACTGACGCCGGACATGTGGGCAACCGGGCTTGGCGGCGTGGTTAATCTCCTGCCGCCGGCATTGTCCGCGGACGGCAAGCCGATGCTCGATATCACCACGGCCGGCGGCTATTCAAACCTGGAGGGCCATGGCTCCTTTCAGGGCAATATCCAGGCAGGCGCGCGCTTTGCGATCCCCAGCATGATCTCCTTGCCGAATAGCAAACCTTTCGGCGCTGTATTCAGCTATGGCTACATCAACAGCTCTCCCGGAATTTTTGACCAGGAGGAAAGCTATAGCAATCCAACCACCGTCGGCACACCGGCGTTGCTGAACAACCTCCAGCTCCGCCATTACGACAATAACAGGATTACCCAAGGATATACCGGCGAACTCGACTTCGATCCGGATACAACGACACATTTTTTCCTGCGCGGGCTTTACAGCGCGGATAACGAGACGATCCAGAAAAACGAACTCTACTTGCAAAATCTCGATGGCAGCGCTGGCGGAACGGTAACAGATAACGGCAATAACAACTTCACAGCCACCGGCGCCAATCTCAATAAATTCTATGAGAACAGCGGAGAGCGTGTCGGCCTTGGCTTCCTTGAAGGCGGCGGCTCCATGGTGCTGGACGATCTGGTAACGGTCAATTTCCACAGCGCCTATACGGAAGGCTTCGATCAGTTCGACAAAAACTTCGTTTCCAATTTTGCGAGCAACGACCAGAATCTGACGATCAATTATGATACGGCGAACACTACCGCGCGCAGCTATACCATCCAAACGGCTTCCGGCGCTCCTTACAATGCCGCCGATCCCGCCAATTACACGTTCACCAATCTTACTAACCAGCCATATCATTCCACGGACAAGATTTACGACAATGGAATCGACGGTTCCATTCCCACCGCCTTTCTGGGCGGGCTCGGCAATTTCGATGCCGGTTTCAATGTCAGCCTGCGCGCCCGCAACAGCCTGCAGGATAATCTGAGCGCGACGCCGGTGAACGGCGCGTTCCCGCTTTCAGACGTAACCGGCGGCGAGCAGACGGAGACGGATTACGGTCTGTACCCGGTCGGACCAAAGATGAATTATGGCGCATTGCTGTCAACACCCTATATCTGGGCGCCGCAAAGTCTTTCCAACGCGCTGGCCTATCAGCACGACCAGGAAAACATCTATGCCGGTTTCGGCCAGGAGACGATGCAGTTTGGCAAGCTCGGCGTGCTTGCCGGCTTACGCGTGGAAGCAACCGATGCCGCCTACATGGCCTACGGTTCCAGCACCGATGCCAGCGGCAACACGACGGTGAATGCGACGCCGACGACAAACACCCAGAATTACGTGAATTTTTTTCCATCGGTGCAGCTGAAATACGAACTGACTAAACAGTTGCAGGCGCGTTTCGCTTTCTCAACCGGCATAGCCCGGCCCGGTTTCCAACAGATCAACCCCGCGGTCAGCACGACAATTCAAGGTGGCCAGGGCGGCAGGGACCTGGTGGTCACCGGTAATCCCAACCTGCGCCCGCAGACAGGGCGCAGCTACGACCTCGTGCTGAGCTATTATCCGAGTACGGATAATGTGCTTGAGGCCGATGCCTTCTACAAGACATTTGACAACTACATCGTTGGCCGCAACATCAACACGGCTACAACAACCTTTCAGACATACGAGAATATAAGTGGTGCCACTGCGCGCGGAATCATGCTCGAAGCAATTCAGCATTTTCACCTTTTGCCAGCGCCGCTCGATGGGCTCGGCATCAACGCCAACCTGACATATGTCGACGCCACGGCGAATGTGCATCAAGGGCAAGGCCGTTCAGCCCTGCCGCAATCCTCACCGCTGACCTTCAACGTAAGCGAGATGTACCAGAAAGGCCCGTTCGATTTCAGCCTCGCGGAATCCTATGTTTCGCGCAATCTGTACTCGGTCGGCAGCGATCCCAGCACCGATGTATTCAGCCAGCCGCGCTTCCGGCTCGACCTTGATCTATCTTATCAGGTTACGCCTCATGTACAGTTTTTCTTCCAAGGCCGAAACCTGACCAATACTGTTCTTGAATTCACCCAGAGCTCGTCGTCTCAATTCCCAATCCAACGGGAATATTACGGGCAGGATTTTTTATTCGGTGTGCACTATCATCTCTGACTATAGGCAGGCAATGGAACATTATTTTCATGACGGCGTGGGCTATCCGTAGTATGATTTCTACAAATCGCGAGGAATCATATGTCGGGCTATGCCACGCATGTGGTCAGCAACCAGGCCCCGCCGCTGGGAAACTTCGATGCCTGGAGTTCGGATGCGCCGCTGCGGGGAGCGGTGAGTGCTTTCGGTGCGGAGTGGGCCCGGCCGCGCTTGGCGGCGTGCGGCGCACGAGTTGGCTCGGTGCATGTGCAGGCGCTGGCGCGGCTGGCTAACCGTTTTACCCCGGAGCTGCATACACACGACCGCTATGGAAACCGCATCGATGAGGTGGAGTTCCATCCTGCATGGCATGCATTGTTGGAGCTTCTACGTGCTGACGAGGTCCATGCCCTTGGCTGGGCCGAAGCTCGCCCTGGTGCCCATGTTGCGCGGGCTGCTCTTTCTTACCTATGGGCCCAGGGTGAGGCAGGAGTGGGTTGCCCGGCAGCCATGACCTTTGCGTCCCTGGCCGCGCTGTGCCATGCGCCAGAGGTTTTGGCGCGTTTCCGAGCACAAATTCTTTCACCGCTTTACGACCCCCGCCCCCTTCCGCCCGAACAAAAGCCGGCGCTCACAGTGGCCATGGCAGTGACTGAAAAGCAGGGTGGCTCGGATTTACGCCAGACTACAACAGAAGCCGAACCAATTGGCGGCGGCCGGTACGCGCTCACCGGTCATAAATGGTTCTTTTCGGTTCCAACGGCGGATCTGTTCCTCACCCTGGCGCGAACGCGAGCGGGCCCTACCTGCTTCCTGGCCCAAGGCTGGTGTGACGATGGCAGCCGCAATCATCTATTGATCCAACGCTTGAAAGAAAAATGCGGCAATCGTTCCAACGCCTCTTCAGAGGTTGAATTTCGCGGTCTTGAAGCGGAGATCATTGGCGAAGAAGGCCACGGCATCGCCACAATTTTGAGCATGGCCCATCTCACGCGGCTGGAATGTGCATTGGGCAGCGCTGGCCAGATGCGCCACGCAGTGCGTTTGGCGTTGCACCATACTTGTCATCGCTGGGCCTTTGGGAACCGGCTCATCGACCAGCCTGCCATGGCCAATGTTCTTGCTGACCTCGCGCTGGAGAGTGAGGCTGCAGCATGGCTGGCTATGCGCGCAGCGGCAGCGCTGGATGCCAGCGGCCATGATGAAGGAGAGAGGGCTCTAAGCCGTATCCTGGCACCGCTGGCAAAATTTTGGGTGTGCAAACGCGCGCCGGTGGTGATTGCCGAGGCGCTGGAATGCCACGGAGGCAATGGTTTCATCGAGGAGCATGACATTGCCCGCCTGTACCGTGACGCACCGCTGAATGGGCTTTGGGAAGGTTCTAGCAATGTTATCTGCCTGGACGTGATGCGGGCATTGGCTCGTACGCCTGAGAGTGCCACGCTGCTGCGCGCGGAAATTGCTCTGGCCAAGGGTGCGCACCCGGCGCTGGATGCCTGGTTGGCGTCAACCTTGTTAACCCCCGACGAGCGTAATGCCCGGCGCCTCACAGAAAAACTTGCCTTGGCTTTGGCCGCCGGCCTGTTGCTGCGCTACGCGCCAGCCAGCATCGCAATTGCCTTCTGCAGTACGCGCCTGCAACATGCGGGGGGTTATGTGTTGGGCACGTTGCCGGAAGACGCGGAATTGGAAGCTATTATCTCTCGCGCCGCTCAAAAGGAACTGAGCGATTATGCACCTCACGCATCAGAGCGGCCTCTGCTTTAAGGCTTGCAATCCGGCCCATGTTCAGGTGGCGGTAGCAAGGAAAAACGCAACAGCCTTTTCCACCACGTCCGGCTGGTAGGCGTGCGGGCCATCATATTCAACATAGGTAATGTCATAGCCCGCATCTCTGAGCATTGCCGAATGCTTTCGCCCCGATCGGTCGATCGGAATTTGCTCGTCCTTTGTTCCGTGTGACATGAATATGCGCGGTGCTCCTTCCTGGTGCTGCACTGTCATGAAACCAGCCGAGGAGATCACGATATGGGTAACGAACTGCCCGTTGGTTATGCCGAGTGACATTGCATAACTTCCTCCATCGGAATGGCCGGCAAAGGCGAGATGAGTTGGGTCGAGCATAAAACGATCCGCGACCGCTGCGAGTGTCGTATCAAGGCGTTCGCGGTCTGGCCCGTTTCCTCCCACGACGATATCCCAGGTCGGGAATAATGATTGCGGGACCAGAAGCAGGAAGCCGCGCTGCTTTGCGTGTGTCTCCAGCATTGGCAATATTTTTTGCGCGCTGCCGCCACCACCATGAAACAGCACCACCAGCGGAGTCGGCCGCGTGGGATCGATATTGTCAGGCACTATCAACACTGGGTCCCGCTCACTGAACAAGCCGAGGTCGTGCCGCCCCGGCGGTAGTGGCGGCAGGGAGGGCCGGCGATGGGTGAAATCAAGATGTCCTTCGAGATAACGGTCCATAATGCCCTCGCGCGATAATGTTTGTCTCTGACGGTGCAATCGGCTGCTAGTCCGCTGCGTCCTGCCAGTCAAAAAATCGATATACTTAGCGAATTATGCGCCGCGGCGATAGCCCCGGATCAACAACTCGGATAATTCAAATGCGTCCGCAAATAGTTAATTTGATTTTAAGTGCAACCGCTTATCGCCTTAGCATGGACAGATTTCTTGAGAGCTTTCCGGCTCCGGCCGGCGATTGCTGGTCAAATTGGATTAATCATGGCCGCGATGGTGGTAATGCAGCTGTGCGGGCTCATGTAACGGCCCAAACGGCGGCATTTGCAGAAAAAATTCTTAACTCTGTTCAAGCCCCGCCCGCTACGATGCTTGATATTGGCAGCGGGGACGGGTTAATGGCCTGGGCGGCTTTGTCACGCTGGCCATGTGTGAAGATGACGATGACCGACATCTCACCCGCCCTGCTTCTGCAAGCGCAAATCGAGGCCATAAGGCGCGGTGCCGACCATCAATGCTTCTTCATGCTTGCAAACGCAGAAACATTGGAAAATGTTGCTGATCGTTCGCAGGATTTGGTTACTAGCCGCTCGGCTTTGGCTTATGTTGTAGACAAACCAGCAGCGTTTCGTGCGGCATTCCGTGTACTTAAGCCAGGAGGAATGATAAGCATTGCCGAGCCACTGTTCCGGGAGCAGGCGCTTTCCTTGGGTGCGTTGCAGATGGCCCCGTCGGATACAGTCAATCTCCTGCTGGAATTGCTCTGCAGATGGAAAGCTGCACAGTTTGTGGATCCAATTGGTGGCGCGCCGCCGAATCAGCTGACCAGTTATACGGAACGGGACCTGCTCAGCTTTGCTGGCCACGCCGGCTTTCAAGATTTACATCTGGAACTGCATATTGATGAGCGTCAGGCTCCCCCGCGTGACTGGGAAGCATTTTGCGCCATGTCGCCCCATCCGCTTGCTCCGTCCTCAGCAGAAATTCTAACGGCCCGGTTTTCTCCCGCCGAACAGAAAATATTGGAAGCGGCGTTGCGCCCGAGCGTTGAAAAAGGTGGTTTCAGCATCACCACCCGTATGATCTACCTATGTGGCCGCAAGGCCGGATAGCTGATTCAAACGTTAATTCGCCCGCGTGGCAGGCGAATTAACGTTATTAACCTCTAAAATTCTTCCATATCCAGCGCGCTCGCAATATCTCCGGCAGCGGCCAGCACGGGCTTAAAGGCGGTGCTAAGGCGTTTCTCCGGTTCACGCCTGCGCATTGATGCATGCGCCGCTTTGTATCCTATGTCGTGAATTTCACCAATCTGAAACCGTGAAGTCAGGCTGGCAAGTTTCTCTGTTTCTTGTGCAAGGTTGTGGCAAGCCGCGGTTGACTCTTCAACCATCGCGGCATTTTGTTGGGTAACCTGGTCCATCTGGTTAACGGCAGCATTCACCTGATGAAGACCTGTGGCCTGTTCCTGGGCGGAAGCTGCAATCTGGCGTACAACGCTGCTTATTTCGCCGATCTGGGAGACGATTCGCGCCAGCGCCGTTCCGGTCTGGCCCACAAGATCAACCCCTGAGACGACTTGCCTTGTGGACGCAGAGATCAGCGATTTAATCTCCTTTGCCGCATCCGCGGAACGTTGAGCCAGTGCCCGCACCTCTGAAGCGACAACCGCGAAGCCACGCCCGGCGTCGCCAGCGCGCGCTGCTTCCACGCCCGCATTCAAGGCCAGAAGATTGGTCTGGAACGCAATTTCATCGATCACTCCGATAATGTTACTGATCTGCTGAGAGGATGTCTCAATTCCGCTCATCGCCGCTACCGCATCACGCACGACAACACCGCTTCGCTCAGCATCTGTCTGCGCCGAAGTTACAACGTCGTGCGCATGTGATGCGCCTTCTGCCGTGCGGCGTACGGTTGCCGTAATCTCGTCCAGCGCCGCGGCTGTCTCCTCAAGGCTCGCCGCCTGCTGCTCGGTCCGGCGTGAAAGATCATCCGCGGCGGCGGCGATCTCCCCTGTACCTGCACGGATATTCGAGGCGTTGCCCATTATAACCTTCATGGCCTGGTGCAGCCGCTCCATGGCATTGTTGAAATCACCACGAAGCTTCTCATAATCGGTATTGAACGGCGTGTTCAGGCGAAACACGAGATCGCCTTCGGCGAGTTTTTCCAACCCTATGGCAAGAGAGCTAACAACATTTTCCTGTTCCCGCGCGGCGGCCTCACGCTCTATTTCGCGATGCCGGCGATCTTCTTCAGCGCGGCGGCGCGCGGCTTCCATATCGTTTTCAAGTCGAATTTTTTCCAGTCCAGCTTCTTTGAATATCTGAACCGCCCGCGCCATGCCGCCAATCTCGTCGTGCCGGGAGGTGTCGGGTATCTCGGCATCCAGGTCACCTTCCGCCAACCGGCGCATTGTGCCTGTCATGCGGGTTATTGGCTTGCCGATGCTGGAGATAAGCAGCCAGACCAGGCCGCATACGACGAACAACATCGCAGTCAATGCAGTGGCAATGCCGGTTTTGCTCGACGATTTTGCATCCTGGATGGAAGTGGCATGATTAGCAGCCATCAATGCCTGATAGGCGAGATCGTCTACAAGACGGACGTTGAATGCATCATTCAACTGCGCCATAGGGCCGGTGATGAGGGCCTCGGCCGCCGGAAGATTGCCGCCGTTGGCATCGGTCACTGCCGTTGCCGCGTCCTGGCTCATCTGCTGAAAGGCGGCGTGAAAACCCTCGCCATCCGCGGTTTCGCGGCCTGGGTCCATCGTCGGTTCATAGATAAGCCAGTTGGTGTTGAAAGTATCCACCCCCGCCTTCATGCGCGCCACAAGTGTCGCAAATCTGGCAGGGTCCTTGGTCATCACAGCTTCACTGGCGAAGCCAAAAAGGCGCGACTCGGTGCGGCCCATTGTCTCGATCGGCGTGGTTCCGGCGATATTGGTCTCAAGCCCTTGGGCGACCGTGGTGACAAAATCGATCCTCGTAAGCGAGAAAATGCCCAGGCCAGCGGTGAAGAGCAACACTACGGAAAAGGCGGCTACGAGTTTCGCAAGAATTGACCATCTGGAGAAAAATGACATTTTGGCGGGTTTCCGGGGTTGGTTGTGATGCCCCGGGCAGCGCCCGCAGCGAGCCGCACGATTTCACAGTTGTATTTAGAAGTGGTTAAATGGAATAAGGCTGGCAAACCCATCTTGCATAGTATCCTTGCTCAATGCTCATTCGCCAGCTCTCCTATTTTGTTACCCTTTCCAAGGAGCGGCATTTCGCGCGTGCGGCCGAGGCCTGTAATATCACCCAGCCAACCTTGTCAGCCGCGATCCGAAAATTAGAGGAGGATCTGGGCGTACCCCTGGTGGAGCGTGGCCACCGGTTCGTCGGGCTTACGGCAGAGGGTGAAAAGCTGCTTTCCTGGTCGCGGCAAATTTTAACCGATTATTATAGCTTGCGGGCCGATTTAACGGGTGAACGCAAGGGGCTGGCCGGTGAGCTCCGGCTTGGGGTTATCCCTGCGGCGCTGCCGTCGGTGTCTTTTATCACCGAGCGCTTCTGCGCTGCCAACCCGGCCGCTACGGTTACCATTCGCTCGATGACATCCCGCGCGATTGCCGAGGGTCTGGATGCTTTTGAACTCGACGGCGGCATCACCTACCTTGAAAATGAGCCAATCAACCATGTTCACCGCGTACCGCTCTACCGCGAACGCTATAAGCTGGCGGTGCCGCAAAGCCACCATCTGGCGGCGCAAAAGGAGGTCAGTTGGTTGGCGGCATCTGCGGAGCGGCTCATTCTGCTTAGTCAGGATATGCAGAATCGGCGCATTATCGACCGGCTGACCGCAACACTCGGCTTCGCGGTTTATCCAACCGTGGTAAGCAATTCCTTCCTCTCCGTCTGCGCGCATCTCCGGCGTGGCGGCTGGGCCAGCATTGTGCCGCACAGCTTCTTTTATGTGCTTGGGCAACAACCAGATTTCGCCATATTGGACCTGATCGATCCTGTGCACAGCGAGATGATCGGCCTTGTTATCTCCGACCGCGAACCCCGCGGGCCCATGGCCGCCGCACTTTTGGCCGCTGCGATGGAAACTGACATCGAGCAGGGCTTCGCCGGGCTCTAATAGATACCATCTATTAAAGCGTCAAAAGGTTTCATTGGATTTACCGGACATTTGGGTGTGACTGTCCCGTCGTCTGATACTGGCCCCTAAAAAATGATGCCGTGGGCAATCAGATGAGGATGCGTTGCCACGGGAAACGATAGCAGCCCCGTTTATGCGGGTTGTCTGATTGATTTTGCTTGCCACGCGTCTTCCGTAACCAATGAAAGGATGATGACATGGCAAAAGTTGTATGCGTGCTCTATGATGATCCCGTTGATGGATATCCGAAGTCTTATGCGCGGGATGATCTTCCCAAGATCGATTCGTACGCTGACGGCCAGACCCTTCCCAGCCCCAAAGCGATCGATTTTGTGCCAGGTACGCTACTTGGCAGCGTTTCGGGCGAATTGGGTCTGCGCAAATACCTTGAAGATAACGGCCATACCCTGGTTGTAACATCCAGCAAGGATGGCCCGGATTCCGTACTGGAACGCGAGCTGGCTGATGCCGAAGTGGTGATCTCCCAGCCGTTTTACCCGGCCTATATCACCGCGGAGCGCATTGCCAAGGCCCCCAAGCTGAAGTTGGCGCTGACCGCCGGTATCGGTTCCGATCACGTCGATTTACAGGCTGCGATTGAGCGCAACATCACCGTCGCGGAAGTGACCTATTGCAACTCCATCAGCGTCGCTGAGCATGTTGTGATGACGATCCTCGGCCTGGTTCGTAACTACATTCCTTCCTACCAGTGGGTAATGAAGGGTGGCTGGAACATCGCAGATTGCGTCACGCGTTCCTATGACGTTGAAGGTATGCATGTCGGCACCGTCGCCGCTGGCCGTATTGGTGTGGCCGTACTGCGGCGCCTGAAGCCCTTCGGGATGCACCTGCATTATACCGATCGGCACCGCCTGCCGGAGGCCGTGGAAAAAGAGCTGGGTCTCACTTTCCATGCCACGCGCGAAGACATGTATAAGGTCTGCGATGTCGTGACGCTGAACTGCCCGCTTCACCCGGAAACGGAGCACATGATAAACGACCAGACCCTCAAATCCTTCAAGCGTGGCGCTTATCTGGTCAACACCGCTCGCGGCAAGCTGTGCGACCGTGACTCAATCGCGCGTGCGCTCGAATCTGGTCAATTAGCCGGTTACGGCGGCGACGTGTGGTTCCCGCAGCCTGCGCCGCAGGATCACCCGTGGCGTACCATGCCGCATCACGGCATGACCCCGCATATTTCCGGAACATCGCTCTCGGCACAGGCCCGTTATGCCGCCGGTACGCGTGAAATTCTCGAATGTTATTTTGAGGGTAGGCCGATCCGTAATGAGTACCTCATCGTTCAGGGCGGTGCGTTGGCCGGTGTTGGCGCGCATTCCTATTCCAAGGGCAATGCCACGGGTGGGTCTGAAGAAGCGGCCAAATTTAAGAAGATCTAACTAAACCACGAATCTACGCGGGAATATTCCCGCGTATTTTGCGGGGCTTCTGGTCTTGAATTTTGTCGGCCACGGGGCGGCCCTGTCCCGCCGCAAACATATAGGCTTGTGTCGCCCCAAGTTCTTACCTTGCCGTCTCTCAACCCAAAATTGAAACGCCATCTTGAACGCGTTCTTTTAATTTGTGCGCGTCGATGTGCGCGCAGGCGGCAAGCCTGGGTGGGGCAGCTATATACGGTAGCCTAGCTATGCTAGAGCCGCCGCATGACACTGACCAAAGCATTTTTGCCTGACATAGCCCCTCGCCCTATAGCATTGAAACCAATAGAAGATGTTGCCGCCGGCCTGGGCATTCCAGGCAATGCCCTGTACCGCTATGGTCCCTTTAAAGGCAAAGTGACGTTGGATTTCGCCACAAGGGCCGCCTCAGCGCCAGTTGGCAAACTTATCCTGGTCACCGCCATCAGCCCAACACCGGCAGGCGAGGGCAAAACCACCACAACCATTGGCCTGGGTGATGCGCTGCGCCGGGCGGGCCATCGTACGGCCATTTGCCTGCGGGAGCCGAGCCTAGGACCCAGCTTCGGTGCCAAAGGTGGCGCCACTGGCGGCGGCCAGGCACAGATTGCCCCAATCGACGAGATTAACCTGCACTTCACCGGCGATATGCACGCCATTGGCGCCGCTCATAACCTGCTCGCCGCAATGATCGACAATCATCTCCATTGGGGTAACGCGCTCGGGCTCGACCCCGCCAGTATCGCCTGGCGCCGCGTTATTGACCTCAACGACCGCGCGCTGCGGGATGTCGTCATTGGCCTTGGTAGCGGTAATGGCGTGGTGCGCCAAACCGGCTTTGACATCACTGCCGCCAGCGAGGTTATGGCGATATTTTGCCTCTCTCGCTCGCTTGTTGAGCTGGAACAGCGGTTGGGAGACATTGTCATCGGCCATGATAAGGCGAAACGTCTTGTTCGTGCGCGGGAGCTGAATGCATCCGGCGCCATGGCCGCTTTGCTGAAGGATGCTTTTGCCCCCAACCTTGTGCAAACACTGGAGGGCACGCCTGCCTTTGTCCATGGCGGGCCGTTTGCAAATATCGCCCATGGCTGCAACACGCTGCTGGCCACGCAAACAGCGCTTGGTCTGGCCGATTTTGTTGTGACGGAGGCTGGCTTTGGCGCCGATTTGGGGGCTGAAAAATTCCTCGATATTAAATGCCGCCTGGGCGGCTTCGCCCCTGCTGTTTGCGTTATCGTCGCCACCGTGCGGGCGCTCAAAATGCACGGGGGGGTGGCATTGCGCGCGCTTGGAGAGGAGGATGCGCAGGCGGTGGCCGCGGGTTGCGCCAATCTTCTTCGCCATGTTGGCAATATGCGCAAATTCGGGCTCAACACCGTGGTCGCCATCAATCAATTCGCGGGTGATACCGCTGCGGAACTGGAAGTAATCCAGCAAGTGTGTGCGGAATCTGGCGTACGTGCGATCTCTTGCGAGCATTTTTCACGTGGTGGGGAAGGGGCGATAGAGCTCGCCGAGGCCGTTTCAGAACTTGCTGAGGCCAGCACCGCTTTCGAGCCTCTCTATCCTGATGCCATGCCGTTGGAGGAAAAAATCTCTACTATCGCTAAGGAGATATATGGCGCAACTGGAATCACTCTGGAATCCCGCGCGGCGGCGCAGTTGCGCGCGTTCACCGAAGCCGGGTTCGCCAATCTGCCAGTTTGCATGGCCAAAACCCAATACAGTTTTTCTTCCAACCCCGCATTGCGCGGAGTCCCCTCTGGATTTACCTTGCCGATCAGGGAAATCCGGCTTTCCGCAGGTGCGGGATTCATCGTTGCTCTATGTGGTGACACTGTCACCATGCCCGGCCTGCCGCGCCACGCTGCCGCGGAAACAATATTTCTAAATTCCGCTGGTGATATCGAGGGCCTTTCATGAATAGAAAATTTTAATTGACGTTATCTAACGCGGCAACATCAAGGTCGTCGTACCGCTTCAGGCGGTACACCATGGTTGAGATAATCCAGCTCATCGCGAAGATGCCGACGATGATATAGCCGAGTGAGCCAAAATTTCCGTTCAGCATACCGACCTTGCTCCAAAACCAGCCGGTAAGATTGAGCTCGCTGCCGATAAGCCCAAGCCCCTCAATGCCGCCAACAACAAATGCAACGATAACCGAGACAAGTGTGATGGTTAGGTTATAGTAAAGTTTGCGCACCGGCTTTACAAAAGCCCAGCCATATGCACCAAGCATCAGAATCCCGTCTGTTGTATCGATGAGGGACATGCCCGCGGCGAAAAGCAGCGGGAAGCTCAATATCGGCCATAAGGACATGCCATGCGTTGCCTGTGTCGAGGCGATACCAAGTAACGTCACTTCGGTTGCCGTATCAAACCCTAGCCCGAACAGAAAGCCCAGCGGCGCCATATGCCAGCTTTTGTTCACCAAGCTAAAAAGCGGGCGGAACAGCCGCGCCAGCACGCCACGTTTGTTCAGCAGCATGTCGAAATCTTCGTCTATATATACGCCGCCCCGCCGCACATGGTTGAATGTACGGTAGACGGAAACGGCGATCATGAGATTCACAACCGCAATAAGAAGCAGGAATCCTGCGGAGAAGACGGTGCCGATGATACCGGCATCGTTGTTGAAATGTTGGAACCGGCTCTCCAGCATGGTGGCGGTGAGCGCAATTGCGGCAACGCCGATCAGCAGGACCAGAGAATGACCCATGGAAAAGAAGAAGCCAGTGGCAACCGGGCGCTTCTTTTCCTGCATCAGCTTGCGGGTCACATTGTCGATGGCGGCGATATGGTCGGCATCAACAGCGTGGCGAAGACCAAATGTATACGCCAACACCGAGATGCCGAGCATGGTAGGTTTATCATGAAACGAGACCCAGGCCCAAATCCAGGCACCAATATTCAAAACGAACAAAACGGCATATATGGCGGCAACCTTGGCGGAAACGTTGGCACCGCCGGCGTTGAAAATAGGCTGCAAAATTAACGTGCGCGGATGCTGTTTCATGGAAATTCCTGGTCGTGTCAATTTATGGGTGTGGCCCCAGAATCGCCTTTGGTCAATTTTGGCATTACCGAGGTAGACTGGAAGGCCGTCCGGTATTCAGTTGGTCCGATGCCAATTTTGCGGCGAAATACGCGGCGCATATTATGTAGGTCGCCAAAGCCGCTACGCTGGGCAATCCGCTGGAGTGGCAAGCTGGTATCTTGCAAAAAGCGTCTGGCTGCGTCAAGCCGTGCCGCCTCCACGAAATCCGCTGGCGTCATGCCAACCTCTTTAACAAAAACGCGGGCAAAATTACGTGTGCTCATGCCTGCACGCTCTGCCTGTGAGCTGACAGAAAGTTCAGCCATCAGATTTTCTAATATGTAGGTAATAGCCGATTGGATCGGGCTTTTCTCTGCAATTTGAGCCACGAGATGCGCACTGAACTGGGACTGCCCCCCAGGGCGTTTCAGAAACATCACCATGTAGCGTGCGACGATAAGGGCAAGCTCGCGCCCGTAATCTTCTTCCACCAGGGCCAGGGCCAGATCCATGCCAGCGGTTACGCCAGCAGCAGTGGAAACCTGGCCGTCGCGGATGAATATCTGGTCGGCATCGACATTCAAAGCGGGGAAGTCCCGGCGGAGCTTAGCGGCGCATTCCCAGTGGGTTGTCACGCGCTTGCCATCGAGCAGCCCGGCGGCAGCCAACAGAAACACGCCGGTGCAGATGGAACCGTAGCGCCGCGTTTCCGGCGCGCGGCGGCTAAGCCAGGCCGTCATTGCTGGGTCGATTTCGGTAAAGGCTGGGTCTCCGCCAACCAGCAATGTGTCAATCGGCTCATCTGGGTCGTGGATTGTACGGTCCGCCAGGAAGCGCAAGGAGCCCGTTCCGCGGATTGGGTCGTTGTTGGCCGCCATGACCTGCACCTCATAGGCGCCAGGATCACCAAGGCGGCGCGCGGCTTCCCAAAAGACCTCGGCCGGCCCAACAACATCCAATGATTGTACGCCAGGCGGCGCCAGGATGGTGATGCGCATCAATCCTCCTTCAAGGGCCGCCGTTATCCGTTTGCATCCAGCAATAGCGCCAATTCCGCTCTGGTTGCCAGTCCGGAATCGAAGACCACCTTCTCCAGCGCTTCTAGCCATCGGTCATAATAATTCCAGGAAGAATCGGTAAGAGCGTGAGTCTCTTCCCAGTTGCTGATCGCCGCCATGAGATTATGCCGGAAGCTTTCCCATTCAAAAGCGCCGTTTTTGGCGAGTGCAAGAGCGACGCCAAAGGCCGTACGCTCCCACTCATCAGCAAAGCACAACCCGCCATTCAGGCGCGGAGGCTGGTCGCTATCGCCCATCATTTCCGTAACGGCATATTGTTCGAAGTGGGTCAACATGTTCCGGTCTCCGTTAGTGCATCACGCAGCGTTCGCGACGGCAACGCCCATCATTGATTCCGGTGTAACCAGCCCGGCCAGTTGTTCTTCCGTCATGTGCTCTGTGCCGGCCGGGCGTTCCGGGATAACGAACCAGCGAATTTGCGCGCTGCTGTCCCACACTTTGATCTCGGTCGCAGCGCCCAAGGCAAGGCCAAACTCGCCCAGAATTTTGCGTGGCTCACGTGCCGCGCGCGCGCGGAAGGAAGGGTCCTTGTACCAATATGGCGGCAGGCCCAGCACCGGCCAAGGGTAGCAGGAGCATAACGTGCAGATGACGAGATTATGCACACCGGGCGCATTGGCGACAGCCTTCATGTACTCTCCCTCGGCGCCAGCCATGCCCTCGGGGAAGTCCAATTCCGCGATGGCGGCAGGGGTATCGGCTATCAGGCGGACTTTGAATGCAGGGTCAACCCATGCGCGCGCCACAAGCTTGGCGCCATTGAAAGGGCCCATTTTTGTTTCAAAAAACCCGAGCACTTTATCCACGGTTTCAGCGGTGATCACGCCTTTTTTAATAAGCAATGTCTCCAAAGCTTTTGCGCGGGCAGCACTTAGCGCCTCACGGTTCGGGGGGTAATTGAAACGTTCGGTCATCTTAATTTTCCTTGGAGACAAGCTATATCAGGCAGCTCGTGGTGAGAGATAGGCGTCGAACAGATCGGCATAGATGGCGAAACCAGGCTCCGCTATTTTGCCCCAAAGCTCATCAGGCTCGAATTTCACGCAATAAACCGGCATGGCGGGGCCTATGCCGTCGCCCGTGCTGCAAAAATAGCTGTACGCGCCGTCATAGACTGTTTCGACAATACCGGTCTTGCAGCGCAGAAAACCAGGGAGGCGCGTGTGTTCAGTGGCAGGCGGGTTTTTAACCACCACTCTGTCACCGGCGGCAAACCGCGGGGTGATGGCGGCGGGCTGCCTGGCAGAGTCCCCAGTAACCAGATATTTCTCTATGCGCTCGTCGATGGCCGTGTCGCCACCAGACGCTTGTGTGTATTCTCCATTGAGCACGTTTGCCGTCTCGCGGCTAAGTTCATCTTCGGTGATATAGCCGCTGGCAATAAAATGGCTGGAGATGCCACCTAGCCATTTTTCGTAGTAACGGAATTTGAAATAGTCGAAAGGGTTCATACCCTCTGCGCCAGTACGTAAATCCGCCCAGGTCCATTTTGATTTAAACGTACTGGATGTAGCGGGCAGAGAAAGATGCGTACTGAGGCCCATCATCGCGACATGGATGCCAAAGATGCGCTTTTCCCATTCTTCAACGAAAACACGTTTTTCGAAATCGACCGGCCCTAGACCTTCCAGCCCACCAAGGTAATGTTGAAGTTTCATGGAATTTTCTCCGGCTTTAAAGGCAAGTGATGATAAGATATGGTTCACGCAACCAAAGAAGAGCATTCAGTCAGGCAAGCTGCAAAGCCGCTGGTTAAAGCAGCGGCGTCGAGATTGCGGCCAATAAAGATGAGTTCGTTTATACGCGTCTCTCCATGCGCCCAAACCTTGCCGGGAGCACCTTCATAGGTCATGTGCACACCATGAAAAACAAAGCGGCGTGGTTCATCCTGAAGCTGAAGGATGCCCTTATAGCGCAACAGATCCTGGCCTTGTGTTTGCACCAAGCTGTTCAGCCAGGCATTTAGCCGGTCTCCGCTAATCGCTCCCATCGCGCGAATGCCAACGCTGGTGATTCCAGGGTCGTGCTCATGAGTGGAATCATTCAAAATTTCTGGGTCTATTCGAACTGCGTTCCGAAGGTCAAATCTATTCATATCCAAAATCAAATTCAGATCGATATCACATCTTTCTGTTTTATGAATATCGGCAAGCGGGGTAAGTTCACGCAGCCTGCGTTCGATTGCCTGAGCCTGCCCAGGCGCTCGGTCGATCTTGTTCAGAAGCAGGATGTCCGCGAAGGCGATCTGCTCGCGGGCTTCTTCGTGTTCTAACTCCAGCATAAGATGTTCGGCATCAACCACAGTAACAATGGCATCTAGTTTGAGCCGCGCGCGGATAATTTCGTCCAGCATGAACGATTGAATAATTGGCGCGGGGTCGGCAAGGCCGGTTGTTTCTATGATAAACCGGTCTACATGGCGGTCCGAGTCAAGAATGCGGGCGACAGCGGCAATCAGATCCTGCCGCACGGTACAACATATGCAGCCGTTGCTAAGTTCAACAATCGACTCATCGGTGCCAATTACAAGCTGCCCATCGATGCCGATCTCGCCAAATTCATTAACGATGACGGCAATTTTTTCCCCGTGCCGTGATGTCAGGATCCGGTTTAATAGCGTCGTTTTTCCGGCACCCAGAAAACCCGTGATGATGGTAGCAGGCAATTTACTCATTGTGTAAGGTCTCCTGTAGCCAGGGCACCTATAGTTTCGAAACTTCGTACCGCTCGCAATGGTATAGAGCGGGCCTTTTCGGACATAGAACAGACGATTTCAGCCAAACAGATCGCGATTTATACGGCATAAAAGCGGCTGCCTAACCTGCACAAGCCAAGTGCCTCGGCCTTAGGCAGAAAATAAGGTAATTTGACATTAATCTATAATTCCATAATATTAAAAATATGGATAAACAGAACGCCATTGCCGCCCTGTCCGCGTTGGCCCAGGAAGCGCGCCTGGATATTTTTCGTCTGCTTGTGCGGGCGGGCCCTGATGGTTTGGCGGCCGGGCAGTTGGCGGAATGTTTGGGCTTACCCCCTGCCACGCTTTCGTTTCATTTGAAGGAGCTGCGTCATGCCGGGCTGGTGAGCTTTCAGCGCGAAAGCCGGTCGTTGATTTATTCGGCTGAATTCACCAGCATGAATGCCTTGCTGGCCTACCTTACAGAAAATTGCTGCCAGGGTGACGCCACCACCTGCGCTGCCGGTTTATGCGATGGCACAAATTTCGTGAAACCAAAGTCACAGAAACCAGCATGACTCCGAAGCGCACCGCCCAGCCTGATGCCTTAGCGGGGCTGGTCTCCCAACTCAGAATCTAATTCGCTGACCGCGTCCATATCTTCACGGCGCGCCCCTCAACTTTTTGTGCCGCATGGAACCTGAAATCATAAAGGAGCCCGATCATGAGCATTACAATCTATCATAACCCCGATTGCGGGACATCACGAAATGTACTCGGCCTGATCCGCGAGCGCGGTGAGGAGCCGATCATCATAGAATATCTGAAAAACCCACCCAGCCGGATGGAGTTGGTGAATCTCATTCAACGGATGGGTGGGCCAGTGCGAGACCTACTCCGGCGCAACGGTACGCCCTACGACCAGCTTAGGCTCGACAATCCCGCACTTTCCGATGAGGAACTGATTGATGCCATGATGGCACATCCAATCCTCATCAATCGGCCGATCGTGGTGACGCCCCTGGGCGTAAAATTATGCCGACCGCCCGAAACCGTTCTCGATATTCTATCCGCCAAGCGGCGTGATGCCATTCTTCAAGAAAGTAGAACATGACAGCGCAAAAAACAGTTCTAATTCTTTGCACCGGAAATTCCTGCCGTTCACAAATGGCGGAAGCGCTTCTCCGTCATGAACTGGGAAGTGCGGTGCGCGTGCTCTCTGCCGGCACACGCCCGCAGCCAGAGGTTGCCGGTAGCGCGCTGGAGGCGTTGAAACTAGCCGGACTATCGGCCGATGGTTTGTACCCAAAGGATATCAGCGCAGTCATACACGAAGAGATCGATCTTCTCGTGACAGTCTGCGATAATGCCAAGGAGACCTGCCCGGTTTTTCCGCGCCCGATCCCGAAAATTCATATCGCGTTTCACGACCCGCACGGCGAACCACTGGAGCGTTTTATCCAGGTACGCGATGACATCCGTGCCCGCTTGGTGCCTGCCGTTCGTCAAACCCTAAAACTGTAAGAGGCTGGCAATGTCCATTCAATGCGAGGCCACCGTCAACGCATCAGCCGGGACGAGAATGAGCGTTTTCGAGCGTTTTCTAACCGTCTGGGTTTTCTTGTGCATTATCGCTGGAATTTTGGCGGGGCAGATGGCTCCTGGATTATTCCAGGCACTTGGCCGTATGGAAATCGCCCAGGTCAATCTTCCTGTCGGGCTGCTGATCTGGGTGATGATCATCCCGATGCTGGTGAAGGTTGATTTCGGGGCGTTGCACGAGGTCAAACAGCATGTCCGCGGCATCGGCGTCACGCTGTTCGTCAACTGGCTGGTCAAGCCCTTTTCCATGACACTGCTGGCTTCGCTCTTTATCGGGCATTTGTTCCGTCCGTTGCTGCCGCCGGAGCAGATTAACAGCTACATAGCGGGGCTTATCCTGTTGGCAGCGGCTCCGTGCACGGCCATGGTATTTGTCTGGAGCCGCCTCTCGAACGGTGATCCGCTGTTCACGCTTTCACAGGTTGCCCTTAATGACACGATCATGGTGTTTGCCTTCGCGCCGATTGTCGGGTTGCTGCTCGGCCT
>JAGXAO010000166.1 GCA_018971565.1 Rhodospirillales bacterium
GTTTACTACGCCGGCCCCGCGAAAACGCCGGAGGGCATGGCAACAGGCAGCTTCGGCCCCACCACCGCCGGGCGCATGGATTCCTACGTGGATGCCTTCCAGGCGGCGGGCGGCTCCATGGTGATGCTCGCCAAGGGCAACCGCTCCGATTCCGTGACAAAAGCCTGCGCCAAGCATGGCGGTTTCTATCTTGGCTCCATCGGCGGCCCGGCAGCCGTGCTGGCGCAGAACAACATCACCAAAACCGAGGTGCTGGAATATCCGGAGCTCGGCATGGAAGCCGTATGGAAAATCGTGGTGAAGGATTTCCCGGCCTTCATCGTGGTGGACGACAAGGGCAACGACTTCTTTGCGGACCTCGCCTGAACCATGAAATTCACTGTCGACCGTATTGATCATGTGGTGCTGGTCTGCCGGGACCTGAACGTCACCGCAGGCTGGTATCAGCGCGTTCTGGGCATGGAGCGCGAGGAATATGGCGGCAAAAACCGCACTGCGCTGCGCTTCGGCGCGCAGAAGATCAATCTGCACGAGCTTGGGCACGAGGTTGTCCCGCATGCGCAAACCGCTGGGCCCGGCACGCTGGACCTCTGCTTTGTGGTGGCGGTTGGCCCGGAGGATGTGGTGGGGCATTTACATGGCTGCGGCGTCGCCATCGAGCGCGGTCCCGTCACCCGCATAGGCGCATTGGGGGATATCATGTCCGTCTATTGCCGCGACCCGGACGGCAACCTCATCGAGCTCGCCTCCTACCTCGGCGCCTGATGCAGCTTTCAGAGTTCGGCTATGACCTGCCGCCGGAGCTGATCGCCACCGCGCCCGCCCGCCCGCGTGACTCCGCCCGGCTGCTGCACGTAGCGGCGGATGGGCTGCACAACCACATCGTGCGCGACCTCCCCGCCCTGCTGCGCCCGGATGATCTGCTAGTGGTGAACGATACCAAGGTGATCCCCGCGCAACTCACCGCCAGACGCGGCGAGGCAAAAATCGGCATCACGCTGGACCGGCGGCTGGATGACGGCAGCTGGCATGTGCTGCTGCGCAATTCCAAGCGCGTGAAGCAGGGCGATAATCTGGTGATCGACCCCGCCTTCTCCGCCGAAGTGATGGAGATGGAAGCAGGCGGTGCCGCCATTCTGCGCTTCACTGCGGATGATTTCCACGCCGCGCTGGAGCGTTCCGGCGCGCTGGCGCTGCCGCCTTACATCGCCAGGCCGGCGGGCATTACCGAGCAGGACAGAACCGACTACCAAACCCTCTTCGCCGCGCACGAGGGTGCCGTCGCCGCCCCCACCGCCGGGCTGCATTTCACGCCTGACCTTCTGGACGCCTTGGCCGCGCGCGGCATCGAGATGGCGAAAGTCACCCTGCATGTCGGCGCCGGCACCTTCCTGCCGGTGCGGGTGGAAACCATCGAGAATCACAAAATGCACGCCGAGCGCGGCTACATCACCGAAGAGACCGCCCAGCGCATCAATGCAGCCAAGGCGGCAGGCCAGCGCATCATCCCCATCGGCACCACCGCCCTGCGCCTGCTGGAATC
>JAGXAO010000091.1 GCA_018971565.1 Rhodospirillales bacterium
TTGCGGGTTTGCAGTTTACCTTCGATATAGAGTTTGGAGCCCTTGCGGAGATATTTCTCCGCCACATCGGCCAGGCGGTCATTCATGATGACGACGCGGTGCCACTCGGTCTGTTCTTTGCGCTCGCCACTGGCCTTGTCGTTCCAGGTTTCGGATGTCGCGACCGCCAGATTCACGATCTTCATGCCGGATTGCGTATTACGGATTTCCGGGTCGCGTCCCAGATTGCCCACAATCGTCACCTTGTTTACGCTGCCAGCCATACCAACCTCTACAACTCAAAATTGCCTTCCAGGATAGCGCATCCGGCCGGCCTAGACCAGCGTTGCTTTATGGGCGCTCTGCCCCTATCTTGCAAGAACGTATCACGAACACCCGGGATAAATCATGGCGGTTGAGCAGAAGGGCGCGGGGTTTATTACCGTGCGGGGCGCGCGCGAGCATAACCTCAAAAATATCGATATCCAGATCCCGCGTGAGCAGCTCACCGTCATCACCGGCCTGTCGGGTTCCGGCAAATCCTCGCTGGCGTTTGACACCATCTATGCCGAGGGCCAGCGCCGCTATGTGGAGAGCCTTTCGGCTTATGCGCGGCAGTTTCTGGAGCTAATGGGCAAGCCGGATGTGGACAGCATAGAGGGTCTTTCCCCGGCCATCTCGATCGAGCAGAAAACCACATCAAAAAACCCGCGCTCCACTGTCGGCACGGTTACCGAAATTCATGACTATATGCGCCTGCTCTGGGCGCGGGCGGGCGTGCCTTATTCACCCGCAACCGGCCTGCCGATTGAGGCACAGACGGTGAGCCAGATGGTGGACCGGGTGATGGCGATGCAAGAGGGCACGCGCCTGTTGCTGCTCGCCCCGGTGATTCGCGGCCGCAAGGGCGAATACAAGAAGGAGCTGGCGGAGTTTCAGCGCAAGGGCTTCACCCGTGCGAAGATCGACGGTACGGTTTACGAGATCGACCAGGCTCCCAGCCTAAAAAAGACCCTGAAGCACGATATTGAACTGGTAGTGGACCGGCTGGTGGTGAAGCCAGGTCTGGAGCAGCGCCTGGCGGATAGCTTTGAGACCGCTTTGGGGCTGGCGGATGGAATTGTTTACGCGGAAAACGCCGACAGCCGTGAGCACACGGTATTCTCCTCCCGCTTCGCCTGCCCGGTTTCCGGTTTCACCATCGAGGAGATCGAGCCGCGCCTGTTCTCCTTCAACTCCCCCCACGGCGCTTGCCCGGCTTGTGACGGGCTGGGCCATGAGATTTATTTCGACCCGCATCTGGTGGTGCCGGATGAGCAGCGCGCGCTGGATGACAACGCCATTGCCCCTTGGGCCGGCGCGCAATCGCCCTATTACGACCAGACCATCGCCGCCATCGCCAAGCATTATGGCGTGAAGCTGAATACCGCCTGGGAGGATGTGCCGGAGGAAATCCGAGGTGTGTTTCTGTATGGTTCTGGCAAGGAAGATATCAAATTCACCTATAAGGACAGCGCGCGCGCCTATAACGTCACCAAGCCGTTCGAGGGTGTCATCAAAAACCTTGAACGCCGCTACAAGGAAACCGATTCCGCCTGGACTCGAGAGGAACTTTCCCGCTACCACGCTGAACGCCCTTGCGGCACCTGCCATGGTGCACGGCTGAAGCCAGAGGCGCTGGCGGTGAAGGTGGCGGAGAAAAACCTTGCCGAGGTGGCGGAGCTCTCCATCGACAAGGCACGGGACTGGTTCGGCAAAGTGGCGGCCACGCTTACCCCGCAGCGGCTTGAAATTGCCAGGAGAATCCTGAAGGAGATTGAAGAGCGGCTGCAATTCCTGCTCGATGTGGGCTTAAACTACCTCACTTTGGCGCGCGGCTCCGCCACACTTTCCGGCGGGGAGAGCCAGCGCATCCGCCTGGCCAGCCAAATCGGCTCCGGCCTCACCGGCGTGCTTTATGTGCTGGACGAACCCTCCATCGGCTTGCATCAGCGCGACAATGAGCGGCTCTTGGGCACGCTCGAACGGTTAAAAAACCTCGGCAACACCGTTCTGGTTGTGGAACATGATGAGGATGCCATCCGCGCCGCTGACCATCTTATCGATATGGGGCCGGGCGCTGGTGTTGCGGGCGGGCATGTGGTGGCGCAGGGGTTGCCGGCGCAGGTCGCCGCCAACCCCAAATCCATCACGGGGGATTATCTCTCCGGCCGCCGCGCCATTCCCGTGCCGATACGCCGCCCGGTGCAGAAAAACCGCGTTGTCAAACTCGTAGGTGCACGCGGCAATAATCTCAAGGATGTCACGGCGGAATTTCCGCTTGGGCTGTTCACCTGCGTCACCGGCGTTTCCGGCGGCGGCAAATCCACCCTGGTGGTGGACACGTTATACAAAGCGCTCTCCCGCCGGCTGATGGGCTCAGGCCAGGTGCCCGCCCCGTTTGAGAAGATCGACGGTATGGAGCAGCTCGACAAAATCATCGACATCGACCAGTCCCCCATCGGCCGCACCCCACGTTCCAATCCCGCGACATATACCGACCTCTTCGCACCCATTCGCGACTGGTTTGCCGAAATGCCGGAGGCGCGGGTGCGTGGTTACAAACCCGGGCGTTTTTCCTTCAACGTGAAAGGCGGGCGCTGCGAGGCCTGCCAGGGCGATGGTGTGCTGAAGATAGAGATGCACTTCCTGCCGGATGTGTTCGTGACCTGCGATACCTGCAAGGGCAAGCGCTATAACCGCGAAACGCTGGAGGTGAAGTTCCGTGGCAAATCCATCGCCGATGTACTGGATATGTCCGTGGATGAGGCGTTGGTGTTCTTCTCCGCCGTGCCGAAGATCCATGACCGGCTCAGCATTCTTGCCCGGGTGGGGCTGGGCTATATAAAACTCGGCCAGCAGGCCACCACGCTTTCGGGCGGCGAGGCGCAGCGCATAAAACTGGCGAAGGAGCTGGCCCGCCGCGCCACCGGCCGCACGCTGTATATTCTGGACGAACCCACAACGGGTCTGCATTTCGAGGATATCCGCAAGCTGCTGGAGGTGCTGCACGCGCTGGTGGATGCGGGTAACACCATCATCGTCATCGAGCATAATCTGGAAGTCATCAAAACCGCCGATCACATCATCGATATCGGCCCGGAAGGCGGGGCAGGAGGCGGGCGTGTGATCGCCGCCGGCACACCGGAGCAGATTGCGGCCACGCCGGGCAGCTATACCGGCAAATTCCTTAGCCCCCTGCTGGCGCAAAAGCCTGTAAAACTCCGCAAAAAGGCGTAAATAAGCACAGGAAGAAAAAAGAGAAGATTATGAACCGCTTCCGCCGGATATTGGGCCGCTGGATCGCTGATTTTCTTACCCAGGAGCTGGTTATGCCGCCAGCTCTGCCGGTGGATATCTCATCTCTGGAAAAGCTGCTGCACAAGGCCGATGTGATTCTGGTGGAGGGCAATCTGCGCATCAGCGCCGTCATCAAATATCTTACCCAATCCACATGGTCGCACGCCGTGCTGTATGCGGGAGGCGGCATGTGCGTTGAGGCTGATGTGCTGTTGGGCGTGAGGCGTTTTCCCTTGGCTGAGCTGGCGCCGTATCATATTCGCGTTTGCCGCCCGATCAGCATGACGCCGGAGGATGCGGATAAGATCATTGCCCATGCCGAAACCCGTATTGGCGTGCAATATGATTTGAGGCACGTGTTCGACTTGGCACGCTATATGCTGCCGATTCCCATGCCGCGTTCCTGGCGCCGCCGCGCCATTGCGCTAGGCTCGGCAGACCCCAGCCGCGCTATCTGCTCCACACTCATCGCGGAAGCTTTTCAACAGGCCGGTTATCCCATTTTGCCGGAGCCTCCGCCCTCGCCACCGGCCGAGCGCGCGGCCAACGCCAGAGTGCGGGAAATTTTCCACATTCGCGATACCGGGCTGTTCACTCCACGGGATTTCGATATTTCACCTTATTTTCATATCATCAAACCAGATATGCCCCGGTCTTTCGATCATCATAAGCTGGTCTGGGTGGTGAAGGATGAAAGCATGGACGTTCCATCGCCGATGAATTAGCGTGCGGGCCGCATGACGTTGAACCAGAACCGCCCCGGGCCGCCTTTGCCGGGCATCGCGCTGCTTACCTGGTTTGGCACCCTCATCTGCCTTGATACCAGGGCAAACCGTGTGGTTCATCAAGGGCTGGAAAATTTGGCCCCTTGGCACCTGCCTGTGGGTCTGGAGCCGAAGCCGGAGAGTGGCGGCTTCGGTTTTGTTCTGGCGCATCAGCCCGAAGCCCTGCAAAATACGCTGCTCGCGGAACTAACGCCTGGTGAGGGCGCCGTTGAGGGTTGTGTACAATTCTTTCATGACGGGCTGTTTCTAAGCGCCAAGCCCGATGGCTCTCTGGAGCTTGGCGCTAAGGTGGCGCGTGACTGGGAGCAGTTCCTGCCCCTGCGCCCACGGGATGCGCAGATGCTACGCGAGATTTTGGCGCGTTTCTGGTCTGTGGAAGGGCGGCCTCCCGTTCCAGCCGGGCTGGGCGAATTTCGTCTCAAATTCGGCGGGCACGCCGCCAAGCTCTCGGCTATTCTACCATTCCCGCCTGAGACCTTGGTCCATCGTCTCAGCGCAGCGGTCGCAGGGGGCGAAGCTATCAGCGTGCCTAAAGGGCAAGGGGCCAAGCAGGTCTGGATCAACCATCTGGGCAATATCGGCAACCGTGCCATGCAGTTTCTCACCGCCACCAGCATTGCCGCGCGCGTGCCTGGGGCGGAGGTACGCAATATCCATCTGGATATGTGGGGCCGGGTTGAACCAGCGCCGCGCCCACCGGCCTGGGCGAGTGCGGGCACAGGCACCCGCTTTCACATAGATGTTGAGGGCCTTGCGGATTGCCTGCGGCGCGATGTGGTGGATGCCGTCTGTGTTGAAGGCTATGCCTTTCATCTGGACCATTTTCCGCCGCGTGAGCAATGCCGTGCGCTTTTTCCGCCCACGCTTGGCCAGGCGGATGCGCGTGGGTTTGGGCGGCACGAGTTGGTTTGCAGTGTGCGCGCGGCGGAGATATTGCGCGTCGTCCACCCCGACTATGTTCCGCTACCGCCCGGCTATTACGCCAGGCTGCAAGAGGAGACGGGGCTCGATCTTGTGTTTTTTGGCCAGCTCGGCGACGATCCCTATTCAACAGGGCTGCGTGCAGCCTTCCCAAAAGCGCGTTTTATTCCTGGAACCGATCAGAATCATGACTTCGAGGTGCTGCGCCGCTCCGCCAATATCGCGCTCAGCATCTCAACCTTCGCCTGGCTGGCGGCCTGGCTGGGAGAGGCAGAGCGTATCTATATGCCGGTAGGAGGCATGTTCCACCCCATCCAGCATCCGGACTTCATTCTCACCCCACTGGATGAGCCTGCCTATCGCTTCATGCTGCTGCCACCGGTCAAGGCGGTCAATCCGTACGAGAACATCACGCGTTTTCTGTTGATGCAGGAAACCATCGCGCGGCATACGCGCCCTGCCGAAGTGGAGGAATTGCGCGAGATATTGTTGCGTTCACGCAAGCTTGGCAGGGGCATGGTGCCCGTGAAGGGTTTCGACAGCACCGCTTATCTGGCCGCCAACCCGGACGTGGCGCATGAAGTGCGGGCCCTACGGCAGACGGCCCTCAACCATTGCCTTACCGTGGATGAAAGAATGCAGCGGCTTTTTCGGGTCTTCGACCCGCTTTTTTACGCCTTTACCTATCCTGATGCGGCCGAGGCCGTATCTCTTGGCCATTACCCGGATTTGTGGACGCATTTCCGCGTTGCTGGTGAGGCTTTGGGCTACGCGCCCTCGCCGTAAACCGCCTCGGCGCGTTTCAGGAACGCATTCACCATGCGATGTACCGCCTCGGTGAACACTGCCCCGATGGCCTTTTGAAGAATGATGTTGCGGAACTCGAAATCCACGAAAAAATCTACCAGGCAGCCTTGCCCGTGTGGCGCAAAGTCCCAGCGGTTATGCAGATATTTAAACGGCCCGTTCTCATACTCTACGCGGATGGCGCAGGGGCCATCGCCGGAGCCTGGCAGCAGCGTCACGCGGCTGGTGAAACTTTCCCGGAACGGGCCGAACCCGATCGTCAAATCCGCGATCATCAGATTATTCACGTGGCTGCGCACCCGTGCCCCCACGCACCAGGGTAGGAATTTTGGATATTTCCCCACATCCGCCACCAGCGCGTAGAGCTGCTGGGGCGTGAAGGGAACTATTTTTTGCTGCGAATATTTCGTCAAATCAGGCTGCCAGCAGCTTAGCCCGGGCCGCGCGCAAGGCTTCGAAATCTGCATCCGCATGGTAGGAGGAACGGGTGAGGGGCGTGGCCGCCACTTGCAGAAAGCCTTTCGCGCGAGCCATGCCGGCCAGTTCCTCGAATTCTTCCGGCGTCCAGAATTTCTCCACCGCCGCGTGCTTTACGGTCGGCTGCAAATATTGCCCGATTGTGATGAAATCCACATCCGCGATGCGCAGATCGTCCATCACCTGTGAAATCTCGGTCTTGCTCTCCCCCAGCCCCACCATCAGGCCGGATTTGGTGAAGATCGAAGGATCAACCTGCTTCACCTTATCCAGCAGGCGGATGGACTGGTAATACCGCGCTCCTGGCCGGATGCTGGGGTAGAGGCGTGGCACCGTCTCGAAATTATGGTTGAACACATCCGGTTTCGCGCGCGCGACCACTTCTATGGAACCTGGTTTACGCAGAAAATCGGGCGTGAGAATCTCGATCGTAGTCTCCGGCGCGGCCAGCCGCACGGCGGCGATCACAGCGGCGAAATGCCCCGCCCCGCCATCGGCCACGTCGTCACGGTCTACGGAGGTGATTACCACATGGCGCAGCCCAAGCTGGGCCACGGCCTCGGCCACGCGGCGCGGTTCATCGGCATCCAGCGCGGCGGGCAGGCCGGTGGAGACATTGCAGAAGGAGCAGGCGCGGGTGCAGATCTCGCCCATGATCATCATGGTGGCGTGGCGCTGAGACCAGCATTCCCCGATATTCGGGCAGGCAGCTTCCTCGCACACGGTGGTGAGCTTCTTCTCCCGCATCAAGGCACGGGTCTCGTGATAGACCGGATGTGTAGGCGCCTTCACGCGAATCCAGTCCGGCTTGCGGGCAATCGGGTTGTCCGGCCGGTGCTGCTTTTCTGGATGCCGAACCCGGTGGTCGATCTCGATGCGTGTGGCCATGCTCATGCTCACCTAACAAAATGCCCCCTTGCGGGGGCATCGGGTCATTTAGAAGTGGATGACCCGCCCAAAAGCGTCAAGCACGGATTCGTGCATGGCTTCTGAGATGGTGGGGTGGGGGAACACCGTCTCCATCAGCTCGGCCTCGGTGGTTTCCAGTTGCCGGGCGATCACATAGCCCTGGATCATCTCGGTCACTTCCGCGCCGATCATATGCGCGCCCAGCATCTCGCCGGTCTTGGCGTCGAACACGGTTTTCACGAGCCCTTCCGGCTCGCCCAGGGCAATCGCCTTGCCGTTGCCGATGAACGGGAAGCGCCCCACCTTCACCTCATGCCCGGCCTCCTTGGCCTTGGCTTCGGTCAGGCCCACGCTGGCCACTTGCGGGTGGGCATAGGTGCAGCCGGGGATGTTGCCGGTCTCGAACGGGTGTGGGTGCAGGCCCGCGATGTTCTCAACACATACAACCGCCTCGTGGCTGGCCTTATGCGCCAGCCAGGGCGGCCCGGCGAGGTCGCCGATGGCATACACGCCCGGCTCGCCGGTCTGGCCATAGCCATCCACCACCACATGGGTGCGATCCACCTGCACCTTGGTGCCTTCCAGCCCGATATTCTCGACATTGCCGACAATGCCAACCGCCGAGATCACCTTCTCGACTTCGAAAACCTGGCTCTTGCCGCCAGCCTCGACCGTGACCTTCACGG